>CAZKPC010000004.1:23427-70996 GCA_964554565.1 uncultured Halobacteriales archaeon
TGGCCGCTCGTCGTCGGGAACCTGCTGCAGACCGCCTACAACCTGGCGGACATGTTCTGGGTGGGGCGGTTGAACGCCGAGGCCGTGGCGGCCGTCTCCCTGATGTTCCCGACCGCGTGGCTGTTCGTCTCCGTGGCGATGGGGATCACGGCCGCCGCGGTCGCGCTGGTCTCCCAGCACATCGGCGCCGACGAGGACCGCGCGGCGGAGCACGCCGTCGGCCAGACCGTCGTGCTGACGGTGGCGGTGGCCGTCGGGTTGGCGCTCCTCGGGTACACGCTCCGCCACCCCCTCGTCTGGGCCATCGGCGCTCGGGAGGAGGTGTTCCGGCTGTCGATCGCCTACATCGAGATCATCTTCGCGGCGATCCCGTTCACGTTCCTCTTCTTCGCGTTCCGGGCGGTCCTGCGGGCGGCCGGTGACACGAAGACCGCGATGTGGCTCGTAGCGGTCTCGGCCGTCCTCAACATCGTCATCGACCCGTTTTTCATCCTCGGTTGGGGCCCGGTGCCCGCGCTAGGCGTCCGCGGGGCCGCGGTCGCGACCTTCATCTCGCGTGGCTTCGCCGCGGTGGTGGGGTTCTATATCCTGCTGCACGGCGGATGGGGCATTCGGCTCCGTCTCAGGGACCTCCGCCCCGACCCGCCGGTGCTCCGCAAGCTCATCGAGATCGGGTATCCCGGCACGGCCGACGGCCTGCTCCGCAGCCTCGCCGCGGTGGCGATGGCCGCCCTGGTGGCCCGGTTCGGCCCGATCGTCACCGCGGCTTACGGCATCGGCCTCCGGATGATGTCGGTCTCCTGGACGGTGTCGGGGGCCGTTGGGCAGGCCGCGGCGACCGGCGTCGGCCAGAACCTGGGCGCCCGGACGCCGGACCGGGCGGAGACGGTGGCCTGGCGAGCGACCGCCGCCGCGATGCTCGCCCTCTTTGGGTTCGGCGCGGTGGCGTTCACGTTCCCCGCCGGGCTCATGCGGATCTTCATCGCCGACGTCGACGTCATCGCCGAGGGCGTCCAGTTCCTGCGCATCGTGGCGTTCTCCTGGGGCTTCTTCGGGGGCCTCATGGTGATCCAGGGGGCGTTCCGCGGTGCCGGGTTCACCAAACACGCGATGGTCCTCTCGCTGCTCTCGCGGTGGGTGTTCCGGATCCCGGTCATGGCGCTGCTCGCGTTCCCGCTGGGGCTGGGGGCGGCCGGCCTGTGGTGGGGGTTCGCCGCCACGACGGTCGCGGCCTTCGCTGTCGGGGTCGTCTGGTTCAACGTCGGCAGCTGGAAGGAAGGCGTCCTCGAGGAGGACGCCGAGGGGGCCGCCGCGCGACCGCCCGAGGACCACGCCATCGACCAGGCGGGCGAGTCCGAACCCACCGATTAACGGAACCGGCGTGACGGGCTGGCCGCCAGCGTCCGCTATGACCCAGGCCGACTCGCTGCAGGCGTCGGTTCGCGAACGGTCGGTGCGGTCGGTCGATGCAATGGCGATCACTGAGGGGGTGCGGTCTCCGATCGGCGGCGATTCGAGCGGACACGATATCGATCACACCCGCTGTGTGTTCCTGTTGGGCGCGCGCATCGCGGCACGGACGAGGCCTGACGCGGCCCTCTACCAAGACGCTGCCCTCACCGACGATTTGCACTGATCCATCGGCCGTCTCGGCGAGAACGGGGATCCGGCCGATCCCCTTCCCGAGATCCGGGAACGCCTCGAGGCAGCCGATTTCCCGTCCGAACGGATCGGGGCCGTGCTCAACTGTTTTGAGGTCCACGAGGAGTTCGCACTGCTGGATATCGATCGACCGGCGGAGATGCTCGAGGCCTAACCGCCGAGCTCGCCCCGGAGCCGCTCGTTGACGTCACCCGGATCGGCGCTGCCGCCGGTCTTCTGCATGACCTGGCCGACGAGGTAGTTGATGGCCCCCTCCTCGCCGGCGTGGTAATCGGCGACGGCCTCGGCGTTCTCCTCGATCACCTCGGAAACCGCGTCGGCGACCGCGCTCTCGTCGGTCTTGCCCAGGCCCTCCGCCTCGATGACGGTCTCCGGATCCTGCCCCTCGTCCAGCATGGTCCGGAGGACCACTTCTCGGGCGTTCTTGGCCGTGATCGCCTCGTCGTCCACGAGTGCCACGAGGCGCCGGAACTCGTCGAGGCGGTCCTCGACGTCGGTGATCTCGAGGTCGCGGTAGTTCAGTTCGCCGAGCAGGGTATCGGCGACCCAGGTGGCGGCCAGGTCGGGATCGAACTCCGTCGCGATCGCCTCGTAGAAGTCCGCGACCTGCTTGGTGGAGGTGAGTTTCGAGGCCGCTTCGGCGGAGAGTCCGTACTCCGCCTGGAACCGCTCCCGACGGGCCTCCGGCAGCTCGGGAATCTCGAGTGTCTCGCGCCAGTCGGCCACTCGGAGCGGCGGGAGGTCGGCCTCCCGGAAGTACCGGTAGTCCTTCTCGGCCTCCTTGGCCCGCATCGAGAGGGTGATGCCCTTGTCCTCGTCCCAATGCCGCGTCTCCTGTTCGACGGCGCGGCCGTGTTCGAGCGCGTTCTTCTGGCGGGTGATCTCGTACGCGAGCGCCTGTTCGGCCCCCCTGTGGCTCGAGATGTTCTTGACCTCGGTGCGGTTCGCGGCCTCGAGATCGGCCGGGTCGATCGCTCCCTCCTGGTCCACCTGCTCGCCGGGCACTAGGGAGATGTTCGCATCCACGCGCAGGCTCCCGTCGCGCCCGCTATCGAACACCCCCAGGTACTCGAGGACCTCCTCGAGCTTCGCCAGGAACGCCCGGACCTCGGCCGGCCCGCGCAGGTCGGGCTCGGTGACGATTTCCAGCAGCGGGGTGCCGGCCCGGTTGTAGTCGACGAGGACGTAGTCCGCGGTGTCGATGCTGCCGCCGACGTGCTGGAGGCTCCCGGGATCCTCCTCGAGGTGGGCCCGCTGGATGCCGACCTCGCGCGGCGTGCCGTCAACACGGATTTCCAGCTCGCCAGACTCACAGATCGGGGCGTCGTACTGCGTGAGCTGGAAGCCCTTCGGGAGATCGGGGTAGTAGTAGTTCTTCCGGTGGAAGGCGGTTTGGCCGGGGATCTCCGCCTCCAGCGCCTTGCCGACCCGCACGGCCGCCTCCACGGCGGCTTCGTTCACGACCGGCAGGCTGCCGGGCAGGCCGAGACAGACCGGACACACGTTGGTGTTGGGCTCCTCGGCCGGATCGGTCGAGCAGCCACAGAAGATCTTGGTGTCCGTTTCGAGCTGTACGTGGACCTCCAGCCCGATCACGGACACGAGCTCCTGCTGGGCTGCCGCCGCGGTCATGATCCGGCGTTCGTCGGGGGCCCGCTAAAGCATACCGCTGTGGGCCAAGCCGGGACCAGCATGCAGTGGCTCGTTTCGCCGAACCCCCACTCAGGCGTCGCCCGTCGGCCAGGTGTCTGACGCAGGCTTATGGTCCCGCGCGGGCCTCTGTTGAACCAGCCATGACCGGAGACGGAAACCGGGACCTCACGGCCCGGCTGGCGGAGCTCGAAGCGACCGTCCGGGGCCTGACCCAGGAGCTTGTCTCCGCGGAGGAGCGGATCCGACAGCTGGAGGCGGAGCTCGAGGCTGAGGGCGATCCGGAACCCGAGCCGGCCGCGGATCCATCACCGGCCGAGACCGAGCCGGCGACTGACGGGTCCGCCGAGGAAGCCGCCACGGACAAGTCGGCCGAGCTCGAGGACATCATCGTGGCCTGACCTCGCCGGCCACCACCCCCCATGCACATCAAGAAGCTCGTCCTCGACAACTTCAAGAGCTTCGGCCGGCGCACCGAGATCCCCTTCTACGACGATTTCACGACCCTCAGCGGGCCGAACGGCTCCGGCAAGTCGAACATCATCGACGCGGTCCTGTTCGCCCTGGGGCTGGCCCGGTCGACCGGGATCCGGGCCGAGAAGCTCACCGACCTGATCTACAACCCCGGCGAGGACGGCCCGGACGGCCCCGACGAGGCGGCCGTCGAGGTCGTCCTCAGCAACGAGGACCGCACCCTGTCCCGGGAACAAGTGGTCGCTGCGGCCGGCACGGACGACGTCGGCGACGTCGACGAGATCCGCGTCAAGCGCCGGGTCAAGGAGACGGAGTCGAACTACTACTCGTACTACTACCTCCAGGGCCGCTCGGTCAACCTCTCGGACATCCGGGACCTGCTCTCGCAGGCCGGCATCGCGCCGGAAGGGTATAACGTCGTGATGCAGGGCGACGTCACGAGCATCATCTCGATGACGCCGTACCGTCGCCGGGAGATCCTCGACGAGATCGCTGGCGTCGCGGCGTTCGACGAGAAGAAGGAGGCCGCCTTCGAGGAGCTCGAAACCGTCAAGGACCGCATCGAGGAAGCGGAGCTGCGCATCGAGGAGAAAGAGACCCGGTTAGACCAGCTGGCCGACGAACGGGAAACCGCCCTCCAGTACCAGGAGCTGCGGGACCAGAAAGAGGAGTACGAGGGCTACCTCAAGGCGGCGGAGCTCGAGGACAAACGCGCCGAGCTCGAAACCACCCGGGCACAGATCGAGGAGGCCGAGGAAACTCTCGAGGAGCGCCGGGCCGACCTCGAGGCGGCCACGGAGTCAGTCGAGGAGCTCGAGGAGGAGCTCGAATCGCTCTCCCGGGAGATCGAGCGGAAAGGCGAGGACGAGCAGCTGGAGCTACAGCGCGAGATGGAGGCCATCAAGGGCGAGATCTCCCGGATCGAGGGCGAGATCTCTGGGGCCGAGGACCGCCTCCAGGAGGCCGAGGCCGATCGCCGGAGCGCCTTCGTGGAGCTCGACCGCAAGCAGGAGGAGCTCGACGAGCTCGACGAGGAGATCCGCGAGCGGAAGCTCGAACAGGCCTCGGTCAAGGTGGAGCTCGAGGACAAGGAGGCCGAGCTCGATCGTATCGAAACCGAGATCGACGAGATCGGGACCGAGTACGAGGACCTGAAGGCCGAGCTCGACGAGCGGCGTGAGGCCCTCGAGGAGGCGAAATCCGAGAAACACGACCTGCAGCGCGAGCAGGACCGCCTGCTGGACGAAGCCCGCCGCCGGTCGAACGAACAGTCCGAGGTCGAGGAGAGCCTCGAGGATGCCGAGGAGCGCATCCCGGAGCTCGAAGCCGAACGGGAGGACCTCGAGGCCGAACTCGGCACCGCCGAGGCCGAGCTCGGGGAAGCCGAAGCGGCGGTGGGCCGGCTCAAACAGCGGAAGGCCGAGCGCCAATCGGACCTCGCCACCGTCGAGGACGAGCTCTCGGCCAAGCAAGCCGAGTACGCGGAGCTCGAGGCCGCCGCGGATCAGAACGGCGACTCGTCCTACGGCCGGGCCGTGACGACGGTCCTCAAGGCTGATCTGGACGGCGTCCACGGGACCGTCGGCCAGCTGGGGAGCGTTCCCGACCAGTACGCGACCGCTTGTGAAACCGCGGCCGGCTCGCGGTTGGCGAACGTTGTCGTTGACGACGACGAGGTCGGTCAGCAGGGCATCGACTACCTCAAGTCACGCAACGCCGGCCGGGCGACGTTCCTGCCGATCACGGAGATGGACCGCCGGGACCTCCCGCGATTGCCGGACCGCGACGGCGTGATCGATTTCGCGTACAACCTCGTCGACTTCGAGGACCGCTATGAGGGGATCTTCTCCTACGTCCTCGGGGCGACGCTGGTCGTCGACAACCTCCAGACCGCCCGCTCGCTGATGGGCGACTTCCGCCTCGTGACACTCGCCGGTGATCTGATCGAACGTTCGGGCGCCATGACCGGCGGCTCGTCAAAGGGGACCCGCTATTCCTTCTCCGGCTCCGGGGAGGGCGAGCTCCAGGCGGTCGCCGAGCGGATCTCCGAACTCGAGGCGGAACGGCGCGACCTCCGCGAGGAGATCAGCGAGATCGAGGCCGAGCTGGAGGAGGCGCGGGACGAGCAGGCCGAGGCAGCCGACACGGTCCGCGAGATCGAGGCCAAGCTCGAGCGCGTCGACGACGAGCGCGACCAGCTCGACCAGCGGATCGAGGCCCTCAACGATCGGCTCGATGCGATCGAGGCGGAACGCGAGGAGGTCGACGAGGAGATGCAGGAGATCGAGGCGGAGATCGACGAACAGGACGATATCATAGCCGCGGTCCGGGAGGACATCGATGAGATCGAGCGCGAACTCGAGGACTCACGGATCCCGGAACTGACGGCCCAGGCCGAGGAGGTCCAGGACGAGATCGAGGCGCTCGAGGACCGCCTCGACGATATCGACGGGTCGCTCAACGAGCTCCAGCTCGAGCGGGGCTACGCCGAGGACGCCATCGAGGAGCTCCACGAGGCTATCGAAACGGCCCAGAACAAGAAGGCCGAGCAGCAGGAGCGCATCGAGGAGCTGGGGGCGACGATCGAGGAGAAGGAGGCCGATCTCGAGGAGAAACGCGCCGCCGTGGCCGAACTCGAGGACGAGCTGGCCGACCTCAAGGCCGAGCGCGAAGAGCTCCGGGAGGAGCTCCGGGAGGCCACTGTCGAACGCGACGACGCCAAGGAAGCCGTCCGTGGCGCCGAGGACCGGGTCCAGTCTCTGGAACGCGCCGCCGAGCACCTCGAGGCGGAGATCGAGGAACTCGAAGCCGCCGTCGAGGAGTACGACCCCGAGGAGATCCCGGATCACGACGAGGTCCGCGAGACGATCGACGAGCTCACGGCCGAGATGTCCGAGCTGGAACCGGTGAACATGCTCGCGATCGAGGAATACGACGCCGTGGAGGAGGACATCGATGACCTCACCGAGCGGAAAGCGACCCTCGTCGAGGAGCGCGAGGCCATCCGCGACCGCATCGACCGCTACGAGACCCAGAAGAAGGAGACGTTCATGGAGGCGTTCGAGGGCATCGACGAACACTTCCGCGAGATCTTCGGCCAGCTGTCGGCGGGATCGGGTGAGCTGCACCTGGAGAACCCCCAGGACCCGTTCGAGGCCGGCCTGACGATGAAAGCGAAGCCGCGGGACAAACCGGTCCAGCGCCTCGACGCGATGTCGGGCGGCGAGAAGTCCCTCACCGCCCTGGCGTTCATCTTCGCCATCCAGCGGTACAACCCCGCACCCTTCTACGCGCTCGACGAGATCGACGCGTTCCTCGACGCCGCGAACGCCGAGCGGGTCGGCCAAATGCTCGACGAGCTGGCCGATAACGCCCAGTTCGTCGTGGTCACCCATCGGTCGGCGATGCTCGAGCGGTCCGAGCGGGCGATCGGGGTCACGATGCAGGAGAACAACATCAGCGCCGTGACCGGGATCGCGATCGGCGATGACGGCACGCCGGACGTGGAAGGCGAACTCGCGACCGACGGGGGCAGCGAACCGGTCTCGACGGGCGATAGTGCGGGGGACGGATGATCGAGGACGTGTTGCAGGAGAACGGCGGCGGGACCGGGGAGGAGCACCCCGTCGACCGGATCGACGCCGATGAGGAACCAATCGAGGTGCTCGTCCAGCTCGCCGAGGACGGTGAGATCGATCCCTGGAACATCGACATCGTCCAGGTCACCGACAAGTTCCTGGAGCGTCTCGACGCCGGCGACCTTCGGGCGTCGGCCCGGGCGTTGTTCTACGCGTCGGTCCTGCTCCGGATGAAGAGCGACGCCTTCCTGACGCCCGACGAGCCGGAAGAGCCCGACCCCTTCGCCGACGCCTGGGGCGACCGTCGCGAGGACCCGTCCATGGCCGCTCCCGACGGTCCCGATCCGATCGGGGCGCTCGATAGAGAGCTCGAGCGCCGGCTGGAGCGCAAGCGAGTGCGCGGCGGGACGCCAGAGACCCTCGACGAACTCGTTCGGGAGCTCCGCGAGCAGGAGCGGGACTCCTGGTGGAAACAGCACCGGTCCTACGACACCTCCGGCTCCCCGGAGGGGTTCTGGCGGGGGACCCAGACCCTCGACTACCGCCGCGACGACGCGGGGCGGATGGCCGAGGAACCCACGATCGACGACGTCACCGGCACGGCGCACGGCGAGGACATGGAGGCGACGATCGAGGACGTCGACGCGGTGCTCCGGACCCACTTCGATGCGGGCCGGGAGGAGGTCCTCTTCGCCGAGGTCGACGACGCCGGCGGGTCCCGGGTCGAGACCTATCTCGCCGTGCTCTTCCTCAGTCATCGCGGTGAGCTCCGGTTGGAGCAGGACGACCTGTTCGGCGACCTCTGGCTCCAGCAACCGGACGACCCGTCTGCAGATGCGGAGGAAGGTGCGGCGGCCTCCGAAGCGTGAGGCGGGTTAGGCGAGCCGGTAGGTGCGATCGTCGGCCGGCTCGATGATCTCCCGGCGCTGCATTTCCTCGAGGACTTCGTCCAGCCGGTCCGGCTGGGCGATCTCCATCTCGATCCGGCGGATCTCGTGGTATTCCGCGAGCAGCTGGCGAAGCTCGTCGGGGGCGTAAGGGCCCGCCCCGTCTTTCTCCATCACGCCCTCGATGAGCTCCACGAGGTCCTCGACGAAGTTCCACGGATAGACGATCCAGGCCCACCGATCCAGCCGCTCCCCGACGAAATCGGGCTCGAACTCGCTGGTCCCTAACAGCTGGAGGGTGGCCGAGCGGATCGCCTGCGGTTCGCGCTCCTCCACGTACTCCGTCGCACGCGTCAGCGACCCGCCGGTATCGGCGATGTCGTCGACGACGAGCACGTCCTTGCCCTCGACGCTCCCTTCGGGCATGGGGTAGCGGACGACCGGCTCGCCGGTTTTCTTCGCCGTGCCGACGTAGTGTTCGATCTTCAAGCTGGTGAGGTCGTCGAGCCCCAGGAAGTCACAGCAGCACCGCCCGGCGAACCAGCCGCCACGGGCGAGAGCGACGACGACGTCCGGCTCGAACGGCGCCGCTTTCACCTGGTTGGAGACGTCCCGACAGAGGCCGTAGATGTAGTCCCAGTTGGTGATCGTGCACGGGAACTCGTCCGGCAGCTCGCTCATGGGTCGGCGTGTGGACCGTGGTCAATTAAGCGTGCATCCTGCCGGACCCGTTTTCCGGGCCCGGCGCATTGAGCGGCCATGGACCTCGCAGCCCTCGATCACGAGCAGTACATGGAGCGGGCCATCGAGCTCGCCCGCGAGGCGGTCGAGCGCGGCGACGAGCCGTTCGGCTCGCTCCTGGTACTGGACGGCGATATCGTCGCCGAAGCCCGGAACGCCGTGAACACGCGCGACGATCTCCGGGAACACCCCGAACTATCGCTCGCCGCGGAGGCGGACCGCGACCTGTCGCCAGCGGACCGCTCTCGGACGGTGATGTACACCTCGACGGAACCGTGTGCGATGTGTTCGGGCGGCATCTACCACGCCGGGCTCGGCGCCGTCGGCTATTCGGTCTCCGCGGAACGCGTGACCGAACTGGCCGGTGGTGACTTCGCCGTCCCCTCCGCGGACGTCTTCGCCTACGGCTCAAGGCACATCGAGGTCTTCGGACCGGTACTCCCGGAGGCGGGAGCGGCCGTACATCGGGACTACTGGGCGCCGTGAGCGGGGTGGACCTGCAGGCTTAACCCCCGGCCGGGCGAGAGCCGGGTATGAACCAACGACGCGCCCTCCTCGTCGACGCGTTCACGACCGAGCCGCTGAGCGGCAATGTCGCCGGCGTGGTGCCGAACGCCGACGGCCTCAACCAGCCGCAGATGCAGGCGATCGCGAGCGAGCTCGGTGCGAGCGAAACCGTCTTCGTGCGATCGTCCGACGCGGCCGATCGACGGCTCCGCTATTTCACGCCGGAGGTCGAGGTCGACCTCTGCGGCCACGCGACGGTCGCCGCCCATGCCCAACTGTTCGAGTCGGGGACCATCGACGCCGGCACACATTCTTTCGAGACGAACGTGGGGGTTCTCGACATCGACGTCGGCGAGGACGGCGTGATCTGGATGACCCAGCAGCCGCCGGAAGTCCGTGATGTCGAGGTGGCTATCGAGACCGTGGCCGAGGCACTGGCCCTCGAACCGGCGGCGATCTCCGACGTCGAGCTCCCCCTCGCCCGGGCGACCACCGGGGTCCCAGCGCTGATCGTGCCGGTGGCGTTCCTCGGCGCGCTCGGCGATGTCGATCCGGATCGGGCCGCGGTGATCGATCTCTGCGAGCAGGTCGGGGCCGACGGCGTCTACGCCTTCACCTTCGATACCTTGGAGGCGGACGCGACGCTGCACGGCCGGTTCTTCGGGGCGCCCCTGGGCATCGACGAGGACCCGGTGACCGGCACCGCCAGCGGAGCGGTCGCCGGCTACCTGAGGCACGTCGGGGCCTTTTCGCCGATGCCTGACGAGATCGTCTGTGAGCAGGGCCATTTCGTCGACCGGCCGGGAGTCGTTCGGGTTCGGCTGGATGATACGGTCTCTGTCGGCGGGCGGGCCGTGACGGCCGTCGACGGCGAACTAGCCGTGCCCGACCTGGCCGCCGACGACATCCTCGAAGTCTGACGCCTTCGGTCGGTCCTCGCTTCCGGTTCGATCGCCGGTTGAATCAGTGCTGGATCCGGAGTGACCGATCTGGTACGGCGTTCGCCAGGGCGGAGGAACTCGAAGATCTAGTCCGGCGACACGGAGGAACAAACGGGGGGACGGTCTCGGACCAGGCGATCCCGAGGCGCGGATCGACGATCGGTTATTCGAACTCGAAGCCCTCGGCGTCGCCCGACCCAGCGTCGCTCACGAACCGGCGGGTGTCCCGTATGTCGTCGTGCATATCGGCCAACCGATCGTCGAGGACGCTCAGGATATCGCTCTTGACGCTCTCCGTGTCCAGTGCCGCAGACAGGCGCCGTTCCGAGGCGCTCACGATGACGTGGAGCAGCGCCGCGGTCGTCCCGAGTTGCCAAACGAACACGCCGAAGAGCATGACCAGCAAACCGCCGGTCGGATACAACGCCAAGCGCAGGCTGAACGGCGTCATCTGGTAGGCGCCCACGCCGGCGAGGCCCCCGATCGCGATGCCCACCACGATGATCAGTCCACCGAGCAGCCCGGCCACCACCCAGAGCCCCGCGTAGACGCCGGTCCATTTCAGTGTCTCGGCGTATTCCATGGGTTCCGGTCGCAGCGGCGTGACAAAAATAGGTGGGACGCACTGGCCCGGATGTTGTCCAACGGACTAGCCGATCGACGAACGATCTGATCGGCGCCCTCCAGCAGGGTGAAACCCGACATGTCGGAACGTTCATTACTCGCGTGGACGAGCCCTCGTCCAGACCATTATGGCAATCCGCTGGCTCTCGGACATCCGGTCGGGCGACCTGGATTCGGTCGGTGGCAAGGCCGCTTCGCTCGGCGAGCTCACCGACGCCGGTCTGCCGGTGCCGGCCGCGTTCGTGGTGACCACGGATACCTACCGGGACTTCATCGAGGAGACCGGGCTCGGCGACGACCTGCGATCGGCCGTCGAGGTCGATCCCGAGGACTCCGCCGCGCTGGCGGAAGCGCACGAGCGGGCCACGGAACTCATCCTCGAGACGCCGATCCCGGAGGAACTGCGTTCCGAGGCCCTAGCGGCGTACGATGAGTTCGGCGACGATCCGTTCGTGGCCGTCCGATCCTCCGCCTCCGCCGAGGACCTCCCGGATGCGTCGTTCGCCGGACAACAGGAAACGTTCCTCAACGTCGATCGCGACGACCTGCTGGAGTGCATCAAGGAGTGTTGGGCCTCCCTGTTCACCCAGCGGGCCATCTACTACCGGAACCAGCAGGGGTTCGGCGCGGAGGCGGTTGATATGGCCGTCGTGGTTCAGCGGATGGTCGACGCCGAGAAGTCCGGGGTCCTCTTCACGAGCCACCCCTCCACCGGCGACCCGCGGATGATCCTGGAGGCCGCCTGGGGCCTCGGCGAGGCCGTCGTGTCGGGCTCGGTGTCGCCCGACAACTACGTCGTCGAACGAGCCAGCGCCGAAGTGACTGACACGACGGTGGCCGAGAAGAAGGTCCGCTGCGTCCGTGATCCCGAGACTGGCGAGACGGTCATGGAGGACGTGCCCGAGGACCTGCGACGCGCGCAGGTTCTCGACGCCGAGGAGATCGCGGACCTCGTCGAGCTCGGCGAGATCGTGGAAGACCACTACGGGCAGCCCCAGGACGTGGAATGGGCGATCGCCGACGGCGAGGTCTTCATGCTGCAGTCGCGGCCGATAACGACGATCTCCGAGCCGGGCGATATCGAGGCCACCGAGAGCCCCTCGGCCTCAGCCGATGGCGGCGACGAGGATGACGAGATACTGCTCCGCGGGCTCGGCGCGAGTCCGGGGCTCGCGTCGGGCGCGGTTCGGATCGTCGACAAGCTCGACCAACTCGACAAGGTCGCCGCTGGCGACATCATCGTGACCGAAATGACTACGCCCGACATGGTGCCCGCGATGAAGCGGGCGGCCGGGATCGTCACCGACGAGGGCGGCATGACGTCGCATGCCTCGATCGTGTCCCGCGAGCTCGGGGTCCCGGCCGTCGTCGGCACCGAGACGGCTACGAACGTCCTGAGCGACGACGAGGCCATCACGATCGACGGCGAGAAAGGCCATGTCCGCCGCGGGGAGACCCGTCCCGAGGCCCAACGGGAACCGATCGAGGAAGCCCGCCCGAAGGCGCCGGTGAAGCCGATGACGGCGACCGAGGTCAAGGTCAACGTATCGATCCCGGCGGCCGCCGAGCGGGCGGCGGCGACGGGTGCCGACGGCGTCGGCCTGCTTCGGCTCGAGCACCTCGTCCTCTCGACCGGAATGACGCCCGAGCGATACATCCAGGAGGAGGGCGCCCGGTCGTACGTGGACGAGATCATCACCGGCGTGCGGTCCGTGGCGGACGAGTTCTACCCGCGTCCGGTTCGGGTCCGGACCCTCGACGCGCCGACCGATGAGTTCCGGCAGCTCGAAGGCGGCGACGACGAGCCCGACGAGCACAACCCGATGCTGGGGTACCGCGGTATCCGCCGGAGCCTCGACCGGCCGGACGTCCTCGAGCACGAGCTGGCCGCGTTCGCGCGCCTCTACGAGCTCGGTTACGACAACGTGGAAGTGATGTTCCCGCTCGTCAACAGCGCCAAGGAAGTCAACCAGGCCCGTGAGCACTTGCAGGCCGCCGGCATCGATCCCGAGAAGCGGACCTGGGGCGTGATGATCGAAACGCCGGCCAGCGCGCTGACCATCGAGGAGCTCGTCGAAACCGGGATCGACTTCGCGAGCTTCGGGACGAACGACCTCACGCAGTACACCCTGGCGGTGGATCGGAACAACGAGCAGGTGGCCGATCTCTACGACGAGCTCCATCCGGCCGTGCTCGAGCTGATCAAGCGGACAATCCGTGTCTGTCGTGACCACGACGTTCGGACCAGTATTTGCGGCCAGGCGGGCTCGAAGCCGGAGATGGTGCGCTTCCTGGTCAACGAGGGCATCTCGTCGATCAGTGCGAACATCGACGCCGTGCGGGACGTCCAGCACGAGGTCAAGCGCGTCGAGCAGCAGTACATACTCGAATCGATCCGAGAGGATCACAGCTCGCGGGACTGACGGGACGGTAGAGGTTTGACGGTGGACGACGCGGACCCCTCGGACCCTTCTACGTCCGATACGGAGCGTCCAGCCGTCCCGGTTCCGGCGGCCCTCCCCTCGGCACTGATCGGGGCCGCAGACACACCGTATACCTGGTCCGTCACTCCTCATGCTGCGCCACTCAGGTGCCCTCCGGCGGCAGTTCTCCAGACCGTACAGGCCCCGGTGAAGCCGACTGCCTCCTTGATCTAGATCGGGAGGAATCGCGCCACCGCCACGGCGGCCGCGGTTCTGAGTGGTCTCTAAGAGACCGGTGGGGACTGACAGCCGGGCGAGGACCGTCGTGAGCCAGACCGTCAGTTTCCGCTCGAGCCCTTGCCCCCACCAACGCTATTGCATGGGGCGGCCCGGAGCCGGATGAGCAAGAGGCACTGTGGAGTTGGCGGCGGTAGACGCCTCTGTGGTGAGTTATGTGGTGTTCGGACGACCTAATCGCGCCGCAGGGTCGGTCGGCGCGAGGAAACCGGCGGATTTACACCGGGCAGCGCGGGACGGGAGGGCATGAGTCACGAGCCGTTCCCCACCGACGCCCCGGCGGTGGTGACCTGCGGGCTGCCCTACGCAAACGGCGACCAACACATCGGCCACTTGCGGACCTACGTGAGCGGCGATGTGATGGCCCGGGCCCTCCGGACGCTGGGACAGGAGACCGCGTTCGTGTCCGGGTCGGACATGCACGGGACGCCGGTCGCCGTGAACGCCTGGCAGGAGGGCATCGACCCGGAGGAGTTCGCGCTGCGGTATCACGAGCAGTACGCGGAGACCTTCCCCCGGTTCAACATCGACTTCGACAACTACGGGCATACCCACGACGAGACCAACACCGCGCTGACCCAGTCCATCGTTCGGGAGCTGGATGAGAGCGGCCACATCTACGAGGAAACGATCCAGGTGGCTTGGGATCCCGAGGAGGACCAGCCGCTGCCGGACCGTTACGTGGAAGGCACCTGCCCGTACTGCGGGGAACCGGCCCGCGGGGACGAATGCGACGAGGGCTGCCAGCGGCATCTCGAACCCGGGGAGATCGAGGACCCGACTAGCGTGGTTACCGGCAACCCGGCGGAGTACCGCGAACGGGAACACAAATTCTTCCGGCTCTCCGACTTCCAGGACTACCTCGCGGACTTCATCGATCGGCTCGAGGGGACGGCCAACGCCCAGAACCAGCCCCGGGAATGGATCGAGGGCGAGCTCCAGGACTGGTGTATCACTCGGGACATGGATTGGGGGATCGAGTACCCCGGCGAGGGGGGCGAGGACCTCGTGCTCTACGTCTGGGTCGACGCGCCGATCGAGTACATCGCCTCGACCAAGCAGTACTCCGAATCGGTGGGGTCCGACGCGTACGATTGGGAACGCACCTGGAAGGAGGACGGCGAGATCGTCCACGTGATCGGCCGGGACATCATCCAGCACCACACCGTCTTCTGGCCGGCCATGCTCCGAGGCGCCGGCTATCACGAGCCACGGGCGGTCATGGCCAGCGGGTTCATGAGCCTCGAGGGCCAGGCTTTCTCGACCAGCCGGAACCGTGCTATCTGGGTCGATGACTACCTGGAGACCGGCCTCCATCCGGACCTGCTGCGGTTCTACCTCCTCACTGTCGGCGGGTTCATGGACGACATCGACTTCTCCTGGGACCGCTTCGCTGAACGCGTCAACGGGGAGCTCGTCGGCAACGTCGGGAACTTCGCCTACCGGGCGCTCCTGTTCGCCGAACGCAACTGGGACGGCACCCCCGAGGCGCCCATTGCCGAGGAGGTCGAGGCCCGTATCGAGAGGGCGATCCAGGAGTTCGACGCGGCGATCAACGACTACTCGCTGCGGAAGGCGACTGATGCCGCGATCGATCTGGCCCATTTCGGGAACGAGTACATCCAGCGGAACGAGCCTTGGAAACTGGTCGAGGAGGACCACGAGGCGGCCGCCACGGTCATCCGGGGCTGCGTGCAGCTGACGAAGGCCCTCGCGGTCCTGCTCGCACCGGCCATCCCCGAGAAAGCCGACGAGCTCTGGGACCAGCTCGGGGAACCGGGGTCCGTCCGCGAGGTCACGCTGGGCGCCGCGCACGAGGCACCACCCGATGAGTTCGGCGAGCCCGAAGAGCTGTTCGCGGGAGTCGAGGACGACCGGGTCGAAGCCCTCAACGAACAGCTCGAGGAACGGATCGAGGACGCGGCATCGGCCGATGACAGTGGGCAGGAGCCGGCCGAAACTGACCTCGAACCCCTCATCGAGGAGCGGATCGGCTTCGAGGACTTCCAAGCCCTCGACATCCGAGTGGGGGAGATCACGGCAGCCGAACCGATCGAAGGGGCCGACGAGCTGGTCCGGCTCCAGGTCGATATCGGCGTCGAGACGCGACAGGTGGTGGCCGGCATCCGACAGCTCCACGACGTCGAGGAACTCCCCGGAACGGGCGTCGTACTGCTCGCGAACCTCGAACCGGCCGAGCTGTTCGGCGTCGAATCCAACGGCATGGTGCTGGCGGCCGGGGAGCGGGCGGACCTCCTCACGACCCACGGGGATGCCGAGCCGGGGTCGAAAATCCGATGAGCGCCTCCTGTCCTCGTTTCAGCCGTTAGCTAACCCGTTGAGAGCAGGATCTCGGTGTCACGGTTCGTAGGTCCGTGGGACCCGAGGAGTCGCCGTTCACACGCCGATCAACGTCCACGAGCTGACGTCCCCGCTGCACTGAGTCTTAGCAGTGAAACTTTGGCCGGTCCGGCCTGCCGGCCCCTTCCCCGCCCGGTTCGGACCATCCGCGGGCTTTTGACGGCGTACGGTGTACGCGGCGTATGCGAAAGGCGAAGATCGTCTGCACCATCGGGCCGGCGTCGGACGATCGGGCCACTATTCGCTCCTTAGCGCAAGCCGGGATGTCGGTGGCGCGGATCAATGCGAGTCACGGCACGCCCGAGGAGCGGGCGACTCAGCTCGACCGGGTTCGGAGCGTAGATGCGGCCCTGGATCGTCCGGTGGCGACCCTCCTTGATTTGCAAGGCCCGGAGGTCCGGACGGCGGCGGTCGACGAACCGGTCCAACTGGAGGCCGGCAGCGAGATCCGATTCGTCGCCGGGGAGACCGCAACCGAGGAGGTGATCGGGTTGAGCATTCCGCTCGACGGGGTCGAAGTGGGCGATCGGGTCCTGCTCGACGACGGGCGGATCGAGACCACGGTCACTGGGCTCGCAGACGACGCGGTGATCGCGAACGTGGAGACCGGCGGGCAGCTCGAGAGCCGTCGCGGCGTCAACATCCCGGGTGTTACGCTGGACGTGGACGCGGTCACGGAACAGGACCGACAGGACCTCGCTCTCGCCGCCGAGCACGATGTCGATTTCGTGGCGGCGAGCTTCGTGCGGTCCGCCGCCGATGTGTTCGCCGTGAACGAAACACTCGAGGCCCACGGCGCCTCGATCCCGATCGTCGCGAAGATCGAACGGGCGGAGGGGGTCGCGAACCTGGACGGCATCATCGACGCCGCCTACGCGGTCATGGTTGCCCGTGGCGATCTCGGCGTCGAGTGTCCGCTGGAGGAAGTGCCGTTGATCCAGAAGCGGATCGTCCGGCGCTGTCAGCACGAGGGCGTTCCGGTCATCATCGCGACGGAGATGCTGGATTCGATGATACATGGCCGCCGGCCGTCGCGGGCCGAGGCCTCGGACGTGGCGAACGCTGTTCTCGACGGGACGGACGCGGTGATGTTGTCCGGGGAGACGGCCATCGGCGACCACCCCGTCGAGACCGTTGAGACCATGGACCGGATCGTCCGGGAGGTCGAGGCGTCCGAGGAGCACGCGGAGCTGGCCGAGCAGCGGGTGCCCCCGGCCGACGACTCCGGCACGGACGCCATCGCGCGGTCCGCCCGCTACCTCGCTCGTGACGTGGGCGCTCGGGCGATCGTCGTGGCCTCCGAATCCGGCTACACGGCGCTGAAGGTCGCGAAGTTCCGACCTGGCGTGCCGATCGCGGCGACGACGCCCTCTGATTCGGTTCGGCGCCAGCTGGCCCTCTCCTGGGGCGTGAGCTCCCAGTCCGCCGACCTGGCGGCCGGTGGCGCGGCTGCGGTGATCGAGAACGCTGTCGGCTCCGCCGTCGAGGCGAGCATCGTCGAGAGCGGCGACACGGTGGTGGTACTCTCGGGCATGATGACCCAGCTGGAGCGGAGCACGACGAACACGCTGAAAGTCCACGTAGCCACTGAAACCGTGGCTCACGGCCGCGGTATCGTCGGTGGCCGAGCGGTGGGCCCTCTGGCCCGCTCCCGCGATGGCGACCTCCGAGAGGTGCCCGATGGCGCCGTACTCTATCTCGACGAGTCCTTCGATGCGGAGTTCACCGGTGACACGGCGCGGTTGGCGGGGATCGTTCACGCGCGGTCGGGCATGACCGGCTATCCGGCGCTCGTGGCGCGGGAGCTCTCGATCCCGATGGCGAGCGGGGCGCAGGTCTCCCCGGACATCGCGGACGGTACCACCGTGACCCTCGACGGCGAGCGGGGCGTCCTTTACGCCGGCGACATCACCGGGCGACCGACGTGAGGGCCGGGCCGCTTTTGCCGTCGGCCGCGGAACCGGTACCTAGTGCCCACCGACCGGATCGACATCTCGCTCGAGGACGAGGACGCCGAGGAGGCCGAGACGGCAAACCTCTTACCGGGAGACGCCCCCCTCGAGCCCGGCGAGCCCGCCCTGGAGAACGTGGTGTTCGTGATCCTCGGAATCGTCATCGCGCTGGCCGTCGTCGCCCGACTCGTGATGCTGTACGGATGATCAAGCGATCCCGCGGTCGGCGCCCGCGGGGCGGGGAGTTTTAGCGCCCCGGCCCTAAGCCGCCGCCATGTCGTCCCATCTGGCGCTCTCGCTGCCCCTGTTGCTCCTGATAGCCGGGGCCGGCATCGCGGTCCTCGAGGCCCTCGCCCCGGGCGCCCACTTCATCGTGTTGGGGACGGCGCTCTTCGTCGCCGGCCTGGCCGGCGTGTTGTTGCCGGGATTCTTCAGCGGGGCGCTCGCCCTGGCCGTCCTCGTCCTGATTGTCGGCGGAGGAACGCTGTACGCCTACCGTGAACTGGATCTGTATACCGGCTCCGGGTCGGGCAGCACTCGAGACTCCGAGAGCCTTCGGGGCCGAACGGGGCGGGTCACCGAACGTGTCACCGAGACCGAAGGGGAGGTCAAGCTCGATAGCGGCGGGTTCAACCCGAACTACCGCGCCCGGAGCGTGGCGGGCGAGATCCCTGAAGGGGAGGAAGTCGTCGTCGTGGATCCGGGTGGGGGCAACGTCCTCACCGTGGAGACGGTCCAGGGCAGCGTCGACGACATCGACCGGGCCCTGGCTGACCATGCGACCGAGACGGAGGACGCCGCGACCGAGGAGCCCTCCGGCGAAACGCAGACCGAGCAGGCCTGACAGCCCCGGACGCTGTCACCGCGGACTCGGGCCTGAATTTGGGGAAGGCTTAACCGCGGTCTTCTCTACGGTTTTGACGTGATCCCGCTCCTTCCCCTCCAGCTAGGCGGACTCGGCCTGACGGTGGTCGCGCTCGTGGTCCTCGTGCTCGCCATCGTCACCGTCTGGCAGATGGTCGAGATCGTCGATGCCTACGAGAAGAAGGCCCTGACGGTCTTCGGGGAATACCGCGGGCTGCTCGAGCCGGGGATCGCGTTCATCCCGCCGTTCGTCTCGCGGACCTACGCGTTCGACATGCGGACTCAGACGCTGGACGTCCCGCGTCAGGAAGCCATCACGCGTGACAACTCGCCCGTGACGGCCGACGCGGTGGTCTATATCCGCGTCATGGACGCGAAACGAGCGTTCCTCGAGGTCGAGACCTACAAGACCGCGGTTTCGAACCTCGCCCAGACCACTCTGCGAGCCGTCTTGGGCGACATGGAGCTGGACGACACTCTCAACAAGCGTGGCGAGATCAACGCCCGGATCCGTCGCGAGCTCGACGAGCCGACCGACGAGTGGGGCATTCGTGTCGAATCCGTCGAGGTGCGCGAGGTCAACCCGAGCGCCGACGTCCAGCAGGCGATGGAGCAGCAGACCAGCGCCGAGCGCCGGCGGCGGGCCATGATCCTCGAGGCTCAGGGCGAACGGCGCTCAGCCGTCGAGAAGGCCGAGGGGGACAAGCAGTCCGACATCATCCGCGCCCAGGGGGAGAAGCAGAGCCAGATCCTCGAGGCCCAGGGGGACGCCATTTCGACCGTGCTCCGTGCAAAATCCGCGGAGTCGATGGGCGAGCGCGCGGTCATCGACAAGGGGCTCGAAACGCTGGAGGGCATCGGCACGTCCGAGAGCACCACGTTCGTGCTGCCCCAGGAACTGACCTCCATGCTGGGCCGGTACAGCCGCCATCTCACCGGCAGCGACGTGCGGGAGGTCGAGCAGGACCTCGACAGCCTCGAGTTCGACGAGGAGACCCGACAGCTGCTGGGGCTTGACGACATCGAGGAGATCCTCGGGCAGATCGACGAGGCGGCCGACCTGGACGTCGATCAGCTCGAGCAGGAAGCCGAAGCCGTCAAAGCCGGGAGCGTCGAGGACATCCGGAGCGCCGAGGAAGTCATCGACGAGATCGACGAGGAAGACATCGACGTCGAAACCGAGCGGGAATCCGAGTAACCCGGGTCACGGACTTCCTCGTTATCACCGGTGGCGCCTGCCAACCCCTGAGCTCCGACGGACCCGAGCGAAGGTGTTTAACCCGCTCATCCCCGAGCAATGGTGATGTCCGAGGGCGTCGACGAGAACAAACGGGCCACGCTCCGGCGCTTTGCAGCGCTGGGAGCGGCGACGTCCCTCACCGGCCTCCTCGAGCAACCCGCCAGCGCCGATGTCGGCGTCCGGGAGGCCATTCTCGGCTACCTCAACACCGTTCCCGGCGCCCACTTCTCGAAGCTACGGGACGACCTCCAACTCGGCACGGGGGAAACCCAACACCACGTCCAGCGGCTGCTCGAGACGGGAGCGATCGCGTCCCGACGGGACGGGGACTACCGGCGCTTCTTCCCCGCCGACCGTTTCACGGCGACCGAACAGGTCGCTCTCGGCTACCTCCGGCGTGAAACCCCTCGCGGGATGGTGCTCGAACTGCTCGAAACGCCGTCAGCCACGGGTGGCGAGCTCGCGACGGCCCTCGACGTGTCCAGCTCGACGATCAGCAAACACGCCGCCGAGCTCGCCGAAGCGGGCCTGTTGGAGCGGGAGAACGGGTACGCCCTGACGCAGCCGGAACTGCTCCTGGTGTTGTTACTCCGGTATGCCGACTCGTTCGACGAGCGGACGGTCGCCTTCGCGGCCCGAGCCGCCGATCTGATCGAGTTTCGCGATTAACCTCAGACGGTGACCTTCCAGGTCGTGCTGGAGGAGTAGCCCCACTTCTCGACCTCGATGGGACCGTCGGTATCGGCGATCGCCTGCATATTGCTCCCGACTTCCTTCGCGGAGAGGTCGAGCTCGCGGCCGATGAGGCGACTCTTGAAGTAGGTCTGTTGATCGGCCTCGGATCTGAGATACCTCAGGATCCGTCGTTGTTTCTCCGAGAGGTCGGCCGACACTGCGGTCGCGCTCATAGGGGTCCGTGGGGTCCGGTCACCTTTGAGCGGTTTGGTACGCGGAGGAAACCCGACGCTTTCGGGTGGTTTCCGATAAGTACTCCGCGCCGATGACCGTATCGGCGTTGAACGAGCCCGGGTTTGGTACAGTCGGGAAACCCCGAACCGAAACGAGCCGGATCCGTGACCGGACCCACGCCTCCTTGTTCGGGACGGCTCCGAACACGATGTCGGCGCTTCAGTCCCCTGATCGGCGGGCGGTGGCTGGTGTCCAGTACGCCCATGAGCCACCGTCGGAACGGGCCCGGATCGCGCCCTGACAGAAGGTTCTTACCCCGAAGGGGCCGAAGAGGCGGCGATGAGTGGGTCCGTCGAGGTGAGCGTCGTCCTCCCCGCGTACAACGAGGCGGCGACCCTCGAAGGGACCGTCGAGGTCACGATCGAGACGCTGACGGAGTTCCTACCGGCGGACGCCTTCGAGGTGATCATCGCCGAGGACGGTTGTACGGACGAGACGCCGGCTGTCGCGGCCCGGCTCGCGGAGGACGATGCACGTGTCCGCCATTTGCATGCCGAGGAACGGCTCGGCCGCGGCGGCGCCCTAAGGCGGGCCTTCGAGTTGGCCCGTGGCGATACTCTCGCCTACCTCGATACCGATCTCGCCACCGACATGGATCACCTCGAGCGGCTCGTCGAGTCGGTCCGGTCCGGCGAGTTCGACGTCGTGACCGGGTCGCGGTGGCTGCCCGGCCACGTCGCCGATCGACCCGCCAAGCGGCGCATTCCGTCGTTCGGCTACAACTGGCTGGTCCGATTCGCGCTTGGTTCCCGGCTTCGGGATCACCAGTGTGGGTTCAAGGCCCTCGATCGGGCAGTCGTCGAGGAGCTGCTGCCTGCGGTGGGGGACGATCACTGGTTCTTCGACACCGAGTTGTTGGTGCGGGCCCAACGAGCCGGGTACGAGGTCGGGGAGTTCCCCGTCGAATGGCGCCCGCAGGCGGATACGAAGGTCGACCTCGTTCGGGACGTGCTGGGGATGGGCAGCCAGATCCTCCGCACGTGGTGGGAGCTGTCCGTCAGCCCCCGCGTCACGCGGCGCCGCTCCGTGGCGGCCGGCATCCTGCTTACCGCCGCCGCGATCGCCCTGATGGGCCTCTATCTGCCCTACGGCGTCGTCATTGATCGAATGGCCCAAGCGGATCCGGCCCTCGTCGGGCTGGCGGCGATCGTCTACGTGCTCTCCTGGCCGATCCGTGGACTCCGGTACCGCGACATCCTCAGCGAGCTCGGCTATCACGAGGAAGTCGGGTTCCTGACGGGCGCCGTGTTCATCAGCCAGACGGGGAACCTCGTGTTCCCCGCCCGGGCTGGCGACGCGGTACGGGCCTACGTCGTCAAGGCCCGCCGCGCCATCCCCTATCCGACCGGCTTCGCGTCGCTGGCGGTCGAGCGGGTCTTCGACCTGCTGACGATCACTGCCCTGGCCGGCGCGACATTGCTCGGACTGGTGATCGCCGGCTCGCTCCCCGCCCTCGGGGGCGGCCCGGCGAGCGACCCCGTCGTCAGGAGCGGTCGGACCGCGGTCGTAGTCGCTGGCGTCGTGGGCCTGCTGGCGGTGCTCGCGGTGATCGCCATCGTGGCCTCCGCGCGGTCCGAACGGAACCGCGTCCGGGCGGCGGTCAGGCGCGTGTCGGAGGACTCATACGCGATGTATGTCGCCGACGTGCTCGAACAGTTCGCCGGCGACGTCCAGACGGTCGCCGTCGATCCGGCGGCCTTCAGACGGGTGAGCCTCACGAGCATCGCCATCTGGGTCGTCGACGTCTTCACGGCCGCGGTAGTCTTCGCGGCGTTCGGCACCGAGCTGTCATCGATCGCCCTCCTGGCCGTGTGTTTCTTCGCGGTGAGCGTGGGCAACCTCGCGAAGGTGCTCCCGCTCTCGCCGGGCGGTATCGGGTTGTATGAAGGCGCGTTCACGCTGCTGGTCATTGGCGTCACCGGCATCGGCTGGGAGGTCGCCCTCGGGGTGGCTATCGTCGACCACGCGCTGAAGAACGCGGTGACGCTGGTCGGCGGGGTCGGGTCGATGCTGTGGCTCAACGTCTCGCTCACCACTGCGGTCGAGGAGGGCCCGGAATCGCCCCCCGCCGAGGCGGACTGACCGGCGTCAGACGCGCGTCGGTGTGACGCCATGCCACGCGGCTGATTCCCATACGGCGACGGATTCCGGTGGCTTTATCCGGCCCACTTCCGTCGACTGGTCAACGATACGACATTCGGCCGGCCGGCGGCCCCCTGTTCACCATGCCACTCCAAACGACCGAACGTGAGACCGAGGCATCGCGCGAAACCGAAGGCTTCGACTGTCCCGAATGTGGCGGCAGCCTCCGCAACGATCAGCAGCACGGCGAGACCGTCTGCGGGGACTGTGGGCTCGTGGTCGAGGAGGACGATATCGACCGCGGCCCCGAGTGGCGGGCGTTCGACGCCGCGGAGAAGGACGAGAAGAGCCGGGTCGGGGCCCCGACGACGAACACGATGCACGACAAGGGGCTCTCGACGAACATCGACTGGCGCAACAAGGACGCCTACGGCCGATCGTTGTCCTCCCGCCAGCGCGAGAAGATGCAGCGGCTGCGGACCTGGAACGAGCGCTTCCGGACCAAGGACTCCCGCGACCGGAACCTGAAGCAGGCCCTCGGGGAGATCGACCGGATGGCCTCCGCGCTGGGGCTGCCCAAGAACGTTCGGGAGACGGCGTCGGTCATCTACCGGCGGGCGCTCGAGGACGACCTGCTCCCCGGCCGGTCGATCGAAGGCGTCTCCACGGCCGTGGTCTACGCGGCCGCCCGGCAGGCGGGGGTCCCCCGCAGCCTCGACGAGATCGCCGACGTGAGCCGGGTCAGCAAGGACGAGGTCGCCCGAACGTACCGATACGTCTCTCGCGAGCTCTCCCTCGGCATCGAACCCGCCGATCCCGGCCAGTACGTCCCCCGCTTCGCATCCGCACTGGAGCTCTCGGAAGAGGCCGAGCTTCGCGCCCGGCAGCTGCTCACGACCGCCCAAGAACAGGGCGTCCATAGCGGCAAGAGCCCCGTCGGCCTCGCGGCCGCCGCGATCTACGCCGCCGCCCTATTGACGAACGAGAAGACGACTCAGGCGAAGGTCAGCGAGGTGGCCGACATCAGCGAAGTCACGATCCGGAACCGCTATCACGAGCTGCTCGAGGCCGAGCAGGCCGTCGCGTAGGTCGCCGACCGCAATCCCGGACCACTAGTTGTAGAGAGTGCTGAGGCTTGGGTCCGCCTGATGGGGTTCTACTACCGGACTGAACACGGTGCCCGACTTTCCTCGATCATCTTCCCCCGGATGCCGGCCGTATCCTGATGGGTCTCCCCTGACCGGGCGGGTTTTTACGCCGGGCGTTCGCGCTGCCGATATGGAGTTCGAGTCGTTCGTCCTGGCGGCCGTGACCGCGGATCTCGACGCGGAACCCGCGGCCAGGGCGGCGGCCGATGCGATCGAGTTCCGGATGGACCTGGCTGAGGCGCCTCTCGACCAACTCCGAGCGTACGACGGCGAACTGCCCGTGATCGCGACGAACCGGGTCGAAACTGAAGGGGGGGAAGCCCCCGACAACCGGTCCCGGATCGAAGCCCTCGTGACCGCGGCCTCGATCCCCTCCGTCGAGGCTGTCGACATCGAAGCGGCCGCGCTTGACGCCGACGCAACCGCCGATCTGCCCATGCTCGGGGACGGCAGCGACGTGGCGCGCATCGTTTCCATACACGATTTCGAGACCACCCCGCCCACGGAGGAGATGGCGGAGACCCTTCGGGCGGCCTGTCAGGCCGGGGACGTCGGGAAACTGGCCGTCACGGCTGTGGATGTAGGGGACGTGCTCGCGCTCCTGGAGGTCACCCGAGAGCTGACAGCGGAGGGCTTGACCGTGGCGACCATGGCGATGGGAGCGGCCGGGCGGCACTCCCGTGCGGTGGCGCCGGTGTACGGCTCCAGGATCGGCTACGCGCCGGTCTCAGCTGATGAGGCGACAGCACCGGGGCAGATCGACCTCGCAACGCTTCGAACGCTCGTCGAGGCCCTCGGCGGGACGTGATCACGTCGGAAGGTTAACCTGTTCCCCGGCTGAACGACCGCCATGTCGCGGCGTCGGGCCCTGATCGCCGGGCTTCTGGCCGTGATCTATCCCGGATTGGGCCATCTCTACCTCCGGGCGTGGCTGCGGGCGCTCGCGTGGTTCGGGCTCGCCATCCTCACCGCGGCCCTCGTGATCCCGCCCGAGGTCCTCACCGCCTACGAGACCGGCGGCTTCACGGCTCTCGTGGCGGCGAGCCGGGACCTGCCGCTGACCCCGTTCCTGACGATCCTGCTGGTCCGATTGCTGAACGTGGTTGACGCCATCAGGGTGGCGTTGGCTCCGAAACGGTCGGCCGAGAGCGAGGAGTCGGCCAGCTGCCCCGAATGTGGCGGTGCTGTCGATCCTCAGCTCGATTTCTGCCACTGGTGTACCGCTGAGCTCGATCAGGCGGCCGAGCCCGAACAGGCCGCCGGCCGTCGAAACGGCTTCTTCCGGTGAGGCCTCGGGGATCGCTTACTTCTCGATGATGCTCTCCTCGACCGCTTCCCCGAAGTGGCGGGCCGTGTCGTCGTAATAGACCCGGACCTCGTCGCCCGGTTCGAGATCGGTCACGGCCGTCCGGCCGTCCCGCGTCGCGACCTTGATGGTCTCCGCGTTCTGGAGGAGCGTCTCGATCCGGTCGTCTTCTACGGTAGCCACCACCCTGAACATCGGCCGTTTCTCGATCTTGCAGCGACCGACGACAGCCTCGCGGGTCTGCCCCTCGGTGTCGACGACCTGGACCTCGTCGCCCGAACCCAGCTCCGAGAGGTACTTCGTCTCGCCGCCCGGGGTCCGCACGTAGGCGTGCACCGCCCCGGCGTTCACACGGAAGGGGCGGCTCGCGACGTACGGCGACTCGCCGGTTTCGCCGTGGACGAAAAACAGCCCCCGGGCGAGGCTGCCGACCAGCATCCCCTCGACGTCCTCAAGCAGCGCGCTGGTGTCGACACAGACTCGGTCGGCCACCCCGGCGCGCTCGATGGTTTCGACCTCGGCCCACGACAGATCAAGCGTCTCCCGTTCGGCTGCGTCTCGCGCGGCGACGGTGCGCCGGATCTCGTCGGGGTCGTCCGCGTCGAGCAGCACTGCGTCGGCGCCCCGTTCCAAGGTTTCGAAGGCCGTCTCAGCCTCCTCGGCGGTCGTTACGCCGGCAACCAGCGTGGTCTCCTCACCGACCCGCGCGATGAGGTTCTCGAGCGGGATGATCCGCCAGTCCTCGCCCACGACGACGGTGAAGTCGGCCTCCTCGGCGACGGCTTCGGCGAACGCTTCGTACTCCTCTCCGAGGATCCGGACGTAGCCCCCGCTCGCGTTCCCGCGCCGGATCGTCGAGAGGTCCGCGGAGCCGGCGTAGTCTGCCGGCAGGTCGACGGTCCCGTCGCCCTCCCCCTCCTTGCCCGCGATCACGGCATCAGGGGTCACGGTGCGTGCGTCCTCCTCGGCATCCATGACGTGGACGTCTTCCGTGTCGAACGCGGCGACGTTGACCTCGCCGAGCTCCCGAACCCGCTCCACGTCGCCGGCATCCACGAGCACCCAATCGACCCCAGCCTCGAGCCCGGCCGTGATCCGGGCCTTGCGGTCGTCCCAGTCGCCGACGGTGTCATCGGCCTTCAACCACACGCTACGGCTCATGCTGCCTGCCTCGCCTGGGGGCGGCTTGAACGTGGCGACTGGCCCGAGGCTCTCCGCGTCTTACCGGCCCGGTTGGGGGGCGGACGGGTTCCGTCGGTTATATTTGTCTGAAGCGGTCCCTATCGATCGTGCTCGCGCGTACAGCGGCCGTGATCCTGCTGCTGGTCGGGACCGAGGCGTTCTTCACGTGGCTCTCGGCCGTCAATCTGCGGTACGGGCGCGAGGAGCTCGCGGATCGGGCCGAGTGGGTCCGAAACCGGCTCGACGTGGACGACCCCCTCGAGCTGGCGGATTACCAGCGGGCGAAGCTCGGCATCGACGCTCTCGGCTCCTGGGTCCTGTTGGGTTCCGTCCTGCTCGTGCTGCTGTCCGGGCTGTTCGCCGACGCGGTGGTCGCCCTCCAGGGGACCGGCTGGCCGCTGCTGGTACAGGGGGCGGTCTTCTTCGTGGGGATGACCGCAGTGCTCTACCTCGTCTCCGTGCCCTTCGACGTGGTGGAGACCTTCGTCGTCGAGGAGATCTACGACTTCAACGAACAGTCGGTCGGCCTGTTCCTCCGGGACAGCGGCCTCAAGCTGCTCATTTCGGCCGTGCTGGCCGGCCTGCTCGGCACCGCGCTCCTGGCAGTCGTGCTGACGATCCCCCGGTGGTGGGCCCTGGCCGGCGCGGGGCTCTTCTTCGGCTTCGGGCTGCTCATGCAGGTCGTCTACCCCCGGGTTATCGCGCCGTTGTTCTACGATTTCGAGCCGCTGGCGGCCGGCGACCTCCGGGAGGCGATCGACACGGTCTTCGAACGCGCCGGGTTCGAGTGCGAACAGATCTACGAGATGGACGCCAGCCGGCGGTCGGGTCACTCCAACGCCTACTTCATCGGGTTCGGCCGCACGAAGCGGGTCGTGCTGTTCGATACCCTCATCGAGCAGATGTCGGTCCCCGAGATCACCAGCGTCTTGGCCCACGAACTCGCCCACTGGAAGCGGGCCCACGTCTGGAAGCTGATGGCCGCCTCGACGATCCAGGTCGGCCTCCTGCTCGCGGTCGCTCAGGTCCTCCTTTCGGGCGAATGGCTGGTGGGGCTGTTCGGGCTCCCGGCCGGTGCAACTTACGCCGAACTGTTCCTGGCTCTGCTGATCGTACAGCCGTTGAACCGCTGGCTGGCGCCGATCCAGAACCGGGTCTCGCTGGCCTTCGAGCGGGAGGCGGACGATTTCGCCGTCGAGACGACCAAGGTGAACTCGATGGTCGGAGCCCTGACCACGCTCTCCAGCGAGAACCTGTCGAACCCCTTCGTCCACCCGCTCTACGAGACCTTCCACGCGTCCCATCCGCCGATCCCCGAGCGGATCCGGCGCCTCGAGGAACGGGCCACGGGCGCGCCGGCTCCCGCCGAACCGGGCGGCCACGAACCGCCCGAAGCCGCTTAGGAGGGGATCTGAAGCCCGGCCCGGTCGAGCGCCTCGTCGACCGACGCGTTCTCGTGAACAATGGCGCTCACCGCCCGGGTGATGGCTTCGGGCTTGTCGTGCTGGAAGACCGTCCGGCCCATCGACACGCCGCTCGCGCCGGCGTCCATGGCCCCGCGAACGGCTTCGAGCGACGCCCGGTCGTCGCTCGGCTCGCCGCCAGCGATCAGGACCGGTTTGTTCGTCGACGCCGTCACGTGCGTGAAGGACTCGGCATCGCCGGAATACCCCGTCTTGATGAGATCGGCCCCGAGCTCCTCGCCGAGTCTGACGGCATGGCCGAGGGCCTCCGGGTCGGTTTCGTCAACGCCCGGGCCCCGGGCGTAGGTCATGGCGAGAACGGGGATCCCGAAGCGATGGGCCGTCTCGGTGATCGCGCCCAGCTCTTCGATCTGCTGGGGCTCGTGGTTCGAGCCGACGTTGATATGATAGGAGACGCCATCGGCGCCGGCCCGGATGGCCGCCTCGACCGTTCCCGAGCGACGCTTGTCGGTGCTGTCGGGCCCGGCTGCTGTCGAGGCGTTGAGGTGGACCAAGTAGCCGGCGTCCCCTTTGTTCGGGTGGACCCGCGGCGCCATGCCTTTCTGCGTGAGGACGGCGTCGGCGCCGCCCCGGACGACGGCGGCCACGGTCGATTCGATGTCCTTCAGGCCCTGTACGGCCCCCAGCGTAATGCCGTGGTCCATCGGGACGGTCAAGTAGCGGCCATCGGTCCCGAGGCGCTCGAGCCGGGCGGAGATCCCAATGGTCATGGTGTGCTACCGTCTGGCAAGGGCCGTTATGTGCGTTCCGGTTCCGGCGCTGTCTGGCTGGATCGGATACCCGCCACGAGTTCCTCGGTTTTCCCCCGGAGCCGGTCAGCGACTTCGGCTGTCGCCTGGTCCCGCTCGTGCCCATCAGCAACGATATCGACCAGAGCGCTCCCGACGATGACGCCGTCGGCGCCGGCCCTGACGACTGCGGCGGCCTGCTCGCCCGTCGAGATGCCGAAGCCCACGGCCTTCGGGAGCTCCCAGTCCTCCAGCCGCGCCAGACTGGCTTCCGTTTCCGATGAGACGGTGTCCCGAGCCCCGGTCACCCCCAGCCGGGCCTGGACGTAAACGTAGCCCGAGACGAGCTCGCGGATCCGGTCGAGCCGCTCGTCCCGGGTGGTCGGCGCGACAATGAACACCAGGTCGCGATCGAACTCGTCACAGGCCGAGCGTAGGGGTGCGGCCTCCTCGACCGGCAGGTCCGGGACCACGAACCCGTCGAGCCCGACCTCCGCGGCGCGTTCGACGAACGGGCGCGGGCCCGGCTCGTCTCCGTACTGGTAGATCAGGTTGTAGTAGGTCATGGCCACGAGCGGCACGTCGACGTTCAGGCTTTCCACGAACTCGAAGAACCGGGGTGGCGTCATACCGGCTTCCAGGGCCCGCGCGACGGCCGCTTGGATCGTCGGCCCTTCGGCGATCGGTTCGGAGAACGGCAAGCCCAGCTCGATGATATCGGCGCCGCCTTCGACCAGCGCCTCGACGTAGGCCCGGCTGGCCTCGGCGTTGGGATCACCCACCGCCAGATAGGGGATGAACGCCGGGCCCGCGGTGAAGGCCTCGGCCAGCTTTCTCATCGGAGCCCTCCGGAGAAGACCGACATGTCGGGGGCGTCGTCGATGGATCGCTGTTCGGTCTCCTCGATGACGGTTTCCAGGTCCTTGTCACCCCGGCCGGAAAGCGAGATCACGATCGGATCCGTCAAACTGGTGGCGTGTTCCTCGAGATAGGCCAGGGCGTGAGCGCTCTCGAGGGCCGGGATGATGCCCTCCATCCGCGAGAGGCGGTGGAAGGCGGCCAGTGCGCGTTCGTCGTCCACGTTGACCGCCCGGACCCGGTCTTCCTCGACCAGGTGCGCTAGCTCGGGGCCCACGCCGGCATAGTCCAAGCCCGCCGAGACCGAGTGGGACTCCATGATCTGGCCGTCACGGTCCTGGAGCACCCGCGTCCGGGCGCCGTGGAGCACGCCCTCGGTGCCGGTCGAGAGCGTCGCCGAGTTCGGCGCGACCCCCGCCGCTTCGTCGATCTCGAGGGACTCGCCGCCGGCTTCGACGGCGTAGAGTGCCACCTCCACGTCCCCGAGGAAGGCATCGAACGCGCCGATCGTGTTCGAACCCCCACCCGCACAGGCGAGGACCGTCCCGGGCCGACCGCCGGTCTCGCGCTCGGCCTGCTCCCTGGCCTCCTCGGAGATCACTGATTGGAAGTCCCGCACCATCGACGGGAACGGGTGCGGGCCGACGATCGACCCGATGACGTAGTGGGTGTCCTCGACGTTGGTGGCCCAGTCGCGCATCGTTTCGCTGATCGCCTCTTTGAGGGTCCCCCGACCGGTCGTGACCGGCGTCACCTCCGCCCCGTTCAGTCGCATCCGGAACACGTTCGGCCGCTGGCGGTTGATGTCCGTCTCCCCCATGTAGACCTCACAGGGCATGTCGAGGTGGGCCGCCGCCATCGCCGTGGCGGTCCCGTGTTGGCCGGCTCCCGTCTCCGCGATCACGCGGTCCTTGCCCATGTACCTGGCCAGCAGGACCTGCCCGAGGGCGTTGTTGAGCTTGTGAGCACCACCGTGCAGCAGGTCTTCGCGTTTGAGATAGACCTCGGAATCGTAGCGCTCGGAGAGCCGTTGAGCCCGCTGCAGTGGGGTCGGGCGCCCGCCGAAATCCCGGAGCCGTCGCTGCAGCTCGTCCATGAAGCCGTCCTCGTTCTCGCGGACGTAGCGCTCGTAAGCCTCGGCGAGCTCCTCGACGGCCGGCATCAACGCCTCCGGGACGTACTGCCCACCGAAGCGGCCGAAGGACCCGGTGCTCATGCGTCGACCAACTCCCGAGTACCCCGCTCGATGTCGTCACCGGCCATGATCGCGGATCCGACCAGCACCGCGTCCGCACCGGCATCCCGCAGCTGACGGACATCGTCCGGACCGGTCACGCCGCTCTCCGCGACGAGCGTCACGCCAGCTGGAGCCGCCGGGGCGACCGCCGAGAAGGTGTCTAAATCGACCTCGAGCCGCGCCAGGTCCCGGTTGTTGATGCCGATGAGATCGGCTCCCGCTTCGACCGCGTCGGCGAGTTCCTTGCGGGTATGGACCTCGACGAGCGGCTGGAATCCCCGCTCTCGCGCCGCATCGACCAGCCCCGGGAGGTCGTCGACGAACCGTGCGATCAGGAGGACGGCGTCGGCGCCAACGACGTCCAGCTGGCCTCCCTCGAGGACGAAGTCCTTCCGGAGGACCGGAACGTCGACCGCGGCACGTACCCGCTCCAAGTCGGCGGGAGCGCCTCCGAAGTGGTCCGGCTCGGTCAACACCGAGACCGCCGCCGCCCCGCCCCGAACCATCGCTCTGGCCGCCGTCACCGGATCAGTCTCCCGTCGACCGTCGGTCGTTGGACTGGTGGGTTTCACCTCCGCGATGACCGGCACCCGCCCGTCCCGTTCCGCGGCACGGAGTGCGTCTGGCAGCGACCGGGCGTCGACATCGAGCCGTCGCTCTCCACCCGGCCGTTCCTCGGCGGCCTCGAGAATCGCGGCCACCGCCGGCGCTACGTCACCCTCGACAATGTTCATAGTTGTACGTTCATGGATTTATCTGTACATAAGCGTTGTGTACCCGGCCGAAGGTTTAGGCCGCTAGTCGGCCTCGCTCCGCACATGGCGGCCACGTCGGGGATCCACGCGCGGGAGAGCGATTACCTGGAGCGCTACGTGCAGATCGGGGTCGCAGGGGCGAAGGTCGTGAGCGTGTCCTTCCCGCGGACCCCGGACGAGGACGCGATGCCCGAGCATCCGCTCCTTGATCGGATCAGCCGCTACCTCGGGGGCGAAACGGATGATTTCGCGGACGTCGAGATCGGGCTTACGGTCCCCACCGATGAACGGCGCGTCCTCCAGACCGTTCGGCAAATCCCCTATGGGGAACAGGTCGCGGTCGAAACCCTCACCGGAATGGTTCCCGATCTCGGGGCGGACGCGGCGGCGGACCAGGAGCTGGTTCGGAGGGCGCTCGCCGAGAACCCGCTTCCGCTCGTCGTGTCCGATCACCGGGTCCGGGACGGCCCGAGCGGCGCCCCACCGGAGATCGAGCAGCGGCTCCGGTCGCTCGAGGGCCTCTAGCGGCTGGGTTCGGGCACCTGCGGCTGGCCGGGTTCGGAATCGACGGATCGGCGAGGATTGTCGCTCGGGTCAGACCCTGGACTGCTAGCCAATGAACGGAGTGTTCCTCCGGTCTTCCGACGACTGACCGCCGACCGACGTCAGGCACCGGGGCGTGCGGGCCGCTCGTTCAGCAGGAACTCGAGGGCGTTCACGAGGTAGTGCGCCACGACCACCGTGAGAAGGCTCCCGGTGAGGACGTAGGCGCCGCCGAGTACCAAGCCGAGGCCCGTGGTCACGATCACGCCAGCGTCCCCTTGAAGCCGGTGTCCCAGGCCGAACGCGACCGAGGACAGGGCGACCAGCAGCCAGACCGGCAGGCCGAAGCCGGCCCCGAGGCCGCCGATGAGCACCGCGCGGAAGAGCAGTTCCTCGGCGACCGCTACCAGCGGCAGCACGACAAACAGGAGGCCGAGCCAACCGGCCCGGCCGTTCGGGGCCAGCAGCTCCCGGAGCCGTTCGTCGCGGTCGAACCCCGCCGTGTCTGCGAGACGAGCCGCGCCTTCGTTGCCAAGCGCGAGCCCGAGCCCGAGCGCCACCCCCAGACCGACTGACCCTGGTGTCTCGGGTCCCAGGCCCAGGGTGGATCCCGGCACTCGGGTCGCCCAGACGGTCCCGGTAATCACGCCCAGCAGGAGGCCGTGGGAGGCGAGCACGTTCCCGATCAGGAGCCGGTCGGATTCGAGCACGGGCGCCGCCGGATGGGGTGGGGCGTCCGGATCGGCCCGCGCGTCGAGGGCGTCCTGGATCGTCGCGGCCGAGGACCGCGCCAGCAGGACGAACCCGCCGGTCAGCAATACGGTCGCGGCCCCGAATGCCGTCCACGCGGGCATCTGGGGCGAAAAATCGAGCGGCCTACTGGGGACTGGGCGACCCGCTGCCGGACCCGACGGCCTGTTGGTCGAGGGCCTGCCCCGTGATCGACTTGAGCCGGTCGACCAGCGAGTCCTTCTCGATCTCCTCGGCAAGCGCGATATCGAGGACCTCGCTGATGTGGCTCACCGGGATGATCTCGATCATCTCCTTGTACTCCTCTTCGATCATCACGTCCTGCTCGTTGGCCTTGGGGATGATGACCCGGTTGCAGCCGGCCTTCGCAGCCGCCTCGATCTTGTAGGTCACGCCCCCGACCGGGAGAACGTCGCCGCGGACCGACAGGGAGCCGGTCATCGCGATGTCCTGCGCGACGGGGACGTTCTCGTGGGCCGAGATAACGGCCGTGGCCACCGTGATCGAAGCGGAATCGCCCTCCACCCCCGAGTGGGCCTGCACGAACTGGATGTGGATGTCCTTGTCCGCGATGGTTTCGCCGGAGAACTTCTTGATGATGGCCGAGACGTTGTCGACGGCCTCCTCGGCGATGTCCTGGAGCTTGCCGGTGGCGAAGACCCGCCCCTCCTCGTGGCTCTGTGAGGGGGTGACTTCCGCCATTACGGGCAGCATGATGCCCGAGTCCTCGCCCATGACGGCCAGGCCGTTGACCCGGCCGACGACCGCGCCTTCCGAGATCTTCAGCTCGTAGTCCTTGCGGCGCTCGATGATGTCGTCGGCGAGCTGCTGTTCGATGGACCGCGAGCGGTCCTTCGCCCGGAGGACGTGATCCCGGGTGACGGCTTCCTCGTCCTCGCCGCGCGCGATGTCGCCAGCCACGCGGACCAGGCCGCCGAGGCTCCGGAAGCCCAGCGTGAGGTGGTCCTTGCGCCCGGCCCGCCGCTGCGCTTCGAGGATGATCTCCTCGATCGCGTCCTCGCGGAACGGCGGCAGCCGCCCGTCCTTCTCGACCTCCTGTGCGACGAATCGGGCGTACTTCCGCCGCATCTCCGGGGTGTCCTCAATGGTGTCGTCCATGTAGACTTCGTAGCCATAGCCTTTCACCCGGTTGCGGAGCGCCGGGTGCATGTTCTCCATCGCGTCGAGGTTCCCCGCCGCGATCATGATGAAGTCACACGGCACTGGCTCGGTCTGGACCATGGCGCCCGAGGAGCGCTCGGATTGCCCGGTGATCGAGAACTTGCCCTCCTGGATCGCCGACATCAGCTTCTGCTGGGACCGGATCTCCAGCGTGTTGATCTCGTCGACGAACAGCACGCCCTTGTGTGCCTTGTGGATGGCTCCCGCTTCCACTCGCTCGTGGGCCGGCGCACTCATTCCGCCCGACTGGAACGGGTCGTGGCGGACGTCACCTAGCAGGGCCCCAGCGTGGGTCCCCGTCGCGTCTTCGAACGGTGCGGTGTTGACATCGGCGTTATTGATGAGCAGGTTCGGGACGACTGCATCGCTGCCCCGCGATCCGTAGCGGAACGCGAGGTAGATGACGCCGGCCGCGAGGATGCCCAGGAGCACGTCCTGAGCGATCAACAGCGCGTACCCGACCACGACGGCGATGATGATCCACATCAGGAACGAGCGCATCTGGTTGCGCTTGCGGGCCTCCTCCTTGTGGGCGTCAACGATCTGCTCGCCTTTGCCCGCGGGGACGGTGCGGACCTTCGGTTCGTTCCCGTCGTCCGGGTTGTGGTAGACGAGGACGTCCTGCAGCTCCTCCTTCGGGAGCAGCTCTGTCATCGCTTTCGCGAGCATCGACTTCCCCGTTCCCGGGGAGCCGATCATCATGACGTGGCGGTGCTGCTTGGCGGCCTTCTTGATGATATCGCGGGCGTGGTCTTGGCCGATGACCTGATCGATCAACCGGTCGGGAACGGAGATGTCCTTGGTCGAATCGATCTGCAGGCCGCCCAGCAGATCGTCGTCATCGACAGATTCGGCCACGACGGCGCCGTTCTCGGTTTCGACCTCGCTACCGAATGCCTCGTCGGCGTCCTCGGACTGGCTCTCATCGGCGACTGTTAGCTCCTCGGCGGACCCCTCGGCGTCGTCGGGGCGCTCCGGCGCCGGTTCGTCCTCGGTGGACTGGGCCGGCTCGTCGTCCCCGGATTCAAGGGTGGAGGGCTCGGCGGCCTCGGAGTCGGCCGCGTCGGGGTTCGAGGTCCCGCGGTCAGGGGGTTCTGGCTCTTCGTTGCTCATTGGGTTGGACGGATTTCGGTGTGTTAGACGGGAAGTGAGCGCGGCTGATATACTTTCTCCCAGATCCGGCCGCGGTCGCACCCCTTCCGACCCCGCCGCTATCAGTTGATTTTGTCCGCCGGATTCGACTCCTCATCCTTCTTAAAGGCCGAGCCCGAACGGGGCCCCATGACGCGGGGGTTCTACATCGGGCGGTTCCAGCCCTACCACCAGGGCCACCACCGGATGGTCGAACAGATCGCCGAGGAGCTCGACGAGTTGGTGCTGGGCATCGGCAGCGCCGGTGACTCCCATTCCGTACACGATCCGTTCACGGCCGGCGAGCGCATCATGATGATCACCAAGGCCCTGGTCGATCTCGAACTCGTCACGTACCCGGTGCCAATCGAGGACCTGGATCGCAACTCCGTCTGGGTGTCCCACGTCCGGAGTATGTCGCCACAGTTCGATATCGCCTACTCCAACAACCCGTTGGTCATCCAGCTGTTCAAGGAGGCCGGCGTGGAGGTCCGCCAGTCGGACATGTTCAACCGCGAGGAACTCGAGGGCTCGGCCGTTCGGGAGCGCATGATCAACGGCGGCGATTGGCGATCCCTCGTCCCGAATCCGGTGGCCGAGGTCGTCGACGAAATCGGCGGCGTCGAACGGATCCAGCGCGTCAGTCGGACCGATGCCAACGGCGACTGACCTCGGTCGACCGGGGTGACGCGGTGGGATGATCACTTTGGCCTCCGATTTCGGGTCGCCGTACCCCGCCGCCATGCGAGGGGTCCTGGCCCGGGAGTCCGACGCCCGCTTGGTCGATATCGCCCACGACTTCCCCCGCCAAGACGTCCGGACGGCCGCCTTCTGGCTCGCCCAGGTCCTCCCGGAGTTCCCGCCGGCGGTACACTTGGTCGTGATCGATCCGGGCGTCGGCACCGACCGGGCCGCCCTCGTGGTTCGAGCCGGCGAACACGCGCTCGTCGGCCCCGACAACGGCGTGCTCCAGCCGGCCGCGAGACGCTTGGCCGATGGGGAGCCAATCGACGCCTTCGAGTACATCGTGGAGGACCCTGCGAGCCATACTTTCCACGGGCGTGACGTGTTCGCGCCGGCCGCAGCGCAGGTCCACGACGCGGAAGTCGACCGGCTGGAAGGACTGCCCTCGCTCGTCCCGGCCGGATCGGTGGAAGATCTGACCTTCCCCGAGCCGACCCTGGGGGCCGACGAGGCTGTCGGCACCGTCCTCGTCGTCGACGGGTTCGGGAACGCGATCACGAACGTTCCGGGGGAGGTTCTGGAGGACTACTACGGCGCTTCGATCAACGTGAACGGCGAGCGCGCACCCGTGAGGCGCATGTACGCGGCGGTAGAGGCCGGCGATCGGCTTGTCACCGTGGGCAGCCACGGCAATGTCGAACTCGCAGTGAACCGTGGGCGGGGCGATACCGCGTTCGACGTCGAGCCTGGGGCGGGGGTTCGCCTCTCGTGGCCTGGCACGGCGACTTGACCGACTGAGGGTGGGGCCAGATATTTCTCGCCGGCCGCCGATGGGATGGGTATGCCCGGGTTGTACGCCAACATCATCGGCGGCGTCGTCGTGGTGCTCCTGATTATCGTGGGCCTCTGGTTGACCTGGATCAGCCTCCGGTCGGAGCAGCACCGGCCGGCGACCCTGCAGTCTGCCGAGGCTGACGAGCCCGAGTGAGCAGCGGTCGGCCGTTCGAAGAAGGAGTTGACTGCCCGCGGTGCGGACGCGGTTGTCAGTCGCCCGAGGCGATGACGTCGTCGATGCGCACGATCATCGTGGCCGCCTCGGTGGCGCTCTCGACGGCCTCGCGCTTCACGGTGGCCGGATCGATCACGCCATCCTCGACCGGATCAGCGATCTCGCCAGTTTCCCCGCGGGCGATGACGCCCGCGCGGCCGGACTCGTTCTCGGCGCGGAGATCGACAAGCGCGTCGATCTGATCCATGCCCGCGTTCTCGGCGAGCGTCCGGGGGATCACTTCGATGGCGTCCGCGAAGGCTTCCACGGCGAGCTGTTTGCGGCCGGACACGCTGGCCGAAGCGTCCCGAACAGCCCCGGCGATACCGACCTCGACGACGCCAGCGCCGGGGACGACATCCCCGGAGCGGATCGTCGCCACGATGACGTCGACGGCGTCCTGAACCGCCCGTTCGAGCTCGTCGACGACGTGTTCGGTGCCGCCACGGATGAAGAGAGTGACCGATTCGGCGTCGGCCCCGCCTTCCACGAAGGCGAGTTCGTCCTCGTCTCCGAACCGCTCGAGGTAGACCTGCTCGGCCCAGCCGAAGTCCGCCTCGTCGAAGTCGTTCAGCGTCCCGATCCGGGTCGCCCCCGTGGCCCGGGCGATCGATTTCGCGGCGTCGTCGCCCACCGACTGGAAGGCGAGGATGCCCTCGCTGGCCAGCCAGCTGGCGACGCGCTCGTCGATGTCTTCCGTGCAGAACAACACGTCGACGCCGGCGTCCGCCAGTGTTTCGGCGTAGCCACGCAGCTCGGACTCCTCGGATTCGAGGGCGGCGTTGAGCTGGTCCACGTTCGTGATGTTGAACTCGGCATCGACCTCGGTCTCGCGAACCTCGAGCTCCATGTCGAGGATGAGGACGTCCGCGTCATCCACTGAACGTGGCATGTTCTCGTGGGCGCGCTCCTCGTCCAGGATGAAGCCCTCGAAGAGTTCCGTCGCGCCGGAGGAGCCGCCGACTCGGGTCTCCAGGTGGATGGAGTCCTGGTTGACCTCGTCGCCGTCACGGACTTGCGAGACGGCCTCCACGACCTGCTCGGCGAGGACCTCGGCGTCCACGTCGCCGGTCCCCTTGCCGGTCATACTGGTCGCGGCGACCTGTTCGAGCAGGTCAGCGTCGAGTTCCCCCTCGAGAGTGAGGTCGGAGATGGCGTCCTGGGCGATCCGCGCGGCCTCGTGATAGCCCTCGACGATCGTCGTGGGGTGAACGTCGTCATCGAGGAGGCTCTCGGCCTTGGTGAGCAGCTGTCCGGAGAGCACCGCGGCAGTGGTGGTCCCGTCGCCGATCTCTTCCTCCTGGGTCTCGGCGACTTCCGTGATCATCTGGGCCGCGGGATGCTCGATGTCCATGTCGTCGAGGATCGTCGCGCCGTCGTTCGTGATGGTGACGTCCCCCGACGAGCCAACGAGCATTTTGTCCATGCCTTTGGGCCCGAGGGTCGTGCGTACCGACTCGGCGACCGCTTTGCCGGCCTGAATGTTCGACGACTGGGCGTCGCGCCCTTGGGTCCGTTCCGTGTCCTCGCTGAGGATGAAGATCGGCTGACCGCTCATCTGCTGTGCCATAGGTATCAATAGAAGGAAGTTTGCGCGTCTATATAAACCCTGCGGGTCAGTTCCGGAGACGGCGGCGGGCTCCAAGTGACCGGTAGCGCCATATAGTTGGTGGGAAAACGACTCGGGCATGCTCGAGCTGGAGCACGACTTCCGGGTCGTCGATACCCACTGCCGGCTCGAACCCGATCCGGACGACACGAGTCACCGGGGGCGGGCGATCACCCCCGAGAAGCTCGAGCGTGAGCTGTCACAGGCCGGGATCGTCCGGGCGGTCGTCTTCGCCGGGCCAGAGCCGGACGACTACCTTCGTGCGAACAACGCCGTCGCCCGTCATGCGGTCGATCGACCGTTCATCCCGTTCGCCCGCCTGAACGGCCCGAGGGACCCCACCGGCACGCCGGTCTCGAAGCTGCGAGGGCTGGCGGCGGCCCGCCGGGACCAACATCTCTCGCCGGCGGACGTCGAACAGTACGGCTACGGCGACCGGTTTCGGGGCTTCAAACTCGCCCCCGGTCGCGACGGCCTGCCGGGCGATGGCGTCCTGGATGTAATGGAGGACGTGGGCCTCCCGGTATTGGTCCAGGTGGGCGAGTCCTTCCCGCCCGCAGCCGTTGAGCAGACGCTGCTGCCCCGATCCTTCCCGGTCGTGATGGCGCACTTCGGCGGGTATCCGTTGAACCGCGAGCTGATGATCGAGGGGCTCGAACTGCTCGATCGGTTCGACGATTGCTACGTGGATACCAGCGTGGTTCGCTACCGCCATGTTCTCGAAGGCGCCATGCTGGAACACCCGGACCGTGTTCTCTTCGGGAGCGGCGCGCCGGACGTGCATCCGACGGTCGGCCTGATGGAGATCCTGACGCTCGACGTGCCGGAGGACGCCATGCGCAAAACGTTCTCGAACAACCCATCCCGGGTCATTCCCGCGCTGGCGCCGGCCTGACCGGGTTACCGCCAGTCGTGGGTGTGGACGGCGCGATGACTGCGCGAGGAGAGGCCGTTGGGATTCCGGGCCGGCCTCCGGTCACGCAGCCGGGCGACCCGACCATCGACGACGCCCCGGATCCCGTTGACTAGCACGTCCCGTCCCTGCCCTAACCACTGGGAGGGCTGCCGATCGCCGGTGATGACCGGCTTGAGTTCGCCACGTCCATCGGCTAAGGCCTGCCGCACGGTTTGCAAGAGGATCGACGGGCGGAGGCCGTAGTTCTTGGCGAGCCGATACGCGAGCGACCGGTACTTCCAGCCGTACGCGGTTTCCTCCTGGGCGGCCGGAGCGCGCTCGGCGGTCAGCGCTTCGGCCCACTCGGTGTGGCCCCCCAGACTGGCGACACGGTGTGCCGCGTCGCGGGCGCCCCCGATCCGCAGGTATTCGTCGAAACCGTCGAGCCGTTCGAGGAGGTCCCTGGTCAGCGCGCCATTGCCACCGTCGAAGTACGTGACTTCGCGTCCGGCGATGCGACGCTGTTCGGGCGCCTGCTTCTCGAACCCGACGTCGGCTCGGTGCATCACCGGTCCAGTAACGACGTCGGCACCAGCAGTGATGGCGTCTTCCAGCGCCGATCGCCAGCCCGGTTGCACGACGGTAAACCCGTCCACATAAGCGATGACGTCCCCGGTGGCGGCTGCCAACCCGGCGTTCCGGGCGACGTTGACGCCGCGGTCAGCGAGTTCGATCAGAACCGCGACGTCGTTGCGTTCGGTCACCATGCCGCTGGTCCCGTCCGCGGACGGCCCGTCAACGACGATCCGCTCCGCATCGGGGGCGACGTCGGCGAGAGCGTCCAGGCAGTCCGACAACGCCGTCTCGGCGTTCAGTGTCGGGACTACCACGGACAGGTCCATGCCCGGGCATCCCCGGCCAATGCTAAAAGGCCGTCGTCACCCGATTCCGCCGCCGTTGTGCCCGGCTGAGTTAGATGGGCCAGCGAACGGTGGTCTGACGGCGGCGCTAAACCTCACACTTCCAGTAGGAGACCGAGGCGAGCCGTTCGCCGATCCGAGTTCGCATGGCCGTGGTATCGACGGACCGGATCGGATTGGCCAGCTCGCTCGGGAGCTGCCGATAGAGTCCGTAAGGGACCACGAAGTCGTGGCTTTCGTCGGCCAGATCGAGGTCGGCCTGGGAGAGCAAGGCGTCGACCTCCTCACGCGTGTAGAGCCTGGAGCCCATCGGGAGAAGCCAATTGTAGAGCGAGCGGGCGCTCCGCGCGTTGAACGTATCGAAGACCACTCGTTCGGCGGCCACGCGACGCATCTCGGTCAGGAACCGTCCGGGCGTACTCGCGAGGTGGAAGAACCGAATCGCGAAGACCGTGTTGAAGGCGTCGTCGGGGAACGGCAGCCGCGCCGCATCGCCCCGAAGGAAGTCGAGCTGACCGTCGGCGCCAGCGGCCCGGGCCCGCTCGCGCCCCCGAGCGAGCATGGCCTCCGAGATATCGATCCCTGTCACGTCGGCCCCGCGTTCGGCGAGCATGACGGTGAACCGGCCGGTCCCGCAAGCGATTTCGAGGACCTCACGATCCTCCACGGGGGCGAGTGCGTCGAGGACCGCCTGCTTCTCCCGGCGGTCGATGATCCGGCCGCCGCCCGAGAACCGTTTCTCGTCGTAGGTGGCGGCCACCGTCTCCGCCTGATACCACTCGCGTCCCTTCACAGTTCGCGGCGGGCCTTTCGAGCCGGGGAATAAAACCATACTGGAACCGTCCCTTCCGCCCTCAACCCGTCCCGGGCGGACCGTTCTCAGACGTTAAGTTTCAGCGGCGACGACGGCCAATTGCATGCCCGGTGATCGGATCCACGCTTATCCTGTCGATGTGGAGACGCGCTGGCCGGGCGGTCGGACCAACGCGTACGTGATCGAGGGGTCGCCGAGCCTGCTCGTGGATCCGGCGGGCATCGATTCGGCGTTGACTCGAGCCGCCGAGCAGCACGATGTCCGGGCGATCGCCGTCACCCATACCCATGCAGATCATACCGGAGCTGTAAGCCATTACGCGAACGAGCTCGGTGCCACCGTCTGGGCCAGGGCGGGGCGAGTGGACCGGTTCATGGCCGCAGCCAACCGGGCCCCCGACCGGACGTTCCGGGAAGGCACGGCCGTTGGACCCGCGAGGGTCATAGAGACGCCGGGCCATGCCCCCGATCACGTCGCGTTCCGGGTCGGCAAGGAGGCCCTCGTCGGTGACCTCGCCGTCAAGAGCGGGAGTGTTGTGATCGGCGAGGCCGACGGGGACCTCCGGGCGTATCTGGTCTCGCTTCGTCGGCTGCGCCAGATGGGCCTCGATCGCCTCCATCCCGGGCACGGTCCGGTGATCGACGCGCCGAGTGCCACGATCGATCGACTGGTGTTTCACCGATCGGAGCGGGAGCAGCGGGTGCTCGAGGCGGTTCAGGCCGGCGCCAGGCAGCTCGACGCGATCACCGACGCGGCCTACGACAAGGACCTCTCGGGCCTGCGGGACCTCGCCCGGGAAACCGTCGTGGCTCATCTCCGGAAGCTGGCCGTTGAGGGCCACATCGAGTGGAACGGCCAGCGGGCCGTCCCCGCGGCGGGTTAACCCCGGGGCTGGACCCGATGGACCTTTCACTGGCTGGCCCGGTGCTGACCCAATGCCAACCCTCGAAGCCGAGCTGGCGGAGGCGCGCTCCTTGTCGGTGGGCGAGCTCGCGGACGCCATCGAATCGATCGGCTTCGAGTGTACCCGCTGTGGGGCGTGTTGCAAAGGCAGCGAGACGGATCCGCATATCGCGACGGTCTTCCCCGACGAGGGTCGTCGGCTGCTCGACGCGGATGCGGGGACGTCCGGGGATCGGCCTAACCAGACCGGGACCGGAGGGCCCAGCGAGTGGCGTGACGTCGTGCGACCGATGCCGTTCGGGCTCGACGCTGACGGCACTGGCGAGACGTTCGAGTGGGCGCTCCAGACGGATGCCTGTGGCGACTGTGCGTTCTACGACGACGGTGACCCGGAGGGCCCGGGGACTTGCACCGTGTATCCGGACCGGCCGCTCATCTGTCAAACCTATCCTTTCAGTGTGGATCTCACCGGGTCGACGCCGATGGGTGACGTGGTGGACGCGGCGGGCCCGGTCAACGCCCACGAGTGTGAGGGCCTCGGCCGGGAGATCGAGCGGGCCGACGCCGAATCCCTGGCCGCGACCCTCAAGCAACGGGCCGTGCGGGAGTTGGAGGAAGCTATCGCGGTGCGCGAGCAGCACGACCCCGTCGACGCCGACGGGCCGGTCGTCCACGATTCGGAGGGCGCCAAGCGCCCGGACGGCTCCCTGGTCCGGCGGTGACGGTTGGCCAGTTGACGACAGGACTATGACACCCGCCGACGCAGTGGCCCATGAGATGGACGGTCCGGATCCGCTCCGGTGTCGCTTCAACGCGGAGATCCAGGCGACCGAGGATGGCTACCTCGTCGAGGTCCCGCCGGACGAGCTCGACCGGGGAACGGTGCAGCCCGGGGAGGTCTATCGGGTGGCGGTGCTGGACCACCCGGAGGACGATACCGCCCCCGGTCGCAGCCGGGAGCCCGAACCAGACCAGCCACAGCCGCCGGTCGAGCGCGGCGAGATCCGGTACGTCGAGATCGAGGACCTCGGCAAGCAGGGCGACGGTATCGCCCGGGTCGAGCGGGGCTACGTGATCATCGTGCCCGATGGCGCGGTCGGCGACCGGGAGAAGATCGAGATCACGGAGGTCCGTCCGAACTTCGCGGTGGGCGAGATCATCGAAGAGACGTTCGACTGAACCCGATCACGTCGCGTTCGCGGAGGGTCGTTTGGCCGGCCCCTCCGCCGGTTGTACGGTCAGGAACTCGCGACAGGACACGCCAGCGGCGGCTTCGACCGCGTCAAGCTCGGAGTATGGCCGGCCCACAACGATGTCCCCGGCCCGAGACTGACCGATGCCCGGAAGGGCCGCGAGCTCGGCCATGCTCGCCGTATTGACGTCCAGCGGGTACGGGACCCCGGTCAGCGAGCGGTAGCCGTGGTCAACGACCGCGACATCAAGCCGGGTCCCGATCTGGCGCTCGCCCGGCAGCCCCACCAGCAGAGGGTAGGTTCCGAGCTGTCGGCCGAACGTCGTCCCGTCCCGGTGATACTCCAAGTGGACGTCGGGCAGTACCGTGCCCGCGGGTGCCAATCGCTGGAGCATCGGGTTGTCGATCCTCTCCCGGACCTCCTGCTTGTAGGCCTGGAACTGCTCCCGGTGGTCCTTCGCGATCGTCGCGCCGGTATCGCTCATCTCGGTCCCCGGGAACGCCATCACCTGGCGGATGTTGACACGGCGGAGCAGCAGTCCGGCGTCGTAGACGCGTTGGAGGAACCGCTTGTTGTGTTCGTAGGTGGCGGGCCGCTCGCCCTCGAGGCCGTGGACCAGGTTGATCCCTGGTAACAGCTTCGGGAGGCGGTTCTCGGCCGGGCGCCAGCCGCCCTCCTCGTTCAGTAACTCGACGGCCCGGAAACACTCATCAGCGGTGACGTTCAGGTTGTTCGCCTCCTGGACTGCCGGGTCCGCGCTCTCGAGCCCGAAGGCTGCGGTGTCCCCGGGGGTGTTGTGTTCCGCGATGACGCGGATCCCTTCCCGGGCGGCGTCCGGCCAGCGGACGATCGTGATCGGGTTCATGTTGTCCAAGTGCAGCGTCCCCAGATCTGGTACCGCGTCGCGGATGCCGCCGTACAGTTCCCGGAGCGCGTCGGGATTCGGCGCCTCGCCGTCGCCGCCATAGGCCAGGATGTCCGCCTGCCGGCCCAACCGGAAGTGCCGAACCCCCTGGTCGGCCAGCGCCTCGACCTCCGCGACCACCGAGGCGGGGTCGCGGAACGTCGGTTGGGCCCCGTACAGAGGCTCCGTACAGAACGAGCATCGGTATGGACACCCCCTCGATGTTTCGAGTTCGGCGATGAGGTACTCGGGGTGGTTCGGGTGATCGGGCACGATGAACGCGCCGCCCTGGGCCCAGCGGTGGACCTCCTGGTTGTCCCGCATCCGGTCGTTGAACCCCTCCAGGCCGTTCGCTACGAGGTCGTGGGCTGCGGCCTCGATATCGCCCTTGGCCACGAACTCGTAGTCGAGGTCCTCTCGCTGCATGTCCGAGGCGCCCTCGTTCCGGTCGCCCACGCCGAACCGAACCGGTCCGCCCAGCAGTGTCGTCCCGTTCGCCGCCCAGCCGAGTTCCCTGACTTCGGCCGGCTCGGCGGGCGTCCCGCCGACGTATTTGCCGGGGACCGTCATCCCCCCGACGTAAATAAACACGTCCGCGGCCTCGACATCACGCCAACCGCGATTGTCGTCGCGCAACCCGTCGATCGTGTGGTAGGTGATGGCGTCGGATCGGACGCCCGCGTCAACCAGGGCGCCGGCGACGTACCGGGGATAGGTCGAGACGTACGGCGGGACCCCGAAGTGTGCGGGCTCGTCGACGTAGCCGTCGACGATCGTGACCGCGAGCTCCGCGGGGTCGGTCATGGCTGAGCCGAGGCCCTCGGCCGGTAAAACCGTGTGGTCTGTGTCCCGGTTGGCGCTCTGGTGCTCGATCGTCGGTGACTGATCTGGGCGAGATTGCCGGGTCAGCGGTGGCTGAACTCGGGCGCCACGGCTCCCGGAGACGGCGCACTTATTGGTCCAGCGCACCGACCATCTCGCCATGCCCGCCACCCTGGAAGTCCGCTGTACGAGCGAGGATTGCGAGCTCGATATGTTCCAACTCCACTATACGTACGACATGCCGGACGACGTCGGGGTCACCGATTTCTCCTGTCCCTACTGTGGGGGGACGGACTGTCTGGAGGAGATCGAGGTATGAAGGGCGAAGGCCCGATGCGGGCGCTCGGTCAGCTGGGCCGCTCGGCGGGTGAAGCGGTGCTCGAGCGCGTCGGCCGAACGGCGAGCCGGCTCCGGGAGGCGCGGCCCCTCGACCCGGACCTCCTCGAGCACGAAGACGCCTACCTGGCAGTCTTCGACGCTCCGGGCGTCGAAGCGTCGAACGTTCGGGTCCGGTTCGAGGCCGGCGAAGTCGTCGTCAGACTGGACCGGTTCCGCGAGCACTACGAGGGCTTCGATATGCGGTATCCGGGCCGGGGTCTCTCGTTGGACGGCCGCGTGCACCTCCCGGATGATGCCGCAGTGGACCCGGAAGCCGCGTCGGCGACGCTCCGGTCCAACGGCACGCTGGAGGTCCGGATCCCGAAGCTGGAATCAGCGGCTCCGACGTCCGCCTCCGAATCGGCCGACGAAGGCGCGTGAGGTCCGGCGACGACCCGGTTCTGTTCAGAACCGCCGAGCGGTCCTACAACGGGTGTGGAGAGCTTGAAGGGTTCATGCTCCGGACCATCCAGCGGCTCGCGGAACCGATAGCGATAGGGCCGGTCCCACTTGGAGGTTTCAATCGCTGTCGCAGCTTCCCCCTCAAGGATCGAGGTCGAACGCCGCTGGCCCCCGCGCAGGGTATCCGACGACGTGATCAACGCCAGCTGCCCGGAGCTCGGCGATCCGCTCACTCGCGGCGTCAGGATTGCCGACGATGGCGTAGTCCGCACAGGCCTCCAGCAGCACGTCTCGCGCCCGCCCCGACGCCGACCTGTCGGGTGTCGTCTCCGGGGGGAGGGCGTCGGCAACCCGACGACGACGCGCCACGTATGATCCCAGCACGTCGAGCTGGACGTCCTCGCGATCGGTCAGGACCGTCGGCGCGTACACGGCGATCTCGCCGCCGAACCCGGCCCGCCTGAGAGCCCTGATTCGGCCCGGCGTCCCACGGGCCAGCAGTTCGTATTGCGCGGCCCCGGTCGCCATCGCGATCCGTTCGATGCCCTCCGTGCCGACCCAGGCCCCTGGCGCTCGTTCGAGCGCCGCGGCGAGGCGGGGTGCGATGGCTCGGTCCTCCTCAGTGCCCGACAGGTACGCGGGATTGCCGGCCACGAGCGCGATCGCCGAATCCGCCGGGAGCTGCTTCCAGCGCCGGTCGTCACCGAGCGGGTCGAACCCGTCGGCCCTGATAGGAACGGTGACACGCAACGTCGCGAGGTCGGCTAGCTGCTCGAGTATCTCCGGGCTCGGGAACGCGGTCGCTCCTTCGTAGTCCAGCGTCACCTGCTCGAACGGCACCGTGGACAGCGAAGCGACGTCGATCTCCAGCGGTTTCAGGGCGATCCCATCGAAGTCGAGCCGCTGCAAACCGGCGCTTCTATTCAACATACTTGAGCCTCCAGACCGGCATGCTCCGGCCAGTCAGTGCGATCGCGGAACCCGCTCACCGGACGGACAATCCATTGGTGCACCCCGGTATCGGAGAACCACGCAAAAGCGTGTCGATGCGCCGGCTACCTTCTTCAGAGACAGAGTTCCGCCTTTCACGGCGGGCGCGAATCGCGGCTGCACCGGGGAGCAGTAGACGATTTTAATACAGGAATATTTACTTCCACTTGGCTTGCATCGGTTTTATTCCAAATAAAACTAATGTGTAAATATGGCGAATCGAGCCGTTACACGCCCCCACGTTGCTTCCATCCGAAACCAGCGACAAGTGCGTGAGGATCTCGATTCGCTCGGGTTCGCCGCCTCGAAACTCTGGAACATCGCCCGGTGGACCGTCGAGCGCATCTGGAGCGAAACGGGCCACATTCCCGGTCACGCCGAACTCTCCTCGTACCTGAAGACACACGAACGCTATGCGGACCTCAACGCACAGTCCAGTCAGCGAGTGATC
>CAZKPC010000005.1:0-6728 GCA_964554565.1 uncultured Halobacteriales archaeon
AGACGTCGTCTGCGGATTCAACTGAGCCGTTATAAGAATAAGATGATTTGATCGATCGACGGGTGAGGGCTTAACGTTCCACTTGAAACGATGGGGACGGTGTTGTAGTGAACGTCGGTCCTCTAAGACAGTTGTATTCTCGATATAGCAGCCCTGTTGATCGATTTGCTTGATTTTCACTACGGGCCACCGAAACAGGGCTCTTAGACCTACAAAGGGGGCTGTCATTCGGCTGTCTGACGTAGGTTTAAGGTGATACGACGGCTCGATTTTCCAAGAGCCCTCCGGCAAACCGGAGGAGGGCGAAAGGAGACAGGATGGGACTGTTCACCAACTTACGGGACAGCATCTCGCGGGTCACGGACCGATTGTTCGCCGGGTCGGAGCCGAAGCGGATCGGCATCTATGGACCGCCGAACGCCGGCAAGACGACGCTTGCCAATCGGATCGCTCGAGACTGGACGGGCGACGCCGTCGGCCCCGAGAGCCACATCCCGCACGAAACACGACGGGCTCGACGAAAAGAGAACGTAGAAATCGAACGCAACGGGCAGACCGTGACGATCGATATCGTCGACACTCCCGGCGTGACGACCAAGGTCGATTACAAGGAGTTCCTTGATTTCGATATGGAGAAGGACGACGCGGTCCGTCGATCTCGTGAGGCGACGGAGGGTGTGGCCGAGGCCATGCACTGGTTGCGCGAAGACATCGACGGCGTCATCTACGTCCTCGATAGTGCCGACGACCCATTCACGCAGGTCAACACAATGCTGATCGGGATCATCGAGAGTCGTGACCTGCCAGTGCTCATCTTCGCGAACAAAATCGACCTGGAGGAATCAAGCGTCCAACGGATCGACAACGCGTTCCCCCAACACGAAACGGTTCCACTCTCGGCGCTAGAGGGGGACAACATGGACGAAGTGTACGACAAGATCGCGGAGTACTTCGGGTGACTCCATGGCCGAAGTAACCGAACCCGAGCACGAGGACGGGGTTCAGATCGATCTCATTTCCGGCGAGCGGATGGACGGACTGACGAGCATGGAGAAGATCCGCATGATTCTCGACGGCGTGCATGCCGGGAACATCGTGATTCTCGAGCGGGGGCTCTCACCGGACGAAGAGTCCAGACTCATCGAGGTCACGATGTCGGAGATCAGCCCCGACGAGTTCAGTGGGATCGAGATCGAAACCTATCCGAACTCCGGATCGACCGAATCCGGTCTCATCGGTCGACTCATGGGCCGGGCTCAAGCCTCCACACTCACAGTGATCGGTCCAGCCGACCGGATCGAGACGCTCCACAAGGACGAAACGCTCATCAGCGCATTGGTGTCCCGGAACTAATGGCGCTGATCGATGGCCCTCAGTTAGGCTCAATGAGACGAAACGAAACCGCCGCTTAGCTCCACATGCCCCACCAGTGTACGACGTGCGAACGGACGTTCCCGGACGGATCTAAAGCCATGCTCGGCGGGTGTCCGGATTGTGGTGGCAACAAGTTCCAGTTCCAGCCGGAGGGGGTCACGGAAAGCGACGACTCGGACATCCTGGAAGCGCCGTCGGAACCGCCCGATCCGGGCACCGATGCGGATCAGACAGCGGTAAGCGGCGAGGACGCGGCTCAAGCCGATGCCCGAAGCTCCGTCGTGAAAGACCGGGACCTACCCCCGGTCGACGATCGAGACGGCGTGCTCGAGGAGATTGCGAATGACGCGACGCCCGCCGAGCCGGGTACCGACGAGACGCCCGAGCTCGACACCCTTCGAGCCGAGCTCAACGATCAGTTCGAGAGCATCAAGATCGTCTCTCCGGGCGAATACGAACTCAATCTGATGGAACTCTACGACCGGGAGGAATACATCATTGCGTTGGAGGAGGACGGGCGCTATGTCATTGACGTGCCGACCGACGTCGACGCCCCCCCGAAGGCCGAGTGACCACCCCCTCTAAAAGCGCGCTGACACCGAACCGTCAGTCCGGAGTTCGATGACGCCATCGAAGAGGGATTCGTATTCCTCGACCACAGCGTCGTCATGGACTTCCGGAGAAAGGTGAAACAGCCCGACCGCTTCTTCCTCTCGAATCAGATCCAACAGCCGCTCGGTGGCTTCTAGGGCGCTCGATTCGTCGGCATAGTAGGCCATTTCGGTGATCGAGTCAACGCTGATCCGGCGCTTGCCTGCCGTTTTCGCGAAGAACTGCTCGGTCTGGGCGACGATCCCGTCCAGGTCATGGGGAGCGGAGACGTAATGGATGTTCTCGGTCCGCCGTCGTGAGTAGCCACGGTCCACCGAGAGGGTATCGAGAATGACCGCCTTGTCGAGATCGACGTCGAAGTGTTCGAGCTTCTGTTTGACCTCGCGGGCCGTCGTGCGGGTCGAAATAACGAAGAAAGCGTCGGTATCACCCTTGAGAAAGTCGGTGTCGATACGATCGGTCTCGCCCGTGCTCGGATGGAGGAGAAGGATACCAGACCCGCCCGGTACGGTCGGCGGAGCGGGATCGACGGCGAGGTCGTAGTCCATGTGCAGACACAGCCGTGGGCACCGCCTTAAGCGTATACGTGCCGGCTGCTGGAATCAGCGGCGAACGGGAGTGTCTCCGAAGAGAGCCACGCGTTAATTACTGATCGATCATGACAGCCCCCGTCGATGGCTGCAGCGAGCCTGAACTTGGGATATCCGTTGGGTCGATCGTAACAGAGGGCATGTGATACTCGGCGGCGAGTTTTGCCGCGGCTCGTGCTCACCGTTTCGACCGGGAGTGAACGCAGCCACGGGGCTGTGGCGTTCAGCGGGTAAACTTCAATCACATATAGAAGCAATATCTGCCGAGTTGTAGAAGGGTTGGCGGGAGCTGCCGGGGCTGAAGGGCCTATGTGTGACGGGCGCCGAAGCTTTGGGGACGTCACCATGACTGACTATGCCAACGACGTACTGGTTTCGGCGGATTGGGTCGAGGCGCACCTCGAGGAGTTCCAATCCGACGATCCGGCGTATCGCCTCGTCGAAGTCAACAGCCCGGAGTCGCCGGAGGAGGACTTCCCCTCGCGCTACGACGACGGCCATATCCCCGGCGCCGTCGGGTTTCAGTGGGACGAGGACCTCTCGGACGAGACGGAGCGCGACATCCTGAATAAAGCCGACTTCCAAGACACGGTCGGCGCGGCCGGTATCAACGAGGACACGACCGTGGTCTTCTACGGGAACGGGTGGATCCCTAACTGGTTCGCGCTGTTCGCCTATTGGGAGTTCAAATACTACGGCCACGAGGACGCGCGGGTCCTCGACGGCGGGAAGGACTACTGGGTGAACCACGACTATCCCCTCTCCACTGAGCCGGCCGATTACAGTCCTGAGGAGTACACGGCCCGGGGCCCGTTCGAGGGGATTCGCGCGTACCAGAACGACGTCGAGCAGGCCATCGAGAGCGGAGTGCCCCTCGTGGACGTGCGCAGCCCGGCGGAGTTCACCGGTGAAATCATCGCTCCGGAGGGAATGAGCGAAACGGCCCAGCGGGGCGGCCACATCCCTGGCGCCCAAAACGTGCCGACCGCGTCGGTACTCGATGACGATGGAACGTTCAAGAGTGCCGACGAGCTGCTCGAACTCTACGAGTCGAAGGGCGTGACCGAGGACCAGGCCGTGGTCACTTACTGCCGTGTCGGGGAGCGCTCCTCGATCGCCTGGTTCGTCCTCACTGAGCTGCTCGGCTTCGAGGACGTCGAGAATTACGACGGGTCCTGGACCGAGTGGGGCAACCTCATCCGGGCGCCGATCGAGACCGGCGAGGCACAGTAACCGAACAGCTGGTTGCGGACTGAACAGAGCCGAGTTCCTGTCCGCGTCGGACCGCTTTTGACCCCGGCCCGCGTCCCGAGCGTATGCACCGTCCAGCCGGTCTATCGTCTCGCGGACCCGGGCTATCCACCTGCCTCTCGCGCTGCTTCCACTGACCGATATGCGCGAGGTCGATGCTCGGTACTTCGAGCGGATCGATGAGCGCCTCGAGGATGCGCTCTCGGTGGCAGAGACGGCCCGTGCACAGGGCAAGGACCCCAGCCAGGAGGTCGAGATCCCGGTCGCCGAAGACATGGCCGACCGGGTGGAGAACCTCCTCGAGATCCCGGGGGTGGCGGAACGGGTGCGCTCGCTTGAGGCCGACGACTACGGGCGGGAAGCTGCCGTCCTCGAACTGGCTCGGGACTTCGCCGAGGGCCGCGTCGGTGACTATGACACTCGCGAGGGCAAGATCGAGGGGGCCGTCCGTACTGCCGTGGCGCTGCTCACCGAGGGCGTCGTCGCAGCACCGATCGAAGGGATCGACCGGGTAGAGCTGGCCTTCAACGACGACGGGTCGGAGTTCGTCCGGGTGTTCTACGCGGGGCCGATCAGATCCGCCGGCGGAACCGCCCAGGCACTCTCGGTGCTGGTCGCCGATTACGTGCGGGCGCTGCTCGGGATCGAGGGCTACAAACCCAGGGAGGACGAGATCGAGCGCTACGCCGAGGAGGTCGACCTCTACGACGACGACGTCGGGCTCCAATACACGCCCTCCGCGGCCGAGATCAAGTACATCGCTCGGAACTGTCCGGTGATGCTCGACGGGGAGTCGACCGGAGGCGAGGAAGTGTCCGGGTATCGGGACCTGGAGCGGGTCGGGACCAACACCGCCCGCGGTGGGATGTGTCTCGTGCTGGCCGAGGGGATCGCCCTCAAGGCCCCGAAGATCAAGCGGTATACCCGCCAACTCGAGGAAATCGATTGGCCGTGGCTCGATGACCTCATCGACGGCTCCGTCCCCGGACAGGACGTGAAACCCGCGACGAACGGCGGTACCCAGGCGGACGATGGAGCCGTCGAGACTCAGTCGCCCGAGCCCCATACCCCTGATTCAAGCGACAATCAGGATCGGTTGAAACCTGACGGAAAATACCTCCGGGACCTCATCGCCGGGCGCCCAGTGTTCGCCCATCCGTCCGAACCGGGGGGGTTCCGGCTCCGCTACGGGCGGGCGCGCAATCACGGCTTCGCGACGGCCGGTGTCCATCCGGCGACGATGCATATCGTGGACGACTTTCTCGCGACCGGAACCCAGCTCAAGATCGAGCGTCCGGGGAAGGCAGCCGGCGTCGTCCCGGTCGACACGATCGAAGGGCCGACGGTGAAACTCGCGTCCGGCGAAGTCCGTCGGATCGACGACCCCGATACCGCGCTCGAGCTCCGCAACGGCGTCGTCGAGATCCTCGACCTCGGGGAATACCTCGTGAACTACGGGGAATTCGTCGAAAACAACCACCCCCTGGCGCCGGCGTCCTACGTGGAGGAGTGGTGGCAGCAGGAGTTCGCAGCCGCCGGGGCCGACCTCCAAGCCCTGGAGGACGCCCCCGAGATCGATCTCGCGCAGCCCGCGCCCTCGACGGCCCTGGAATGGGCAGAAACCTACGACGCGCCGCTGCATCCTGCGTATACCTACCTCTGGCACGACCTGGACGTCGGGGCGTTCGAGGCCCTGGCGGACGCGATCGCCGATGGAACCGTCGCGGAAGACGAGCTCCGGCTGGCGAACACCGAGGCCGTGACCCAAGCGCTCGAGACGCTACTCGTCCCCCATCACCAGGGTGAGACGGTCATCATCGAGGCATGGCGGCCGTTGGTCCGGTCGCTCGGGTTCGACGACACCCTCACCCGGGACTGGGAACGGCTGTCGGCGTCCGCCCGAGAGGCAGGGGATGCCCTCGCCGCGGTCAACGAGGTCGCGCCCTTCACGGTCCGGGAGCGCGCCCCGACGCGCGTCGGGAGTCGGATGGGGCGTCCGGAGAAGTCCGAGGTCCGGGAGATGAACCCGGCGGTCCACGGCCTGTTCCCGATTGGCGAGGCCGGGGGCGACCAGCGGGACGTCGGGGCCGCGGCCAAGCACACGGACGACATGCAGGACACGCCCGGCCAGGTCGAGGTCGACATCGGCCGGCGCCGGTGTCCGAACTGCGGCACGGAGGGCGTCCGGCCCGCCTGTCCCGAGTGTGGGGCTCATACCGAGCCGGAGTACCACTGTCGGGACTGTGGGACCGCCGTGGAAGCGGACGGGAGCGGCCGGTTGACCTGCCCCCGGTGTGACGGCGAGGGCACCAGCGTGGACTCCCGGACGATCGACGTCCGGGGCGCCTATCAGGACGCGCTCGACGCGATGGGCGAACGCGAGAACGCCTTCGAGATCCTGAAGGGCGTCAAGGGGTTGATGTCGGCGACCAAGACGCCGGAACCGCTCGAGAAGGGCGTCCTCCGGGCGGTCCACGGCGTCTCGACCTTCAAGGACGGCACGGTAAGGTACGACATGACCGACCTGCCGGTCACGAGCGTCCGGCCCGTGGAGCTCGACGTCTCAGTCGAACAGTTCCGGGCGCTGGGCTATGAACGGGACGTCAACGGCGAGCCTCTGGAATACGACGACCAGCTCGTGGCCCTGCGGGCGCAGGACATCGTCCTCTCGAGCGGCGCTGCCCAGCACCTGATGCGGGTGGCCGATTTCGTCGACGACTTGCTCGAACGGTTCTACGGCCTCGACCCGTTTTACGAGGTGGACGATCGACAGGACCTCATCGGGGCGCTCGTGTTCGGGCTCGCGCCACACACGAGCGCGGCCGTGGTCGGGCGGATCGTCGGCTTCACTGACGCGGCGGTCGGCTACGCCCACCCGTATTTCCACGCGGCCAAGCGGCG
>CAZKPC010000005.1:6828-67065 GCA_964554565.1 uncultured Halobacteriales archaeon
TCACTGACGCGGCGGTCGGCTACGCCCACCCGTATTTCCACGCGGCCAAGCGGCGCAATTGCTTCCACCCCGATACGCGGCTCTGGTATGCGGACGAGGCGGACGAGTGGCAGTACGGCCGTATCGATGAACTCGTCGAGCAGCACCTGGACGACCCGGAACCGGACGCGACCGGCACCCTCGTCGAATCACTCGACGGGTCCGTCACGGTCCCCGCACTCACCGCCGACGGGAGCGCCACGCGATCCCCCGTGACGGCCGTCTCGAAGCATCCGGCGCCCGACCACCTGATCGAGATCACCACGGCCGACAGGCGGTCCGTCACCGTCACCCCGGATCACACCATGCTCCGGTGGACCGATAGGCTAGACCGTACCCCGGCCAGCGAACTCGAGGAAGGCGATCGACTGCCGGCATGGGACGGTGGCGAGACCACGATGGGCGGCTCGCAAGGCAACCACCGCGAAGAGTGTCCTGCGGTCCCAATCACAGCGGTCACAAACATCGAATACGTCGACAGCGACGTCGACTACACCTACTGTCTGACCGTCGAAGACACTCACTCCGTCGTCGCGAACGGGCTCTACGTCGGCCAATGCGATGGCGACGAGGACTGCGTGATGCTGCTCATGGACGGCCTGCTCAACTTCTCCCAGTCCTACCTGCCCGACCGGCGCGGCGGCTCCATGGACGCGCCCTTGGTGATGTCGTCCCGGATCGATCCGACGGAGATCGACGACGAGGCCCATAACATGGACATCGTCGAGAGCTATCCCCGGGAGTTCTACGAGGCGACCCGGGAGCTGGCCGACCCGAGCGACGTCGAGATCCAGTTGGCCGGCGACCTGCTCGATACGGAGGACGCCTACGCCGGGTTCGCCCACACTCACGACACTTCGGATATCGCACTCGGGCCCGCGCTGTCGGCCTACAAGACCCTCGAATCGATGACTGACAAGCTGGATGCCCAGCTCGAGTTGGCCCGGAAGCTGGCTGGCGTCGACGAAACCGACGTGGCCGAGCGTATCATCGAATACCACTTCCTCCCGGACCTGCTCGGGAACCTGCGGGCCTTCTCTCGCCAGGAGACGCGCTGTCTGGACTGTGGCACGAAGTACCGCCGCATGCCCTTGACCGGGACCTGTCGGGAGTGTGGCGGGAACGTGAACCTGACCGTCCACGAGGGCTCCGTGTCGAAGTACCTCGAGACGGCGATCGAGATCGCTGACACGTACGGCGCCCGTGAGTACACGAAACAGCGGCTCCAGCTGCTGGAGCGGACGATCGAGAGCGTGTTCGAGAACGACAAGGACCGGCCGTCGACGCTCGGCGAGTTCATGTGACCGGTGTCGCGGGCGGCATCCCGCGGTTTGAATAGGCGGACCGGTAACCGATCGCGGCCCGACGGGCTGGATCAGTGCTCTACAGCCCCGGAGATGCCACGATAAGTCCGAGAACGCCAGGCCGCTTCCCGGAGAGTGAAAGGGCCCGCTGTCCAACTCCAGGAAGCCGCGGATCGGGCCGTTCGGCCGCCGCGGGGTGTCAGCATGCCGGAAATCAGCATCATGGTCGAGGGACAGCACGGCGTGAACTGGGACAACTGGCGGTCCTTCAGTCGGGCCGTCGAGCGATTGGGGTTCGACGGCCTGTTCCGGTCGGACCACTTCACGAACCCGGACGGGCCGTTTCAGGACGCGCTCGACCTCTGGCCGTCGCTCACCTGGCTCGCCGACAACACCGAGACGATCGACTTCGGGCCGCTCGTCACGCCGATGTCGTTCCGCCATCCGGTGTTCACCGCCCGCATGGGCAAGGACGTCGACAACCTCGCCGGCGGCCGCCTCGTGCTGGGACTCGGGGCCGGCTGGCAGGAACGGGAACACGAGACCTTCGGCTTCGACCTGCTCGAGGTCCCCGAACGGTTCGATCGGTTCGAGGAAGGGGTCGAGGTGATCGCGAACCTCCTCCGGGAGCCGGACGCGGTCTCCTTCGACGGGGCGTACTACGAGCTGGATGGAGCCGAACTCCACCCCCGGCCGGAGCGGGACGGCGGCACCCGGATCGCGATCGGGGGCAACGGCCCGAACCGGACCATGCCCCTCGCGGCCCGGTACGCCGACGAGTGGAACGCCATGTTCTCGACGCCCGACGAGTACGCCGAGCGGAACAGCCGGTTCGATGACCTCGTCGCGGAGGCTGGCCGCGATCCGGCGACCGTCACGCGATCGATGATGACCCCGCTGGTCTTCGGGCGGGACGAGGACGAAGTCGACCGCGTCTTGGAGGAGCAGCGAAACGGCGCCGCCGCTGAGGAACTCCGCGACCGCGGAGCCGTGGTTGGCACCGCTGCGGACGTCACCGAGCACCTCGACCAGCTTGAGGCGGGCGGCCTCGATCGGGTCATGCTACAGTGGCTGGCGATCGACGAACTCGACCGGCTCGAAGCCTTCGCCGACGCCGTGCTCTGACGGTCCGATCCAAACCCAAAATTCAGTCAGTTCGCGCCGGCGTCCCTGGATTCCCAGTAGCCGATGCCGGCACCCAGGAGGGCGATGGCGGCGGTGAACAACACGCCCACGACGAGCGTCAACACGCTGAGGACGCCGAGGACGACATAGACCCGCTTCGAGGGGGTGTGTCGCTCGCTGTACGCGTAGTACAGCATCGCGAGGGCGAAGGCGATCGCGAGCCCAGTGACCACGACGATTTCGCCAGTCGTCACCTCGACGCCGTCGAACACGCCCGCATAGAGGTTCGCGTTCACGATGTCGTAGACGCCCTCGATGATCGCCATGACGGCGCCGATGACAACGACCTTGATCGGGGTGGCTATCGATTCGTTCTCCGCAGTTACAACATTATCAACAGTTGCCATGCCGTGCCTAGAGGGCGGATAAGGCTAAGCCCGTGTCGTTGACATGGCTGTCAATACCTCGCAGCCAATCAGTCGATACTCCGGCGTCTCAAGCCCGAGCGATGACCGAGAACGTCGCGAGGCCGCCGACGACCAGGGCGAACCAGTACGAGGCGACGCGGTACACCGTGGCGACGGCGAACGCCTCCCCGGCCCCGAGCGGCACCAAGGCGACGAGGAGGACCACCAGCGCTGTTTCGACCCCGGCCAGGCCGCCCGGCGTCGGCACGAACCCGGCGATCGTACTCGCCGGCACGATGAACAGCACGACGAGCGGTTCGATGTGGAACCCCAGCGTGATCGCCGCGATGTACAGCGGGAGGGCGAAGAACAGCCAACCGGTATAGGAGAACACGAGGGCATAGGCGAGCTCCCGGGGTTCGTCGGCGATGAGTTCGAGCGAGGCGTAGAACCGATCGATCCGGCCCCGGACTCCCTCGACCGAGAACCGTTTCGTCCGAGCGAGCACGGGGCTGAGCAGCCGGAGCATGCCCCGCTCGACGGCGTCGCGGTAATTCCAGCCGAGATAGGCGATGGCCGGGATCGCGACTGCCAGGGCGGTGAGCGCGAACGCCAACGGCCGAATGACCGCGGGGAGTTCCGCTCGGATCAACAGCACGGCCAGGCCGAGCGCCGCGAAGTTGAAGAACGGCAAGAGGTTCAGGAGATCGGCGATCACGACGCTCGCGAGGCTGTCCTCGTAGGACGCCCCGGTGTCCTGGGAGAGGACGTAGGCGATGAACGGCTCGCCGCCGGCTTGCCCGAACGGCGTGACGTAGTTCGCGAAGGTCGCCGAGAAGTAGGTCACGACGAGGTGGCGGTACTCGACGTCGATGCCAACCACTGCGAGGACGACCTGCCAGGCCTTGCCCCACGCGGCCAGCCCGATGAACGTGGAGAGACACGCCACCGCGAGCCACCGGAGATCGGCCTTCCGGAAGGCCAGTCGCACGTCGTCCAGCCCGATGATCACGCCGAGGAAGTACACCAAAATACCGGCGATAACAAACCCGATGACGATCTTCGCCAGGGTTCGACGGTCGGCGAACTGCTCGTAAATGACGGCCGCGCCGTTAGACTCAGACACGGGTCGGCTCCTATTCGATGTACCCGAGATCGCGCAGCCGTTCCTGCGCATCCGTGCTCATCTCGGCCAACACATCGTCCCCGGCGGGCTCACTGCCCCATTGCCCGACTCGGGCTTCGAACGCGGTCAACGAGGCCTCGAGCTCAGCTTCGGCTTCGGTGCCATCGCCGGCGAGGTTCTCGAGCTCGTCGGGATCCTGATCGAGCCGGTAGAACTCGTCGGGGATCCGCTCGTTTCGGATGTACTTGGCGTCCGGGCGCCGGACGGCGCGCATCCGGGAATAGAACCGGGAGTCCTCCTCGAGCTCGATGCCGGCGGCGGCCGCCTTCGACTCCAGCTGGTTGAGTTCCACGACCGGGCGCGAGTACTCCACGTAAGCGTGCGCCGCGTCGTCGAACGTCCGGTAATCCTCCCGGAGCAATGAGCGGCCCCGATCGAGCGGTTCGGCCCCGTCCGGTTCCGGAACACCGGTGTGGTCCAGCACCGTGTGGTAGAGGTCCAGCAGTTCGACCTGGTCCTCGCGCCGCTCTGCCCCGAGTTCCGGGTGCTTGACCAGCAGCGGGACGTTGACGAGCGGGTCGTAGATACAGAACTCGTGGCCGTAGAGGCCGTGCTCGCCATGGAGTTCGCCGTGATCGGCGCAGACGATCACCAACGTCTCCTCCCAGAGGTCCTGGTCGCGGAGCCACGTCCAGAGCCGCTCGAGCTCCGCGTCGATGTGGCGGATCTCGGCGTCGTACAACCCCCGAATGGCCGCCCATTCCTCTTCGTCGATGTCCCGAGCCCCGGCGTTGTACTCCTTGGAGTTCTGGCAGACGGCCGTCGAATCCACGCCGGGTGCGAACCGCTCGGCGTATTCCTCGGGCGGGTGATAGGGCAGGTGGGCGTCCATCAGGTTGAGGAAGACGAACCACTCCTCGCCGGCGCCGTCGATGAAGTCGATGGCCTGGTCGATGGCTTCGGGCGTTTTCGAGGATTCCCTGTCGCCGCCGGCCAGGTACTCGTGGACGGTGTTCCCGAGCTCGACGAGCTTGTCCGCCACGGCCCGCAGGCGGTCGTTGTCGTTCATGGCCTTCCAGGCCCGGGCGAGCGGCCCCGAGAACAGGTCGCCCGGGAGGACTTCGAAGAAGTTGTCCTGGTCGTCGAAGCCAGCTGTCAGGCCGGTGTAGGGCGTGATCCAGGCGTTCGATGAGTAACACGCCGTATCGTATCCAGCGCTCGACAGGGTCTCGGCGAGGGTCGTGACGTCCTCGAGGTACGGGCGCTCCTGGCTGGCGCCGTGCTCGCCGGGATAGAGGCCGGTGAACAGCGAAGCGTGGACCGGTAGCGTCCAGGGCGCCGGGGCCACGGCTTCATCGAACACCGTGGCGTCGTCGGCGACGGTTTCCAGGGCGGGGGTGGTCGGTTCGTCGTAGCCATAGACGGACAACCGGTCCTTGCGGACGGTGTCCATGACGACGAACACGACGTTCCCCCCAGGCATACCTTACCAGGGGTTCGGGTCAGCATTAAAACTCCCCGATACCCGATCGACGGACGGCGTCGGGGCTCCTCGAGCCAAATTGTGGCGTAAATACAGCCGGCTGAACGCGGAACCCGGTTAGAATGGGGCCGTGGGACCCGTGTCGTCCCGGCCGTCGTCGTCCAATGTCTCTCCGGGGAACGACGGGCTCTGCTCGCCACCCATCCCGCCGCCACCGCCCATGCCGGTGTCGGCGTGAACCGTCTCGATCTCCGGGATCTCCTTGACCATGCGGGATTTGATGGCCTGGATCGTCATCGGGGAGATGCCGCAGCCGCTGCAGGCGCCCCCGAGCATGACCGTGACCTCGCCGCTCTCGACGTCCAGATCCTGAATCGCGGCGCTCCCGCCATGCATCTGGATCTGGGGGAAGTTCCGCATCAGGAAGTTGCTGATGCGGTCCCGGAGGTCGTCCTCGTCCGTCGTCGTCTCGGTGCTCATAGACCCTGGTTCGTGACGCACGGCCTTAAGCCCTTCCGGGCGGGTTTCGAAGCGGCGCTAACCGGGGGAATCTATGGATTGCCGTGAACGGACGCGGGTGGATCGTAGAAGAGCCCGGCCAGCATGATTACGCCGCTGGCTATAGCTGCCGTTCCAAGTGCCACCGTTCCGCCGCTGATCGAAGCCGAGGCGAACAGGTAGCCGGCCACGAACACCGTCGGGATGCCCGCCAGGACGGCGTCGTACCGGGTGAATACCCGCCGGTACCGCGAACGAACCTCCATCTTGGATCGGCTGGTGTACTCCTCGCGAATAAATCTAATTATATCTAATTACCCGACTGACCGTTGTCCTCGAACCCGAACTCCCGGCGGAGTTCCGCGCGCAGACGAGTTCGATATTCATCCAGGACCGCCTCGAACTTCTCCTCGGACACCAGGACGCCGCTCACGCGGTCGAAAGGGGCGTCCGGCAGGTCGATCCGGAATTCGCCATCGCCCTCGTAGAACGGCTCGCTCTCGTTCAGGACCTCTTGGTCGATCGCATGGACGAGGTCGGAGTCGAACCGGTCGTTCATGGTCTCGAAGGCCCGTTTATAAGCGCGGTCGAGTTCTTGGAGGTAGTGGACGTATTTGTCCTCGAACTTGTCCGGATCGAAGGCGGTCATGGACGCCACCCCGGCCGCCGGGCCTAAAACTCGCGTGTGTCGGCGCGTGGCAGACGAGACGCGAACCGTTCAGTCGTTCGGTAGCGGCTCTGAAATCGGAGCCGGATTGCGGCCCGTTTCGTGCTTCATTTGGGTCAGATTTGCCAAATCGTTGATTAGAGTGTCGAGGGCAGGAGGGAGTGGTGTTTGCGATGCACGCGACGAGACGAAAAACGATCAAGGGACTCGGCGCAGGAACGGCTGTCCTTGTCGGCGGCGTCAATTCGGTCGGCGCAGCGGACGGCGACGCGAAGCTCCGGGCGGCCCATGCCGTCCCCGACGCCCTAGCTGTCGATGTGTTAGTGGACGGTACCGTCGCGGTGGCTGACCTGGCCTTCGGTGAGGTCACCGGGTACCTCGAAGTGCCCGCGGGCGAGTACGACCTCGCGATCAACGTTGCGGGGACCTCGACCACCGTGTTCAGTGCCACGATCGAGTTGGCGGCCGAGGATTATACCGCGGCTGCCATCGGGAACCTCGACCCCGAGGGGAACGAGTCGGGCATCACCGTCGATCTCTTCACCGACAAACTCGGCGTGCTCGACAGTGGTGACGGGCGGGTGCGCGCCTATCATGCGTCCCCGGACGCCCCGAGCGTGGATGTCGCCGTCGCCGACGAAAACGACGAACCGGCCCTCTATCTCGCGCGGGATCTGTCCTTCGGCTCTGCAGGTCCCAACACCGAGGTGGCCGCCGGAACGTATCCGGTCGCCGTCTATTCCGCCGGCTCAAACACTCCAGTGTTCGGGCCCGTTGAGGTGACAGTTCGTGATGGCGAGGTGCTGACCGCGTTCGCGGAAGGGGAACTCGATCCCGAGGGCGACGAACCAGGATTCCAACCCGAGTTCGCGTACGAGGAAGCGGCCCCGTTCGGCCGGGGGAGGGGTCGGTAGGGATTCACGATCGATCCGGTTGGCCGTCCCTCCAAAAGCTACCTCACCGGCCCTCCAAGGCGCTCCACAGTTCCTGTAATTCGGTCTCCCCTCCCAGCCGTCCCAACGATCGGTGTCGTTCGACCCTTCGTGACGACTCGGCCGTTGTACTTACAATGCGTCCCGAGTTTGCATCCTGGCAATGGAGGCGGTGCTCTGGCAGGTGTTGGCCGGCACGCGCGGGGGCCCCAACCGGGCCCGAGTGCTCCGAGCGCTCGAGGAGCGCCCGCGGAATGCCAACCAACTGGCAGAGGACCTCGACTTGGCCTACAAGACCATCAGACACCACCTCGAGGTGCTGGAGGAGAACGACGTGATCGAGAGTACGGACAGCGACTATGGCGCGGTCTACTTGCCGACCGACCGGGCCCGACACAACTGGGAGACCATCCAAGAGATTATTCAGCAGGTAGAACCATGAACACGACACGCCAATTGACTCGTAGATCACACGGGGGACCGCCGCGATGAGCCTCATGCTCGACGCCGCGCGCGTCGCAGCCGGGTTGAACATCCTGCTGTTGCTCGCGATCATCTACGTCTGGGGCCGCAGTTACCTGGAGATCCGGTCGAAACACACGCTGGGCTCGTTCGTGTTCGCGGTCTTCCTCTTAGCGGAGAACGCGCTGGCCCTCTTCTATTACCTGAATCCGCCACAGATGTCCATCGCCGCGGTCCAGGCGATGATGATCCTCCAAGTCCTGGAAACGGTCGGCATCGCGTTCTTGGTCTATGTCACGTACGATTGACGTGAGCTCTCGAGGTAGCAATTAACGGGACCTCCGACTTCGTTCGACTCTAATTGGGCTCCTGGTTTCGGATGTGTTCTGGCCTACAGTGATTGTTTGGGCCTTCGTTGGGTTTCGACCCGTTCACTGGGTCGATCAATGCAGCAAGGGGTCAAATGGAATCACAGGTCGAAGCTGAGGTCGGTGCGTATAGATTCCATATAGTTTCTTTTGGTTTATGAGTCGCCCTCGGGGGGTTCGAGTTGGGTTGGGCTTGGGAAGCCGACTCTTTGTCGTATCGATAAATGGGGGAATTCCAAACTGATCGGCGAACTGGATTCATCGGGCTGCGTTTGAGTCAATAATTCCATGAAGTGACGACGGGGCCATGATTGATGGAATTCTACATCCTGGCCTCGTGGCTTCCAGCTGGATTCACGTTTGATCTTCCCTTTGGCCTGCTCTGCGGTAATATGTCTATCCGGCAATTGTTTGGGCTGTTGTTCAGGATCTCCCGGGGTCATTTGTAAAGTATATACTACGATATCGAATCACCGAACATGGTAGATCAGTTGATTTCAGCCGGTAGCCGTTTTATAGTGCATTCAATGCTACCGAGCCAATTTGACTCTCGGTGGGACGACGATGGGATCAGTCAGGTCAGTTGTCACGGGTAAATCGGGAGTTCTAGATACTCACGAGATCGACCTGGTGACAATGGGGCAGACATCGGATTAGTTTGCTAATTTCTGGAGTTTGTCGTCCTTTTGGATGATATTTTCCTCTTGACGTATGGAGATGGAAGCTGAAGCCACTGCTGTGGGGTCTCGCTCTTTATCGATTTCAATTCGAAGCAACTTGAGTTTTAGCTCGCTGTATCAATCCGGTCTGACTCAATTGAGATCTGATGTGTGCGGTTCTATATTGTACTATAGGGTTCATCATTTAAAGAAAATTCTATTTCGGGGTGCTATAGACGACCTACCCACCCGAGGGAGCAGGGTAACCGTGGTATACTGCCACTGTCTAAGTTTGAAGTACAGCTGATGGCGTTTGGGCCATCGTGCTTGCCTTGCTGGTGTTTCCAGAATTTACGGTTCGGGGTTGACGGATGTAGATTCACCCCGGGCTTGCAGTCGCACCTGCAGTCGGGATCGATGATGGAAATCAGCTCTTCAGTCGGGGGAACCCGGATCAAATGAGGTGTTAAGATGCCGGTAATTGCGGCTATAGCGGGAAGCCCCCGGATATAAATCCTATATTACGATATAAAAACCGGCTATTTGCTCTCAGAGAGTGCTGACTGATTACGGCAGGAATGCGCTATGTAGTCATTATTTGAACCGGTCAATTCTGCCTCCGGGTTTTCGGTTGGCTCCTTCGACGAATGCGCTCAGACAGGTTTGCTTTCGCGACCATCTGTGTTAGGCAATCACCGGTAGCTCATGGCCTTGAACAGGTGGCTGTAAACCACACTGATCAGTCTTTCAGTGATTCGCTTTGCACCAACAGCTTCACTGACTCTTTTGGGCTCAGCTAGTCGCCGGTTGAGCACGCAGAGAGTAATTCTGTATCGTAATATGTGATTTATTGTATCGCCCCGGCGGGTCGATACTTATCGAAAAACCGCGGGACGGAAACGGGGTCTCGTGCAAATAACACCTGGGTTTGAAACCCGATCTGGATGGTTGATGCCATCGCAGAACATGTGAAATCCGAACTGGCTCGAGTTTTCGCATCACGGGTTGCCGTTTATTTTGAAACCTGAGTCCAGTGTCATTTCGGGACCTGACGGGATCTGATCGGAATAGGAATGCGTTAGATGCTCAGCCCAGAGCGGATCTGAACGTGGAGTAACTCATTCCGTCGGTTGAACCACGATAAAGTCTACATCGTGGGAAGACTCCGTTTGTGACGTCCCAATATCTCGTCAAAAACCTGTTTTCGACGCAGTCAGACGATCTATTTCTGTTTCTGAAGCGGCCTGTGAGCTCTAGTTTGTTCGCTAGCAGGACTGGAAACACCGGTGTAGTATAAATATTAAACTGTATATTGCGATATAGAAATACATGATTGAGCCTACCGCATGTTTGTGCTGGAGTTGATTCGCCACTGTCCTCAGATAATGGGTGGATGTCCGGACGCGTACACTGTTAGGGGTGATCCGCCTCGAGATGGCCAGCAGTCACCCGACGTGCATGACCACTCTGGCCCGGGCGGTGTGACCTGGGTCGACAGAGGCAACCGTGCCGGCCTCGAACACCGATTTGAACCCTCTTCATGAGTGTTCCAATCACCGAAGATGCGCCCGACCCACCCTCCGTTCCGCTGGTTGCATACCGCCGGGGCTGTCAATCCACGGACGTCGTATCCGACGTCACCACTCTCGTTTGTCTCGCGGGTGCTCGCTACTGGAGAGAGAATATGCTGCCCTCCGAAGCCTTTTCTAATGACCTGAAACCGTGAACTAATCACTCATTAGCTAAGTTTATCCCCCCGTTGAAGCGGCGTTGCATGTCCGGCGGACGCTCGTTGGGGACCGTCCTGTGGCGGCTCCGCCATTTCCTCGCCGGGGCCACCGGCGAAGGCCGTCTCTACGAGTGCCGACGGTGTGGCCAATCGTTCCACAAACCGCGCCAGGATTGTCCGCAATGTGGGGCAGCCGAGATAGCCCACTACGAGTTCTGAAGGGAACGCCTCGCCTTTCACTTCCGACCCGGTAGGTGACTATATTTGGGCCCGGCTCGGGACCCATGACTGTGGAGGGCCCTCTGGGAGCAACCATCCGAAACCAGTGCACCATGCGAGGTGATCAGCCGTGACCTACACCGCCGTTTGCACGGAGTGCGAATGGACGTTCGAACACGCCCGGAAGGACCCCGTCGCGGAGCGGCTCGAGGAGCACGCTCGGCGGCAAGACCACGAGGTCGAGTTCACTCGGCGCGCGTTCGAGGCCCCCGTCTGAGTCCCGGTATGCTGATTAGCCCGGGCGTGCGAGGGAGACTGTGCGCTACAACGCCGGCGGACGCCCGGGCGCCGGCCGCTACACCTGCACGACGTGTGGCTGGACGGCGGAACTGACGGACCCTGATGAGCCGTTGCCCTCCTGCCCGGAGTGTCCGAGCGGCGAGAACGCGACCTACCGGCCGGGCTACGAATCGTAGGCGCCGGTCGGGCATTCCGAAAGCCATTTTCTACCGATCGTCAGTCCAGTTCCACGACCTCGATCCCCTCGATCGCGGCCTCGACCAACCGGTCGATCTCGACGTCCGCTTCGAGGGCCGCCAGCCGGTTCTCGCCGAGCCGTGGCGTCGGGTTGTCGGGAGCGATCGTCCGGCAGGCTGCGTCGACGACGGCGTCTTCGAAGGTCCCGAGTTCGCGGGCCCGATCCGCGATCTCCTCCTTGGGGGCAGTCAGCAGCGGCCGATGCACCGGGAGGTCGACCGCGGCGCCGGTGAGGGCGAGGTTGGTGGGGGTCTGTGACGACTTCTGCCCGATCGCCTCGCCGGTGACGAGGCCGACCGCGTCGGTCTCCGAGGCGATGTGTTCGGCGACTCGGAACAGCACCCGCCGGTGGAGGATCATCCGGCCGGTCCCCACCGCGGTCAAGGTCTCGTTGACCGGCCCCAGATCGACCAGGTGATAGCGCCACGGTTTCGCGGGGTGCAAGCGGACGAGTTTCGAGAGCGCCGCCTCGAACCGGGCCACGTGATCCCCGGCGGCCATCGGGCGGTTGTAGAAGTAGACCGGTTCGATGTCGGAGCCCCGTTCCATGACCTCGGCGGCGGCCACCGGCGAGTCGATGCCGCCGCTGATCAATGTCACCAGCGGTTCCTGACTGCCGACGGGGAACCCGCCGGGCCCCGAATAGCGCTCGGTGAAGACGAAGGCCCCGGCGTCACGGACGTCCACCTCGACGGTCGTCGTCGGCGACTCGAGATCGACGGCGGCCTGGGTCCGCTCCTGAATGCGGGCCCCCAGGTCCCGTTCCAGGGCTTCGCTCTCGAACGGTTGATCGCCGGCGGTGTTGACCCGGACCGCGAACGGCGGTTCGATCGCGAGGTCGTCGGTGGCGGCCGCGATCGCGTCGAAGTCGACTTCGACTCGGTCGGCCGGCGATGTCGAGGCCACGCCGGGGAGCTCGGCGACGGCTCGGGCGGCAGCGTCGGCGGCCGGCGTCGCGACGAGGATCCGCCCGGGGATGTTCTCGATCGACGGCGCCTCGAGCGCCTCGTAGGCGAGCCGCTCGGCCACCCGCTCCCGGAGGCGGGACCGCATCCGCCGCGCCACCGGTTCGGACTTGGTGCCGATCGCGCTGTACCGCACGAGGACGTGGTCCATCCCGTTACACTACCACGTCGAGGGCATTGAGGCCAGCGTTTACGGCTGGAAGTGCGGCCGGCGTTCAACGGCGGGCGGTGACGAGCCGGTATTCGCCCCGATCGACTCCGGAGATCTCGCGGAAATACGGGTCGAGGTAGCGATCGAAGGCCACCCCTCGGTGATGGACCAGCTGGAGCTGGCCGTCGGCGGTCAGGACGTCGCTGGCGCCCGCCATGAGATCGTGGAGCAGCCCGGCGCCCCCATGCGTCGGCGGGTTGCAGAGGATCCGATCGAACGTCGATCCGCGGACGGCGGCGACGCCATCACCAGTCACCACGTCGAGCCCGTCAGTGAGGCCCGATTGTGCGGCCGACCGGCGGGCGCACGCCGTGGCCACACAGTCGTCGTCGGTGAGGACGACGCTGCAATCAGCGCTGCGGCGGGCATAGATCCCGAGGGGCCCGTAGCCACAGGCCAGATCCAGGACGCGGTCGCCATCGCGGGGCTGGACGTGCTCTGCGAGGGCCCGCGTGCCGGCATCCAGTTCGGTCGGCGAGAAGAGGCCGGGATAGGTCGTGAAGGCCAGCTCGGTGTCACCGATCTCGGCTGTGATCGTCCGCGGGTGAGCGTAGCGTGGTGGATCGTAATCCGCCGGCCGGGCGCCGCGCAGCACCGTCACTGGCCCCTCGCTGGCGACCCTTGACACCGCCTCGCAGAGTTCGCGCAGGGTCGCCTCGTAGCGGTTGAGGCCGGTCGACGGCGATGCGGCGAGATAGCAGCTCCCGCCGGGATCGAGCGTCGCGAGCGCGTCTGCGATCCGTTGGTTGACGACGTCCACGGGCACGTACTCCGTCGGTGCCAGGGCCGCGGCCTCGAACGACGTGGGCAGCGCCCGGAGATCGGCGGTGATCGCGACCGTGGTCCGATCCGCGACACGGTTGCGGGTGGCGTTCTCCCGACAGAGCCCCGCGGCCCGCGCGCTGGTTTCGGTCATCCGGACGGAGTCCGCGAAGACACCGAGCACCGTCCCGACGAGGCCGTAATTCGCGTCGGGAACCAGGATCGTCTCCGGCGCGACGTCAACGAGCACGTCGAGGAGTCGGAGTTCCGGCTCCCGGAACGCCGTCGGCGAGGCGACGCCATCAGCCGTCAGAAAGGAGAACTCCTCGCGCGGCCCGATGGTCGCCTTGAGGCGGAGCGGCTCGCGCTCTCCGGAGGAGTCGGGCGGTCGGTGGTCGGGGGGATCGGGCATTCGTAGGCTGAAAGTGGCGGCCGAGCGTGCGGGGACCTTCGCCGGTCCGGCCTAAAGCTCCCGGGACCGAGCAGCCCGACCCCCCGCCTCAGCCACTCAGCTGCTCTTCGAGGATCCGGCCGGCAGCGTCCAGGAATTCCTGCTCGGTCCCCGCCGGAATGGTGGCCCCCGCGGCGATGTCGTGGCCGCCACCTTCGCCCTCGACGGCGGCCGCCGCCTTCGTCATGACGACCGATAGGTCGAGGCCGCGGCCGACCAGCGGGCCCGACCCCCGCGAGGAGACCTTGATCTCCCCCTCGCCAGCGTCCGCGAACGCGATGATCGGCCGGCCGCTATCGGCCGCGTCCGTCCCGAGCGCCATGCCGGCGACGATCCCGACGATCGTTTCGCGGATGCGGTCCCGGGCGTGGAACCACTGGAGGTTTGGCTCCTTGGTGATCCCGAGGTCACGAACCAGGTCGAGGCCTTCAGACAGGTTCCGGCGGTGGTTCGCGAGGAGGCGGCGCGCCCGGGTGAGGGCGGCGTCGCGGTCGCCGAGGCAGACCGCGAGCCCGACGTCGGGTCGCTCGTATCTGGCCGTCGCGTTGAGCAGGGTGGAGAACTCGCTGGCGTCCCTGAGTTCGGTCCCCGAGGCCTCGTTGGTGAGTTCGTAGGTCCGGCCGACCAGGCCGTCGATCTTCGCGGCGGGGACTCCCCGTTCGACCGCCCGCTGTACGAGTCCGCTGACGACGGCCGTCCGTTCCTCGCGGTTGAGGTCCGCCCAGGTCCGCCAGTCGCCGTCTGTCTGGAGGTCCACGCCCAAGCCGTCGAGGAAGCGGAGGGCCCCGTCCTCGGAGTTGGAGACGCCGGGGATCTCCACCTCGCTCCCGTACTCGAGCAGTTTCGGCAGCGGTCGCGTCTGCTTCCCGTAGAGCGAGAGGTCCCGGCCCGTATCGATCACCCCCGCGTTCACGCCCTCCTCAAGGATCGCCGCGTTCGCCCCGACCAGCTCGCCGGTCGAGGCCTGCATATCGCCGACGGCTCCGACGACCGCGAGAGCGGCCAGGTCCCGGTTGGCCGCCCCGCCGAGGGCCCGGGCGATCAGGTAGGCGGTACCGGCGCCGGACAGTTCCGACGCCCCGTTGAGGCCCGCGAGTACCGGGTTGACGTGCCAGTCGGGATCGACATCCACCTCGGCGGGCTGGTGGTGATCGGCGACGACCGGCCGGAACGCCCCGGCGTCCGCGTGTCGGAGAATGTGTGACAGCTGGCCGCTCCCGAAGTCCGTGAACCAGACGACGTCCGGGTCCGTCTTGGCCACGGCGGCTACCTCCTCGGCATCGAGCTGATCGGCGAACGCGGTCCGGACGGGCACCTCGGCGCGTCGAACCGTTTCTGTCGCGATAGCGGCGCTCGTGAGCCCGTCGGCGTCGATGTGGGACACGACGAGGACCGAGTCGGCCGTCCTAAGCCGTTCGGCGCCCGCAGCGGCCCGGTCGGCGAGTTCGGGGACCGGCGCTTCGACCTCGGCGGACGCGCTCATTGCTGGCGCTGTCCGCGGCGGCGGCGGTTAAACCTACGCCACGCGCTGGGAGTGACTGGTGTCGGGAGTCGGATCGGCCGGCCGGTTCAGGCGTCGGAACGCCCATCGGGATCGCCTCTCAGCGCCCTCGCAATGTAGATCGAGCCCCCATGGTGATCCCACAGCGCGGTGGTATCGAACCGGCGGTCCAACAGTGCCGGGATATCGACCGTCGGAAACCAGTTGGTCAGCCGTTTCGCCAGCGGCACGACGGCCGGATTGAGCACCCGCCACGGCCAGTGCTGAAACGGCCGGGCATCGAGCACGACGAGCCGACCGCCGTCCCGGAGGCAGTCATGCGCCGCGGCCAGGACCGCCTCGACGTCCGGCATGGCGCTCAGGGACATGGCGAGATACACGGCTTCGAACCGCTCAGACGCCACCGGCGGGTGGGCGGCGTCCGCTCGCACCACGTGGACGTTCTCCCAGCCCGCCGACCCGATCCGGTCGGCGGCCCGCTCGGTCATCCCCTCGCTGTAATCGACGCCGATGACTTGCCCTTCCGGCCCGACCGCCCTCCTGAGCGCGGCGAACGCGTTACCCGTGCCACAGCCCAGTTCGAGGACTCGATCACCCGGATCGAGCCCGAGCCGGTCGATACTCCGGAGTCGCAGCCCCCGGTTCCGGCCCAGAAAGACCACCGTATAGAGCAATCGGAGCAGGTTCGGGTGTTGACTCCAGCGGTCGTAGAGCCGCCGCCCCTCAGAACCACTGGAGTCCATGGGGCTAGCCCTCGGATGGCGATCGCCTAATCAGCACTGGTGGCCGTAGCGACCATCGCCGATCGGTCACTCCTTGGCCAACGCGCAGGCCAGCTGTTTGTCACACTCGGGACAGACCCAGATCACGTTGAAGGTGGCCCGTTCGCTCTGGACCCCTTCGACGTCGCAGTCCGAACACGTCGGCTTCATGTGTTACTCCTTACCACATGCAAGGAATTGAGTCTTGGGCTGGGGGAAGCCGTCGACGCGTCAGCCGCCGTATCGAGAATCGTGCCGGGCCGGCTGTCACTTCCCCGGGGCCTCACTCCTCCAGTCGCCGGACCGCCGCCCGGGCGAGGGCTTCGAACGAGGCGGTGTTCGGGATCACGTCGACCGACACGCCGTTCGCCTCGGCGGTCCGGGCGGTCGGTGTCCCGATGGCTCCGACCACTCCGGTCTCGAGGCCAGCGATCACTTGCGCCCGGCTGCCCTGTTCCTCCGCGGCCTCGAGGAAGTGCTCGACCGTGAGCGAGGAGGTGAACAGGGCGGCCGCGAGTTCGCCAGCCGCTGCGACCTCCACGGACCGGCCCGCTGCCCCCGGCCTGACAAGCCGGTAGAGCACTGTTTCGTGATGGTAGGCGCCGGCGTCGTCGAGCCCCTCCGTGAGCACCGGCGAGCCGTGATCGGACCGCGCGATCTCGACGCGGCGACCGTCGACCCGATCCGAGAGCGCCTCGACGAGCCCCTGCGAGGAGTACGTCTCCGGAACGAGGTCGACCGACAGCCCGGCGTCTTCGAGCGCGGCGGCGGTCGGCTCGCCGATCGCACAGAGCGTGGCGCCCTCGGCGGTCCAGTCGCTCGGCAGGAGGTCCACGCCGCTCTTGCTGGTCAAGATGACGACGTCCGCGTCCGATCGCGGGCGGGCCCCGGTCGGGTCCACGGCGAGCATCGGATCCGCGAGGGGCTCGACACCCAGCGATTCGAGGAGTTCGACGGCGTCGTCGAGCCGCTGATCGTCGGGCCGGAAGACGGCGACGGGGGGCCGACCGCTCACTGCCGGCCGTCCTCCTCCCGGGCGGCGGGCCGCTCGGCGTCGGTCCGGGCGGCTTGGATCAACTCGTCGGCCCCGCGGTCCGCCAAGTCGGCCGCGAACGCTCGGGCTTCCTCCACGTAGTCGCGGACCGGCAGATCCCGGCTGGCCGCCACTTGGGTTTCACCGTCACGGCCGAGAACTTGGGCCTCGACGTGCACGACCTCGCCGCGGATGACGGCGTGGACCCCCATCGGGGCGATACAGCCGGCCCCGAGTTCGGCCAGCACGATCCGTTCCACCGTCGTTTCCACTCGGGTCCGTGGATGGTCGATCGCCTCGTGAATACCCTCCGCACCATCGCTCTCGTCGACGGCAGTCACGCCGATCGCTCCCTGGCCGGCCGCCGGTACGTAGTCCTCGGGTGGCAGGTCTCGAACCGGCACGGATTCGGCGAGTCCCGATCGATCGAGGCCCGCGCGGGCGAGCACGATCGCGTCGAGGGTGACGTCGACCTCGCGTTCCATGGCGCGACGCTCGATGTCGGTGAGAGCGTCGAACCACTCCTGTGGCGTCCGCTCGTACGCCCCCTCATCGTCGGCCTCAGCCGCCTCTAGCCGTTGTTGGTGCTCGCGCTGGCGGTGGGGCGCCAGCAGCTTCTCGATTCGGGTGTCGACGTTCCCGCGCAGGGGAACGACATCGAGGTCCGGGCGGGCGGCCAGCAGCTGGGCCCTCCGCCGGAGGCTGGAGGTCCCGACGACCGCCCCGTCCTCGAGATCGTCGATAGCGCCCCCCGACGGGGTCACGAGCGCATCGCCGGGGGTGGCCCGCTCGGGAATCCCGGCGGTGATGAGAGCGTCCGGTTGCTCGGTCGGCATGTCCTTCATCGAATGGACCGCCGCGTCCACCTCGCCGTCGAGCACCGCCTGATCGAGCGCCCGGACGAAGGCGCCAGTCTTGCCGAGCCGGTGGATCAGTTCGTCGTCCAGCTGATCGCCGGTGGTCTCGATCTCGACCACCTCGACGTCCCAGCGGCGCTCCTCGAGCGCCGACCGGACCCCGGCGGTTTGTCTTCGCGCGAGGGCTGAACCGCGGGTCGCGAGCCGGATCGTCCCGCGGGTTCGCATGGATCGCGCTCCGAGCCCGACTGTCAAAAGGACACCGTGATCGGTCGCGTCGTCACAGCTCAGGGGCCAGCTGCTCGGCGAAGTAGGTGATGATGAAGTCCGCGCCGGCCCGTTTGATGGACACGAGCGACTCGAGGGCCGTGGCTTCCAGGTCGAGCCAGCCCCGCTCGGCGGCGGCGTGGAGCATGGCATACTCCCCGGAGACCTGGTAGGCAGCGACCGGATGATCGAATTGGTCCCGTAGCGCCCTGACGACGTCGAGGTAGGGCAGTGCCGGCTTCACCATCACCGCGTCCGCGCCCTGTTCGAGATCCAGCGCGACCTCCCGGAGGGCTTCCCGACCGTTCGCCGGATCCTGCTGGTAGTGGCGGCGGTCCCCGAAGGCCGGGGCGCCGTCGGCCGCGTCGCGGAACGGGCCGTAGAACGCGCTCTCGTACTTCGCCGCGTAACTCAGCACGGCCACCTCCTCGTAGCCAGCCTCGTCGAGCGCCCCGCGGATCCGGCCCACCATCCCGTCGATCATGCCGCTCGGGGCAACCACCTGCGCCCCGGCCGCGGCCTGCGACACGGCGATCCGCTCCAGCCGGTCCAGCGTGGCGTCGTTATCGACCGTGAGGGTGGGGTCCGCCCGGGCCTCGTCCTCGAGGACGCCACAGTGGCCGTGGTCGGTGTATTCACACAGGCAGACGTCGCCGATCACGGTGGCGTCGGTTTCGGCGGTGATCTGCCGCATGGCCCGCTGCACGACGCCGCTCTCGGCCCAGGCGCGCGACCCTTCGCCGTCCTTGGTTTCCGGGATCCCGAACAGGATGACCGCCTCGATCCCCGTTTCCAGGACGGACCGTACCCGCTCGACCGCGTGCTCGACCGGCACGCGTTCGTGGCCCGGCATCGATGGGATGGCCACCCGTTCGTCGGCCGTGGCGTCGACGAACACGGGAGCGACGAGATCGGCGGCCGACAGCCGGGTCTCGCGGACCAGCGCCCGCAGGCCGTCACGGCGGAGCCGTCGGGGCCGGTCGGTGAGTTCCATGGACGCGCTTGGCTCGTCGGCCGCTTAAACGGGTGGGAACCGCTCGAGCGCTATCCGAAGATTTCTACCCCGTTCCCGCGTTCGGTCGGCCGTGTTGCTTTCCGTCGACGCGGCGCTGGCGGTCGCCCTCCTGGCCTTGGGACCGTTGGCCCTCGCGGGACGGCTCCAGGACGGCGCTCGACAACTGCTGGTCGATTACGGAGTCGTGCTCCTCTTCGCGGTCTTCGCGGCCATCGGGATCTGGCTGTTCCTCCACCGGGACTCGACCTTCCTCCGGTCGCTGCTCCGGCAGTACTGGCTCCCGGCGCTGTTCGCGGTGTTCATCCTCGAGGGGGCCATGCTGCTGTATTTCGCCCCCTCGGAAAGCCTCGTGCCGATCGCCGTCGGCCTCGCTGCCGGGACTGACGTCGCCGCCGGCACCACGGCGGTCTACGCGCTGATCATCGGGACCGCGGTGGTCGGTGCGACGATCGGCCAGTACCTGCTCTTCCTGTTGGCCAAGCGATGGGGGCGGGAGCGGCTCCTCGAACAGCCGTGGTTCCGGATCAGCGGGGACACGCTCGATCGCTTCGACGGCTGGTTCGCGCGGTGGGGGCGGCTCGCGGTGCCGGTCTCGAACACTCTCCTGTTCACACGGGGGATGCTGACGGTTCCCGCCGGGCTAGCAGAAATGGACGACCGGGAGTTCGTCGCGCTCTCGACGTTGGGTACGCTGGTGTTCGAGACGGCTCTGGCGCTGCTCACGCTCGGGGTGATCTCCACGGTGCCGCTGCTGTGAACCGATCGGGGGAGCGATACCTTCATCAAACGAACGGGTCTACCCTCGACCGACCCTCATGGCGGCTCTCGATCACTCCCTGGAGTTGGGCCTGGCACTGACCTGGTTGGTGGTGACGGTGACGATCGGGGTGGCCGTCGTGGCCTGGCTCTATGCGGCCCTGTTCGTCGGCGGCTCAGCCGTGGCACTGCTCTTGGCCCTGATTTTCATTGGCTTCGGGTCGGTGATCGTCTACGGTACCCTCAACCTCTACGCCCCGACGGTCAACCCGTTCGAGGCCTTCGGCCGGTTGCTGACCTTTGAATGGGACGACAGCGCCTACCATCACTGCGACCACTGTGGTCGGTCGTTCGCCCAGCCGGCCCGCCTGTCCGACCTCGACTGCCCCTACTGTGGCTCCCCGGAGACCGAGCGGCTCGCCGGTTGATAGTGAGCTGGAGGTCGTCCGTTCAGCTGTCAGGCCCCGTTGATTCGAGCCCGACAGCGCCATTGAAGCCGTCCATGGCTGCCTGATCGGGCCACTCATCAGATCCAGGCGGAGCTTTCCTTGGCCGCTTAGACCCTGATCCGGTAATTTTTCGGTATGGCAAGACGGGGGGTCGTCCGGCTCTGTTGTGGCCGGTCCGGGGGATCCAGTACGGTGGCTTTTGGGGGACACCCCCGAAAGGCGGGCATGGCCCCCGCCCATGTCCTCGTTCCGCTCGACGGATCACCGCTGGCGCGGGAGGCGTTTGCCCACGCTCTCGAGACCTTCGACTGCCAAGTCACGGTGCTGAACGTGGTGACGCCACTGGACGCGGACATGAGCGAAGGCGGGCTCCTCGAACCGGACGATGATCGGCTGGCCGAGGCTCGGGAACGCGCCCAAGGGTTGATCGAGCGAGCCAGCGACGAGGCGGCGTCACAGGACCGCGAGATCGAGACCGCCGTCTCGACGGGTGACCCAGCGGAGACGATCCTCGAATACGTCGACGATCACGCCGTCGACCACGTCGTCATGGGCGGGCATGGCGGCGAGGGTGGCGAGCTCACCCGACGGCTCCTCGGCACCGTCGCGACGACGGTCGTGAGTGAAGCCCCCGTGACCGTCACCGTCGTTCGCTGACGCACTGTTTCCGGTCCGGGGATTTCGGATCCATGTTCGGTGTTGGTGCTATTGAATGCCGAAGAGAGTCGACAGCACGCGATACGCGCCGAACCCGACGCCGATGGACCCGGCCAACGTCAACACCCAGAAAACCACCGTCACCCCGATCTTCCGGCGGGACACGCCGGCGGCGCCTGCGGCCAGCCCGCCGCCGATCACCCCGGAGATGATGATGTTGTTGAAGGAGATCGGGATCCCGAGGGCGATGGCGGCTTGGGCGATGATGAACCCGGGGACGAGCGCGGCGATCGATCGCCTCGGACCCAGCTGGGCGTATTCACGTGAGGTCGCCTGGAGCAGCCGGGGGGCGCCCATCCAGGCACCGGCCAGGATCCCGGTGGCGCCGACGCCGAGGAGGACTGCGCCCGGGAGCCCGAGCTCGACGCCGTAGAGGTTCTCGAGCGGTCCCGTGGCGAGACCGACCTGGCTGCCGCCGCTCGAGAACGCCACCACGCTGCCCAGTATGAGCAGGAAGCTCCGGATCCCGGCCTCGACCGAGGCCTGTGTGCGCCGTCGAATGAACTGGAACCCGGCGGCGGCAAAGAGGACGGTGACGAGAACGGCCACCGCATCCACCTCGAAGAGCTGTGGTCCCTTCACCGCGATCGAAACGGCCTCCGCGATGGTCCCCTGGGCCCGGTCCGGATGGGGCACGATGCTCAGCCGGACGTTGGCCAGGATGCCGGCGACCGTCGCGGCGAGGAGCGGGATCCCGACGGTATCGGGGATGTCGTCACGCCGGAGGAGCCGGGCGGTGACGAAAGCCAGCCCGCCGGAGGTCGGCGGCACGAGCAGCCAGAAGAGCGCGATCTGCTGGTAGGTGTCGAAGGCCCCCGCGCCGCCGAGCCCGAACCCGACTCCGATCATGGCACCGGTCGTCGCGAACGCGGCCGGCACGGGGTAGCCGCTGTACACGCCGAACGCCATGAAGGAGGCCGCCACGAGGAGCCCCGTGGTGGCGGCGAGTGGCGAGATGGTAACGCCCCGGATCAGGTTGGTCCCGACCGTTTCGGAGATCGACCCGCCCTGCGTCATGGCGCCAGCGGCGGCGAGAATCCCGATCAGGAGGGCCGCTCGCATCGTCGACACGGCGTTCGCGCCGATCGCGGGCGCGAACGGCGGAGAGTTGCTGTTGGCTCCCAGCGACCACGCCATGAACAGACAGCTGACCGACGCGAAGGCGACGAGGATCCAGAAGACGGCCGTCATGGCGGGCAGACCGCCATGCTCGGCCCGGACACGACGTTCCAGACCATGGTCACCACACGAACGCGAAGAGCACGAGGAAGGTCAGGTACGCCCCGACGGTCGAGAGGATCGGGACCACGTTCTGCATCACGATCACGCGCCCGGTCGTGGCCGGATCGAACAGGTCGGCGGCCGTGGGGATGTCCGCGGGTTCCTCTTCGCCGATCGACGGGGCCTCTTCGCCGGGTTCCTCGGCGGTCAACGCCCCGACCGACACGTTGGCCGGTTCGTCCCCCTGGACCACTTCTGGAATCGTCGCCGTCCGGGTGGCGCGTCCCCACCCGAGGCCGACGATCGAGGTCGTGGCGATGATCACAAACGAGGCGGGGATCCCGATCGCCGAGAGCCCGATCACGATCGCCGACGACACGAGCGCCACGAGGATGGCGGCCGTCAGCGGGAGATCCGTGATGTCGTTGCCGAGGGTTTCCAGCGTCCGCCGCGCGATCGTGAAGGCCCCGACGGCCACCGCCGCACAGCCCAGCAGGATCATCATGTTCAGGTCCACACCCGCCCCGACGAGCGGCGCGATCGCGTTGGCGATGTTGGACGTGCCCGATGAGAACGCCATCAAGCAGCCGATGAGGATGACGACCGTGCCGCCGAACAGTTCCCGTCGCGTCGTGTTCGGCCCGGCGGTGAGCTGTGGGAGGCGGCCGCTTCGGTCGATCTCGAACAGCGGCCCGGGACTCGTCGTGATCGCGACCCACTGGTTGATCCGCGGGTAGAAATACCGGCCGATCATTCCGGAGACCCAAAAACCCACGATCGGGGCCACGATCCACCAGACGGCGATCTCGCCCATGACCGTCCAGTTGAGTTCGCCCGTGGCGACACCGAGTCCAGCGATGGCTCCGACGGCTGTCATCGATGTCGACGCGGGCACGCCGAAGTAATTGCCGACGAAGAGCGCGCCGCCGATGAAGAACAGCACCACGATGCTGGAGCCGATCGTGAACACTCCTGGATCCGTGACCAGGTCGACCCCGAGTGTCTCAACGACCCGCCGACCGATCGTCCAGGCGCCGATGAAGAAGAAGACCGCCATCAGCCCCGCCGCCCCGCTCTTGGAGATGGCGCTGGCTCCGACGGCCGGCCCGAACGCAGGCCCAGTGGTAGACCCGCCGATGTTGAAGCCGACGAAAAGCGCGACGGCTATGCCGACCAACAGAAGCGCTTCAACCATACCTGGTAGACGGCGGATGCGCTCTTAAGCGGCGGGCTTGGGACCTGTGATCCGCGTGGAATATGATGAGCAACCTTGTACACAATGCCAAAGCGTCGACCACCGCCGAGGGGGGCAACGGCCAAGCAAGGGGGTATATCCGCCCGGCGATAGATCGAATCATATGGTGGTTGTTCCAATGTCTTCTCTGGCAGTCGGACAGGGGCGGTCATGAAACCGGGACGCGTCGATTTCGTCATCGATGTCGCCTACGGACTGGCGATCTTCCTCGCCATCGGGCTCGTTCTCCTGGTCGGTACTAGCGTCGGCGTCGCGTTCGGGCTCGGCGTGCTGGTGTCGTACGTCATCCATATCGGCTGGAAGATGGCGCGGTTCGACCCGGAGTGGATGACCGAGACCGTCGCCGAGCAGGTGGAAGAAACGGTCACCGAGGAGATGGAGAAATCGGTCGGCGAAACGGTGAGCAAGGAGGTCGAAGAGTTGGCCGAGAAGGTCGGCGAGTCCGTGAGTGATCAAGTCACCGAGGAAGTGGAGAAGACGGTCACCGAGGAGGTCGGTGATACCGTCCGCGAGGAGGTCGACGAGGCCATCGAGGAAGCGACCTGAGAAAACGAACAATCCACGGTCACGGGGTGACTAATCCCTGACCGATCGCCGCTCGCCGGGAAGCGGTAGTCCTCAAGCGCCAGCCGGTTCGGTACTCACACCGATAGCCTCCGCGACCAGTTCGGCCACGTCGACGACCTCGATCTCTTCCTCGTAGCCTCCGGTCTTCCGGCCGTCCTCGTACATCGTCATGCACTGCGGGCAGGCCACCACGAACTTCTCGACCGTGGCAGCCTCGGTGTCCTCGGTGGCTTCACGGAGTCGCTCCTCGGAGGGCTTGGGATCCTCGTCGAAGTCCATCCAGATGCCCCCGCCCCCGCCGCCACAGCAGAACGAATTGCTCCGGTTGCGGGGCATTTCCGCCAGCGTCGCGCCGGTCGCTTCCACCACGGCTCGCGGCGCCTCGTATTCGCCGTTGTACCGGCCGAGGTGACAGGGATCGTGGTAAGTCACGGCGTACCCGATCTCGTTCCCCGCGAGGCCGAGCGCCCCGTCGGCGACCAGCTCCTCGACGAGCTGCGTGTAGTGGTAGACGTCTTCGCCACGCTCGAAGCCGAACTGCTCGTACTCGTTGCGGAACGTGTTGTAGGAATGGGGGTCCGTACAGACGATCTTCTCGTACTCGCAGGCCTCGAAGGCCGCCAGGTTCTCCTCGGCCAGCATCTCGTAGAGGCCCTCCTCGCCGACGCGCCGGACGTCGTTACCGTCGTTGCGCTCGTCCTCGTAGAGGATGCCGTAGGAGATATCGGCGGCCTCGAAGATCCGCGCCATGGCCCGGGCGACCGCCCGGTTGCGGTCGTCGTAGGACGGGTAATCCCCGACGTACCAGAGGTACTCGACGGGGTGCTCCCTGGCGTCCGGCACCTCGAACTCGAGGTCCTCGGTCCAGGCCGGCCGCTGCCGGTCCGGCTCCCCGAAGGAGTTGCCCTGTTGGAACAGGCCCATCATCGTCTCCTGGACGACCTCGTCCATCTCGCCCGACTCGGTGAGCCGGCGGTTCATCTCGGTGAACTGCGGGACGTGCTCGATCTCGACCGGACAAGCGTCCATGCAGGCCATACAGGCCATGCAGGACTCCATCGTGTGCGCGTCAATGACGCTCGTTCCGCCGTCGGCGACGATGTCGACCGGCTCCGTCTCGCCGGCATCGAGGGACTCCCGGTAGGCTTTGAGATCGAGAATGACGTCGCGCGGGTCGAGCGGCCGACCGGACGCTTTGGCCGGACAGACCGAGGAACAGCGGCCGCACTTCGTGCAGGCGTCCTGATCGAGCAGCTGTTTCCAGGAGAAGTCGTCGATGTCGCTGGCGCCGATCTCGTCCGGCGAGGCGTCCTCCGGCACCCGCGGCAGCCTGACGCCGGCGTGCGGATCCCGGGTGACCACGTTCGCGAACGACGTCAACATGTGCAGCGGCTTGGCGTAAGGGATGGCGGCGATGAAGGTCAGCGCGAGCAGGGCGTGGGCCCACCAGGTCACCGGATAGAACGCCAGCGCCTGGTCCGGCGTGACGCCCACGAGGGCCAGCAGGTCGGCGACGAACCAGCCGACGAAACTCACCGTCTCGAACGCCGGGAAGTTCTGGGCCAATATCCTGACGCCCTCGGTGAGATAGCCGCCGAGGCCGAGCAGGAACAGCGTCCACAGGAAGAGGTCGTCCTCGAGGGAGGTGTGCTTGCCGTGGAGCCGCTGGGTCCGGGTCCAGTAGCGCCGGTACAGCGCCATGCCCAGCCCCACGACGAACAGGAAGCCCATGGCGTCCATCACCAGCGAGTAGGAGAGGTAGAAGTCCCCGACGAAGAACGAATCGTTGGTGAGGGTCCGATAGATGTCCATATCGATGGCCAGGATCCCGGTCCCGATCGTCAGGGTCAGGAACCCCCACATGATGAAGGCGTGCATCAAGCCGCCGTAGAGATCACGGTTGAACTGGAGCTCGTTCGACCCCACGATGCGGACGGCGCTGATCACCCGGCGCGGTAGGTCATCGAGCCGTTCGAAGGCGTCCTCGACACCCCCGGTGTATCGGGTGACGCGGTCGTAGATGCCGAAGAAGAAGATCGCGAGGGCTACCGCCGCGAGATAGTAGAACAGCGCCTCCCCGACATGGCCGATCTGCCAGAACGTCGGCCTGGTGGTGGGGGCAGACTGTGCGAGCGCCCAGACCATGACAAGGCCGCGGGACAGGACCCGCTTAAAGGTTGCCTCGGCCCTGGGTGGGTGGCCCTTGTCGGTTGGTTTCGGCGCCTCGTGGGCCCGGCATGCCTCGTCAAAACGCCCCGTTACCCCTGCCAACGTGCTTTTCCGGGCCGAGCCCATCGCCTCCGGGGGATGGACGAGAAGACCGAGGAGCTCCGGGACATCTTCCTGTCGGTGTCCGACGAGTCCGAAGTCACCGAACACCAGGCCGCCGCCCGTGGCTCTCTGACCGACGATGAGGTCGATGACGACGCGCTGGTCGACCTCATCGCGACGATGCGGGAGCGGTACGACTTCGCCACGGATCTCGACGACGGGGAACTCGCGCGGGTGGCCCAGGGCTTCTACGACGAAGAAACCGACACCGCGATCGGGCGGGAACTGGACGGCGTCAGCGCGGGCACGGTGCGGCGCGCCCGCCTCGATCTCCATCTCGTCACTGACGGCGATCTGGACGCGCCGTTCGAGCTCGACCGGCTCCGAGAACTGCGGAGTGCCGAGGCCTCGACGAGTGAGATGGCCGACGAGCTCGGGGTCAGCCCCTCGACGGTGCGCAAGTACGACCGGGCGCTGGAGGCCCAACAACGGCGCCGGCTGGTCGGTGACCGCTTCCGGGAGGAGTTCGATCGATTGCTGGACGACGGCGAGCTGTCCGAGCAGCTCACGGCGAGCATCCGCGAGACGGGACTCGAGGAGGCGACCGAGGACATGGAGACCAACGTCTCTTTCTAGCGGATCGGACTACTCGAGCGTGGCCGACAGGTCGATCTCTGGCACGGCCGAAAGCGCTTGGGAGACCGGGCAATCAGTTTTCGCGGTGGCTGCCGCCTCCTGGAACGTCGACTCGTCGATCCCGGGGACGGTGGCATCGACCTCGAGTTGGATCCGGGTGATCTCGCCGTCCTCGAGGTGCACGCTGGCCGACGTCTCTACACGATCAGGCGGGTGGCCAGCTTCGGCGAGGCCGTTCGAGAGGGCCATCGCGTAGCAGCCCGCGTGCGCCCCGGCCAGGAGCTCCTCGGGGTTCGTCCCCTCGCCTTCCTGGAACCGCGAGGCGAAGGAGTAGGCCCCCTGGTAGAGGCCGTCGCCGATGGTCATGTCGCCGCTCCCGCTCCGGAGGTCACCCTTCCACGACGCTCGCGATGTTCTGACGGGCATGGCGGCGGGGGTAGGAACGCTCCCGGTTAAGCCGTTGGGACGCGGGCGAGTTCCGCCGCCTGCCCGGGACGAAGTCGGAGGTATTGATGGCCCCGGGCCCTCAACCGGCGAAACGATGGTTCGCTGGGACACGGTTGATCCGTGGGAGCTGCTGGATGGCCACGGGGCGTGGCTCGGCGCCGATCGCTTGTCGGCGCTGGCCCGTCATCCCCTGGAGTGCATCGATCGGGAGTTCCCGCATTACCAACACTCGATCGAGTCCGTTGAGGACGTCGAACGGCCGGCTGAGCGGCATCCGGTCTTCTATGGCTGCTACGACTGGCACTCCGCGGTGCATAGCCACTGGTGTCTGCTCCGCCAACTCCGGCTCTTCGACGACCACCCGGACGGCGCGACGATCCGGACCCGGCTGGAGGATCGTTTCAGTCGGGAGGCCATCGCGGCCGAAGTCGAACACCTCCAAGCCAACCCCAAGTTCGAACGGCCCTACGGGTGGACGTGGCTGCTCCGACTCGTGGCCGAACTGGCGTTGGCTGGCGACGATCAGTTGGCGAACTGGCGGACCCGGTTGCGACCCCTCGAGACGCAGGTGGTGGAACTGGTCGAGACGGAGTTCATGTCACAGAACCGGCCGCTCCGGGTTGGGACGCACGGGAACTCCGCGTTCGGACTCGCCGGCGTCATCGATTACGCCCGAGTCACCGACAACGATGCCCTGGAGACCGCCGCGGCCGACGCCGCGCGAGCCTTCTATTTTGACGACCGGCGCTATCCCCTGGCCTACGAACCTTTGGGGTGGGACTTCCTGTCCCCCGGGCTCGTCGAAGCGGACCTGATGCGCCGGGTGCTCGAGCGGGAGGCGTTTCGGAACTGGTTCGAGGGGTTCATCCCGGCGAGTGAGGGCGATACTGGCCTCGATCAGCTTGAGCCGGTTCAAGTGGAATCACACAGCGGCCCAGCGCTTCACTTGGCCGGGTTGAACCTCTCCCGCGCGTGGTGTCTGGCGGGTATCGCGTCGGCGTTGTGCGAGGAACGAGCAGTAGAGGCCTTCGAAGACAACGCCGTCAGGCATGCCCAACGAGGGCTCGAGGACGCTTTCACCGAGGACTACGCCGGGGCCCACTGGCTGAGCTCCTTCGTGCTCTACTTGCTGACGCGGAACGCTGGAGGCATCGCGCCCGGCTAATCCACGATCGTTCGTCGTGGAGCACCCGGCGGTCTTGAAATTCAGTGCGGAGGCTACCTGGAGACATGCTGCTGCGCCTGGGAGGCCGCACCTGCTCTGGCTCGAACGTGCTGGTTCGACTCTTTCTCGGCTTAGCGCGTCCGGAGATCGTCGAGCCACGCTTCGACTACTTCGGCCTGGTGCCCCCGACGATAAATGGTAGATCTGGCCGGATCGACGACGGTGCTGCCCCCGCCCGGGGTCCGGCCGCCGTCCAACACGATCGCGACGGCCCTTCGGAGCGCCGGCGGGAGTCCTTCCGGGGCCCGAACGTTCCCTCCCCCGGAGATGTTGGCACTGGTCGCGGTCAGAGGCGAGACTCGTTCGAGAAGGGCCAGGGCCACCTGGTGATCGGGCACCCGGACGCCGACCCGGTCGCGATCGGCGGTCAAAACGTCCGGGACGACCTCGGCTTTCGGCGCGACGACGGTGACTGGACCGGGCAGGAACTCTTGCATGAAGCGCTGCGTACGGTCGTCGGCTGTGACGAACTCAAGGGCCGCCTCAACGCTCGGAACCGCGAGCGACACGGGCTGATCGGCCGGCCGCTCCTTCGCTTCGAACACGCGTTCGACGCACGCCGGATCGAGGGCGTCCGCTCCGAGCCCGTAGACCGTTTCCGTCGGATAGACGATCAGTTCCCCGTCCCGAACGGCCCGCGCTGCGGCCTCGAGCTCGGCATCCATCGTCCGCCGGTGCACGGCCGCCAGTGAAAAGGCGCGGGGTCAGGCCGCCGCGAGCAGCTCGTCGATCGCGGCCTCGACGTCGTCGTATTCGGGGAACTCGGGCCATTCCGAAGCGGTCCAGACGTACTGCAACGTGTGGTTCCGGTCCAGTAGGAACACGGCGGGACGAGCCTCAGTGAGACCCTCCATGCCGTCGAGGTCGTGCGTGACCCCGAAGGCTTCGGCCAGGCCGTTCTGGGGATCGGCGTAGAGCGCGTAGTCCCCCTCCGCGAGGCCCCGTTCTCGAATCAACGACTTGTGTGCGTACGGATCTGACACCGAGACGCCGACGACCTGCAGCCGCTCGCCCCAGTCGCGGTCGGTGATCTCCTTCCAGAGGTAGGTCGTCGGGAACGCGCCATCCATCGGGTGGAACACGAGGAGGAGCGGCCCCTCTGCTGTCAGTTCCGAGAGGGCGACGTCCTCCCAGAACTCGGGATTGACGAGCGGTCGAACGAGGTCGGGGGCCGTCTCGCCGACAGCGGGCGGCGCCGCCGACGGCAGTTGAACGACGTCGAAATCCAACATCTACGCGGCCCCGTAGGTCCGGTCGAGATACTCGACGATGTTCGCGCTCTCGGACATCGTCACGCCGGTCTCGTGATCCTCGATCGCGGGAACCGTTCGCTTGTTCGTCAACCGCGCGACGGCGTTCCGCCGGGAGTGTAAGGGTTCGACGAACCGGGACTGGTAGTCGAGGTCGTAGTCCTCGAGCTTTCGCACCACCCGTTCACAGAACGGGCAGGCCTGGAGGCGATACAGCGTGATCGGGGGGGTGGCGGCCATGATCGTGGTTCGGGCCGACGGCTCGAAAGGGCATTGCTCCCGGTAATCGACATGGCAAACCCTTTAGCCGGCTGCCCCGTTACCTGGCTGGTGGAAATGGGGTTGTTCAGCGCCGCCCTGGCGGCCGCGAGTGTCCTCGGGATCGAGCTGTCCCGGACGGTCATCTCGGTTGTCGGCGGCCTCGCCATCGTCGTCCTGCTCGGTCTCTCGGCCTTCTTCTCCTCCTCGGAGATCGCCATGTTCTCGCTGGCGAAACACCGCCTCGAGACGATGGCCGAGGAGGGCCGGCCGGGGGCTGAAACCGTCCGGGAGCTCAAGGCGAATCCCCACCGGCTCTTGGTGACCATCCTGGTCGGCAACAACCTCGTGAACATCGCGATGTCGTCGATCGCGACCGGCCTGTTCGCGCTGTATCTGACCCAAGGGCAGGCCGTGGCCGCCGCGACCTTCGGGATCACGGCCCTGGTCCTGCTGTTCGGCGAGAGCGCGCCGAAGTCCTACGCCGTCGAGAACACCGAGTCCTGGGCGCTCAGCATCTCAAAGCCGCTGAAGGTCTCGGAGTACCTGCTGCTGCCGCTGATCGTCACGTTCGATTACCTGACCCGGATCGTCAACCAGGTGACGGGTGGCCGGTCCGCGATCGAGACGTCCTATGTCACCCGCGACGAGATCCAGGACATCATCGAGACGGGCGAACGGGAGGGGGTCATCGAGGAGGACGAGCACGAGATGCTCCAGCGGATCTTCCGCTTCAACAACACCATCGCCAAGGAGGTGATGACCCCCCGCCTCGACATGGACGGGGTCTCGGCGGACGCCGACCTCGAGGAGGCGATCCAGACCTGTGTCCGGAGCGGTCACGAGCGGATCCCGGTCTACGAGGGAAGCCTGGACAACGTGATCGGGATCGTCGAGATCGGCGACCTCGTTCGCGAGCGGTATTACGGGGCGTCCAACGGGGCGAACCTCGAGGACGTCATCCAGCCCACGCTGCACGTCCCCGAGTCGAAGAACGCCGACGAGCTGCTCGCCGAGATGCGGGAGAACCGGCTCGCGATGGTCATCGTGATCGACGAGTTCGGCACGACCGAAGGGCTGCTGACTACCGAGGACCTCCTCGAGGAGATCGTCGGTGAGATCCTCGAGCTCGAGGAGGAGGAGCCGATCGAGTTCGTCGACGACGACGAGGTGCTGGTCCGGGGCGAGGTGAACATCGACGAGGTCAACGAGGCCCTCGGGATCGACCTGCCGGAGGGCGAGGAGTTCGAGACGATCGCCGGGTTCATCTTCAACCGGTCCGGTCGCCTCGTCGAGCAGGGCGAAACCATCCACTACGACGGGATCGAGATCCGGGTGGAGCAGGTCGACAACACCCGCATCATCAAGGCACGGGTCAGCAAGCCGGCCGACTGGACGCCCAGCGAGACCGAAGCGGAGTCGGTCGCCGAGTACTGACCGTTCAGGTCCGGCGCCTATCGGCCTCGTCGGCGGCCGGTTCCGGGACCTCGGCGCCCTCGGCAGCTTCCGCGACGGTCGTATCCTTCTCGGCGTGTACGTGCCAGCGCTTGACGTCGTCCTCGAAGCCCTCGAGGCGCTCGGCGACCGCGTCCTTCACGTCGTCGTCGTTGATGTTGACCTCGAGCGCGAACGGCTCGTCCTCGTTGCGCACTCGCCGGACGTTGGCGCTCACGAGCTCGTTGTCGAAGTAGTAGGGGGCGACCTGGGTCATCACGCGCTTGTAGACGGTGTCCTCGACCGATCGCAGCGCCTTCCGACTCGCGGAATCGGCCGCCCGGGCCACGTAGTTGATCGAGTCCTGCCACTTCTCGACGGCGCCCTCCGTATCGTCGGATTCGAGTTTGCGGTAGGACTCGGCGAGCTCCTCGCCCGCGGTCTGGAGGTCCTCGCCGGCCGATTGTCCGGCTTCTTCGCCAGCCCCTTCGCTCACGCTGGCGTGTTCGGCGGTCTTCTCCCGCATCTCCCGATCCAACAGCTCGTGGGACTTGGGTCGCCATTCGTCCCATTCCTCCAGGGCCTCACCCCCGACATCAGCATCCCGGAGCGCTCGGGTCAACCGCTCGCCGTGTTCGACGATCTCTCCCCAGTCGCCGGTAACGACGAAGCCGGAGATGCGTTCGTCCATTCGGGTAGCCCCGGGTAATCGGTAGCGCCGTAAATCCCTTTCTACCGCCGATTTCGGCCGCTGAGCCGTTGCTCGCTCGATCGAGGCTCGACCGAACCGGTACATTATAGCCCCTCACGGGAGGCGGGCTAACCATGCCGATCGAGCAGCGCGACCACGCCGCCGTCGTGACCCATGGCCTCGCGAAGGACACCCTCTCGAAGATCCGGGACGTCCATACCGAACAAGTCGCTTTCCGGAAAGGCCTCGTCAAGCTCGGCCGGATCTGTGGCTACGAGATCATCGACGGCGAGATGGAGACCGAGTACGTCGACATCGAGACGCCGCTGGAGCAGACGACCGGCGAACGCGTGAAAGGCCTCGATCACGTCGTGATCATCAACGTTCTCCGGGCGGCGACGCCGTTCGTGGAGGGGCTGCTCAAGGCGTTCCCGCGGGCCAAACAGGGCATCATCAGCGCGGGGCGCGACGAGGAAGCCGGCATGGACGAGGACGGCCAGTTCCCCATCACCATCGACTACGTGAAGTTCCCGGAGATCACCGAGGAGGACACGGTCATCGTCGCCGATCCGATGCTGGCGACCGGCAGCACGATGCTGCACGTCCTCGATCGCGTCGTCGAGGAGCAGCCCGCCCCCGAACACCTCTTCGTGCTCTCCGCGGTGAGCGCTCCCGCTGGCCTGATCGCGGTGGAAGAGGAGTTCCCACAGGCACAGCTGCTCACCGTCGCCGTCGACGACCACATCGACGAGCACGGTTTCATCGTGCCCGGGCTGGGCGATGCGGGCGACCGGGCCTTCCGCACGACGTAGGCGGAAGCAAGTTCTATAGGGCTGCCACAGTTCATCACGGGTGATGGCGGCTCCCTGTGACTCGTGCGGCGACGAGGTGACGGATGCCCTCGCCCGGACCGTTCGGCTCTCGGTTGACCGGGCCGAGATCGATGCCCAGCGGCTGTGCCCGGATTGCTTCGCGGGCTGGATCGCACGCTACGAGCAGGAGATGCAGTCCACCCACGAGCCCGCGGACGGTGGCGATTCCGAGATCATCGTCGATTGACGAACCGGGCCGCTACTTGGGGTGTTCAACCGCGTTCCCGATCTCCGAGAATCGGCCAACGGCGGACCGCCGACCCCTCCGGTTCGTTTCCGTTTCTCCGACCCCTTCGTTTCGTGTCGAAACCGACCGAAGGCATTCCGATCTATCACGGTCTGTCGAAGCGAAACACACCCTGTCGACGCGGCCGGCCTACGCGGACTCCCCGGCGGTGAGCCCCTCGTCCCCGCGGTCCAGCGCGATCGGGGCGTCGTGGCACTCGGAATACCCGTCGAACCAGCGGACGATGCGCTCGAGCCGATCGACCACGTGTGCCGGTTCGCCGCTCCGGGAGAGTTCATGGCCGTCCCGGGGGTATCGCACGAGCCGGGTCTCGACGCCGTGCTTGTGCAGCAGTCGATGGAAGAGTTCGGCGTTGTTCACGGGGACCCGGTAGTCCCGGTCGGCGTGGAGGACGAGCGTCGGGGTGTCGACCTGGTCGGCGTGCCCGGCCGGTGAGTGCTCCCAGAGGAACAGGGGCTCCTCGTTCGGCGCCGTGTCGTAGTCGCCCTCCAAGAGCTTGAACGCCCAGTCCGTCGAGCCGTAGAAGCCGAGCTGATCGTAGACCCCGCGTTGGGCCACCGCGCTCGTGAAGCGATCGGTCTGGCCGACCATCCAGCCGGTCATGAAGCCGCCGAACGAACCCCCGGTGAGGTGGACGTCATCGGCATCCACGTAGTCGCGCTCACAGACCCGGCCGACTCCCGCCGTGACGTCCGCCATCGTGACCGGGCCCCAGTTGCGTTCGATCGACGCCGCGAAGTCCTCGCCGTACCCCGTCGATCCCCGGGGATTGCACCAGAAGACCACGTAGCCGCGCGCGGCGAGCGTCTGGAACTCGTGCCACATCGTGCCGCTCGTCGTCCACATGGCATGGGGCCCGCCGTGAACTTCGACGGCTAACGGATAGCTCTCGTCGGGATCGAAGTCGGGCGGCGTGAGGACCCAGCCCTGGATGCGATCGCCGTCGCCGCCCTCGAACCTGAGCTCCTCGGGCTCCTGGACGGCGCGCTCGCTGAGGTAATCGGCGTTGACGTCGGTGAGCCGGTCGCTGCCGTCGTCATCGACCGCAAAGACGTCGCCGCGATGGTCCCACTCCGACTGTACGACTGCCATCCCGTGTTCGCCGATGGAGAAGCCGGTCAGGTCGCCCTCTTGGACGACGGTTTCGACGTCGGTATCGTCCCACCGGACCCGTCGTAGGGCCACGGCGCCTTCGTCGGGCGTGGCGAAGTAGACGGCCTCGTTGGCCGCGCCCCACTCGATGCCGGTGTCGAACGCGAGGGTCCGATCCAGTTCGGCGGTCGGTTCGTGCGTTTCGTCCGTCTTCCGGTCGTAGATCCGGAGCTCGGTTTGCCGCAGCGAGGTCTGTTCCTCCGGCGTGAACGGATACGCCACCCGGCCGTCCTCGGTGGCCGCCAAGGCCGCGCCCCAGCCGTTGGATTCGACGACCGTCTCGATCTCATCGCTCTCGAGATCGAGCCGCTCGATATCGTACCGGCTGGTGTCGTCGGGATCGGGCTCCCGACAGACCGCGTAGTAGAGCTCCGAGGCCGTGCCCCATTCGGGCACCGTGAAATCGCGTTCGCCCTCGGTGAGCCGTTCTACGGAGTCGTCGGCCAGATCGACGACGTAGAGATGAGCGTTCGACCCGTCGAAGTAGTTCGTCCCGGTCCGGAAGACGAGCCGATCGATCACGCGGGGGTCCGGGGCCTCGCGTTCGTACTCGTGAGCCTCGTCGTCCTCGTCGGCGTTCACTATATCGAGATCGATGTCCTCGGCCCGCTCCTCCGGCCGGGACCGCTGCACGAACGCGATCCGGTTGCTGTCCGGGCTCCACGCGATCGATTGAACGCCGCCGGCGACGTCCGTCACCTGCCGCGCTTCGCCGCCGGCCGTCGGGACCACCCAGAGCTGCGGCCGGTCGTCGTCCGCGCCGCGCGTGCTGATGAAGGCCAGCCGGTCCCCGCTCGGCGAATATCGCGGGCTCGAGTCCACGCCCTCTGCGATCGTGAACTGGCGGGGTTCGCCGCCGCTCGTGGGGACGGTATAGACCGTCGCCTCATAGGACTCGTCGTCCTCGGGAACCTTCCGAACGAACGCCACGGTCTCGCCATCGGGGGCGACCTGTGGATCGCTCACCTGGACGATGTCGTGGTAATCCGCTGCCGCGACGTGTTTCATGGATCGACGACTGCGCCGCGCCGCAATAGGGTTGCGAAACCGGGAGACGCACGGGCGGCTCAGTCACCGTCCTGAATGGAAACCCGCCCGCTGGTCGCACTCCGGAGCCGGTCGAGGACGCCATCGGGATCGGTGAGCGGGACGCGGACCTCGAAGCGGGCCGCCGTTCCGTAGTCGGCCTCGAACTCCGTCGCCGTCGCTTCGAGGATGCTCCGGACGGTCCCGGAGTCATCGTATTCGACTTCTATGAGGTACCGTCGGTGAGGCTCTCGGGTCACTACCCCGGCGGCTTCCACGGCCGCCGTCACCGCCCGGCCGTAGGCCCGAGCTAGCCCGCCGACGCCGAGTTCGGTCCCGCCGAAGTACCGAACCACGACGGCGAGGACGTTCTCCAGTCCCCGACCCGCGAGGACGTTCAACACCGGCTTCCCGGCCGATCCAGTGGGTTCGCCGGCATCGTTGGACCATTCGCGGAGCAGCTCGCCCCGGCCGCCGCCGGACCGGATCCGGTAAGCGGGGACGACATGGGAGGCGTCCGGGTGTTCCCTCGCGAGCTCATCGACGTTGGCCTCCGCCGCCTCGACATCGTCGACGGCCCTGACGTGGCCGATGAACGTCGACCCGCGGACTTCCAATGACGCCTCGCCGGCGCCATCGACCGTGTGGAACGCGTCCGGGGTTGGGTCACCGGGATCGGCCATGGTGTGGGTTAGCTTGCCCCTGAGCAAAGCGGGGCCTCAAATACAATCACTCGATTTCGAGCTTCCGGGTGAACGACAACGACTGGAGTTCATCGATGAGGTCACCGGGGATCGGTTCGTCGGTGATGACGTAGAGCCGTGGATCGTCGGTGAACTCCGGGTCCTCGCTTACGGTCTGTCGAATGGAGATGTCGCGCTCCGCGAAGGCGGCGGTGACGGTCGCCACGATCCCCGGTTGGTCGGCCCCGGTCGGGACGAACGTCAGTACGTGGAGGTCGAGCACCGGCGCGAGATCCCGGAGGCTCGGGATCGACGAGATGTGCGTGAAGATGGCCCGGAGTTCGTCGTCCTCGAGGAGGGCTGCGGTCGTCGCATCGACGACGCGTCGGTCGATATCGAGTTCGCGTGCGATCTGCGTGTCGGGGATCTCGATCCCACCGGAGACCACGCGGCCCTCCTCGTTGATGGAGAAGCCCCGCTCGAGGAGCAGCCGGATGACGGCCTGCTGGCTCGGGCTGCCCTCGAACTTCGCCATGATCTCGTCGAACACGGCCAAGTCATGGACCGTCTCCGGCTTAGGCGTATGGGGCTGAGGATCCAGTCGCCGTTCGGACTTAACTCGCGAGGGCCTCTCGGATCTCGGCCAGCGTGCCGTTCTCGGTCGCTTCGTCGATCCATTCCCGGTGGCCGTCGTGTTCCCGGGCGTGTTCCTTGATGTGTTCCGCGACCTTCGCGACGGCGAACTGTTGTTTGGCGGACGATGACGAGTTACAGATCGGGCAGTCTTCCTCGAGTGTCATGGTCGAGTGATGGCCGCCCTTCGTCCGGGCGGCGGGTTGTATCAGTTACAAAGGGCGGCCTTACCAATAAATATCAGACAACCGATCGGTGACTCCGTTACCGATCAGATACTCGGCCGGTCCGGCCGAACCACTTCCGCCCCGAGGCCCCCGTTCTTGGCTTGCTCCGTCGTACCGCCGGATCCCATGGCTCGCCGCGCGAGTGCCGACCTCCCGCTGCACTCCGGGTCCGCACCCCGGTGGCTTTTCGACCGCATGGTCGATCTCGCCGGCGCCATCACTGACGTCCTGATCGACGAGTACGGCCAGGCCGAGCTCCTCCGGCGGCTCGCTGATCCGTACTGGTTCCAAGCTTTCGGCTGTGTCCTTGGCTTCGACTGGCACTCCTCGGGCGTCACGACGACCACTATGGGGGCGCTCAAGGAGGCCATCGACCCGGCCGCCTCCGGCCTCGCCGTCGTTGGCGGGAAGGGGGCGACCTCCCGGGAGACGCCCGACGAGATCGATACCACGCCGGTCGATCTCTCGGCCGGCACTCGAGACCGGCTCAAGCGTACCTCTCGGCTGAGTGCGGCTGTCGACAACGGCTGCGTGCAGGATTCCTACACCCTGTACCACCACACGATGGCGGTCACCGAAGCGGGCGACTGGTGTGTCGTCCAGCAGGGCATGAACGACGCGACCGCACGGCGCTATCATTGGGTGTCGGACGGCCTCGAGAGCTTCGTCGAAGAGCCTCAGGCTGCAATTTGTGCGCAGAAAGAAGCCGCCGAACCCCTCGACTTGACGGCCGAGGAATCAGCGGAAACGCGGGCGCTATCGGTCGACCTCGTCCAGGACGATCCCGTCCACCTCAAGAACGAGCTCCAGGGCCAACACTCGCTCGCAGACTTCGCCGCCGGCGGATCCCGCCCAAGGGAGGCTCGGTTAGCGGACACGCTGGCCGGGCTTGATACGGCGCCGGCGCTCGATATGCCCGACCACCACGAACTCCGGGCGGCCGATCTCTCCGAGCGCGCGCTCGACCAGCTCCAGCGGGCCTACGAGTACCAGCCGGAGGACTTCGAGTCGCTCGTGGCGCTCGACGGTATCGGCCCGGGGTCGATACGAGCGCTCGCGTTGATCGCGGAACTGGTCTACGACGCCGAGAGCTCCCGGGAGGACCCGGCCAAGTACGCGTACGCCCACGGGGGCAAGGACGGCACGCCCCACCCGGTCGACCGGGAGCGGTACGACCGTTCCATCGAGTATCTCCGCGCGACGGTCGAGGGCGCCGAGCTCGACCGCGAGACCAAGCAGGCCTCGTTGAAACGGCTGGCGGAGCTCGGGTGAGGGATCGAAGGGCTCTCACCTCCAGGCCCTGAAGGCCGCGTGAATGGAGTACGTGACCCGAGCCGGCGCTGAGGTACCCGCCATCGGCTTGGGAACCTGGCAGCTCGACGATACGACGGCGCATCGGGCGGTGTCGAGCGCGCTCGAACTGGGGTGTCGGCACATCGACACGGCCCAGGCGTACGGGAACGAAGCGGCCGTGGGGCGGGCCGTTCGCGAAGCCGATGTCGCGCGCGAGAACGTCTTTCTCACGACCAAAGTGCACCCGACGAACCGATCAGTGGAGAGCATCGTCGACTCCGTCGAAGCCAGTCTCGATCGGTTCGGCCTCGATCAGGTCGACCTCGTTCTCATTCACTGGCCCCACCCGTTGGCGGAGCTGGAAACGGTGATGGCGGGCCTGGACGCCGTCGTGGAGCGGGGGTGGAGTCGGTTCCTGGGGGTGAGCAATTTCGGCCGAGACCGGCTCGACCGGGCCCGGCAGCTCTCGGCCGCGCCGGTCCTCACCGACCAGGTGCTCTTCCATCCCTGGTGGCCCCAGCGGGAGCTCCTCGAGTACTGCCAGGCCGAGGACGTGGTCCTCACGGCCTACAGCCCGCTGGCGAACGGCGGCGCGATCGGCGATCCCGTATTGACCGAGATCGGGGCCCGGTACGGCAAGTCGGCGGCGCAGGTGGCGCTCCGCTGGGCGATCGAGCACGAGGGCGTCGTCGCGATCCCGAAATCGAGCTCCCGGGACCATATTGCGGCCAACGTCGACGTCTTCGACTTCGAGCTCACGGCCGCCGAACGCGAGCGGATCACGCGACCGTCCTATCTGAAAACCGGCTGGATGTCGCTGCGGGGCTTGCTCGGCGTGTGATCCGGGCTGGCCATTCAGCTCCGGCCCGCCGACCCGACCTTGTAGAGACTGCCGGTCGGGCCCTCGCCGGTTCGTAGATAGTTCCGGGAGGCCCGGTCGGTGAAGTAGACGGCGCCGTCGACGACCAGGGGCGTGCTCGTCACCCGGCCGTTAGCGGCGACGCTCCAGCGTTCCTCCCCGGAATCCTTCCGGACAGCGTAACACCGGCCGTCGTAAGACCCGACGAGCACGTGGTCCCGAGTCACGGTCGGGCAGCCGATCAGCGACCCGTCGGTCCCGAACCGCCATCGAACCTCGCCGGTCTCCAGCTCGAGGGCGTAGAGGCGGTTGTCGTGGCTGCCGACGTAGACGGTGTCCGTCGCCGGCTCGACCGACGGCCCGGTCATCACGAGCCCGTCCATGTCCACGGCCCATTCCTGCTGGCCGGTCTCCAGATCGACCCGGTAGGCGGTCCGGTCCCACGACCCGAAGAAAGCCGAGCCGTTGGCCGTGGCGATCGGCCCTTTGATCGGTCGCCCGGTGGGAAACGACCAGCGGAAGTCGAGCCCGGGATACGTCCAGCCGTAGAGGGTGCCGTCGTTCGCACCCACGACGAGCCGGCCGGCTGATGGGTCGATCGCACACGAGGAATGGGGGTGGTCGATCGGGCGGCGGTCGACCCAGTCTGTCCGTCCCGTCACGGGATCCAGCGCGAAGATCGCCCCGTCGGGGCCGATGTACTCGACGGCGATGTAGAGCGTCCCGTCGTGATAGGCGGGGCTCGAGCCGATCGCGTGGCCGAGGCGCCGTCGCCAGACACGTTCGCCGGTCTCGAGATCGAAGGCGTAGAACGCGCCGTCGTAGGCGCCGATGTAGACCGTGCCGTTCGCGATCGCGGGCGTGCCGTGAATCCCCCGGCTCGCCGGTTCGACGCTCACCTGCCAGACGAGATCGCCATCGGTCGTGAGCCGGCGGAGATCGCCCGTGTCGCCTGGGACCACCAGGTCCCCGGCCGGCGTCGGGACCGGACTGGCTTTCGCCGCGGTGTGTTCGCCGGTGTTGATGCGGGGCACCACCCATTCGACCGCGGGGGTCCGCGGGATCGCCGCCTCTGGAAACACTCCGCGTCGCTGGGGACCGCCACGAAACTGCGTATCGGCCCGATCTGCCGCTGACCGGAGCCCATCGCCTGTTGGCGCCACCCCGACCGCCGTGGATCGGGAGAGACATCCCGCGGCCCCACTCGTGACTCCGAGGGCGACACCGGCTAGAAACGCCCGCCGGCTGGTTGGGCCGTCCACTACCTCTCCTCATTAGCTCGCGGGATTTCTCTGTTTGGGTCCGCAGCCGGCTGGCGGCCACTCGGCCATCCGCCTGGCTCTCTGTAGCTAGAGTTCGCCTTTCGTGCTGGGGGCGTCCGCGCGGCGCTCGTCGAGCTGGGTGGCGTCATCGAGCGCCCGGGCGCCCGCTTTGAACAGCGCCTCGACCTCGTGATGGGCGTCCTCGCCGGCGACTTCCACGTGTAGCGTCAGCCCGGCGTTCATCGCGAGGGACCGCCAGAAGTGTCGCGCGAGCCCGCTGTCCATTCCGCCGACCCGTTCCGCCGAAAACGCCCCGTCGAACCGGAAGAGCGGCCGACCGCTGATGTCCAACACGACCGTAGCCACCGCCTCGTCCATCGGGACACGCCGGTCCGCGTACCGGGTGATGCCGCGGCGATCACCGAGCGCGTCGTCCAGGGCCTCGCCAAGCACGATCCCCACGTCCTCAACGAGGTGGTGAGCATCGATCTCGAGGTCGCCGTCGGCGCGGACCGTGAGATCGAACAGGCCGTGGGCGGCCAGGGCGTCCAGCATGTGGTCGAAGAACCCGAGGCCGGTGTCGACGGTGGCGTCGCCCTCGCCATCGAGGTCGATCGTCACCTCGACCTCGGTCTCTGCGGTTCCCCGGGTCGCGGCGCCCGATCGGCTGGTCATGGCCACGCTGTCGAGGCCGATCGCCTTGGCGGTTCCGCCGGCGTGTCGGCCCTGCGACCGCCGCCCGTCTGACAAACATCTAACTGGTTCGAGCTGAAACGCCAGGCCCGATGTTGGCGCGTGCGGCGCTCGGCGGGTTCTCGCTCCTCGCGGGCTTCGCCATGCTGGGGAGCTCCCGGACCATCGCGCTCGGCATCGCGCTGCTCGCCTTCGGCCTCACCACGTTGGTGCTTCCCTCATCGTTGCGGGGCCCGCAGCGGAACTGAGGTCACCCGCTGGCATCAGCCGCTGCTTGGGCGGCTTCCAGGGTGAACCGTCCTTCGTACAGCGCTGACCCGACCACGACCGCATCGGCTCCGGTCGCCTTGAGGCTGACCACGTCGTCGATGGTCGCTACGCCGCCGCTCGCGATGACCGGGATATCGACCGCGTCAACCAACCGTTCCACTGGTGAGGTTCTGACCCCGGCGAGCTGTCCTTCCACATCGACATCGGTGAACAGCACGGCCGCCGCGCCCTGCTCGGCGAACCGTTCCGCGGCCGCCACGGGGTCAAGGCCGGTCCCCGCCGTCCACCCGCGCACGAGGACCTCGCCCTCGCTCGCGTCCAGACTCACCACGACGCCCTCCGGATACGCGGCGGCGATGTCCGCGACGATGGCCGGGTTTTCGACCGCTGCGGTGCCGAGAATGACCCGATCGATCCCGCCACTGAGCAGGTCGAGGGCTTCCGCCGCGGTGCGGATCCCGCCGCCGAGTTGGAGATCGACGTCGACCGACCGGCGGATGGCATCGATCGCATCGGCGTTCGCCCGGTCGCCTTCGAAGGCGCCGTCCAGATCGACGAGGTGCAGGGTTTGTGCCCCGGCGCTGACCCACTCGCGGGCCGCGGTGACTGGATCCCCGTACTCCCGACCAGTGTCCCGTGCGCCGCCGACGAGTTGGACGACCTGGCCGTCCGAGATGTCGACGGCGGGGATCACCTCGAAGCCCGGGAACATACGCTGGAGTGGCCGGGTCAAGCCGAAAGGGTATCGGTTGGTGTGGGAACCGGCGTTCACCGGTTCACAGCTGGCCTTTGCCCATTGGTCGGAAAGGCAAGGTCTTAGGGCCCACGTATCGAACTGCGTGCCGATGCCCACCGTAGAATATCTCAACTACGAAGTGTTGGACGATCACGGGTGGTCGATGGACGACGACGAACTCTTCGAGAAAGCCGCCGATGCGGGGCTGGACGATGAGGACTACGGCACCCTCGAGGTCAACAAGGGCGAGTACATCCTCGAGGCGGCCGAAGCACAAGGCTACGATTGGCCGTTCTCCTGTCGGGCCGGCGCGTGTGCGAACTGCGCGGCCATCCTGGAGGAAGGTGGGATCGATATGGACATGCAGCAGATCCTGTCGCAGGAAGAGGTGGACGAGCGGAACGTCCGGCTGACCTGCATCGGGTCGCCGACGGAGGACGAGATCAAGATCGTCTACAACGCCAAGCACCTCGACTACCTCCAGAACCGCGTCATCTGATTCCCGGTGCGGGTTCCTACTGCTCAGACTTCCCTTGATGCAGCGGTAGCTACCTTGACCTTCCACCGGATTTCAATGCCCGGAGTGGCTATAGGTACGATGTAGTGAGTAGCGGATCTGCCTTGATGGAGACCGTCGACGCCCAGGCGCTCTGACCGGTCCGCGTTCCGGACTGGATGTGGGGGACGACAGTGGCTCGGACTCGAGTGTTTCGTGAGGCCGGTAGGTGTCTTCGGATGGCCGAGTAGTCGCCAGGTTTCTCACCCGGATTCCATTTCCGAGACATGGTTCATCTGGGCATAAATGTCCCAATACCCGTGGCCAGCGAGGCACCGGGATGATCTAAAAGGAGCCCGCTGCAAGACCGGTAAGGCGGTCCTTCATGGTGCTATCACTTGTCATCTCGATCTGGAAGGTCTAACTGTCGATACCCAAGGGCATGCAATGACGTCAGGTTTATGATGTGATGGGTTGAAAACAGCGTGGAATGTACGAGAACATTCTGATTCCCACAGACGGGAGCGAGCAGGCGACGAACGCCGCGAAAGCGGGCCTCGCACTCGCGGCGGATCTGGGGGCCTCCGTCCATGCGTTGACCGTTCTCGGTGAGTTCGAAAGCCGGATCGTCCCAATCACCGGTGAACAGGACGAACTCCGCGAGGAACAGCACGAACATGGCGAAGAGATCGTCGGGGCGGTGGCTGAAGCCGCCGAGGAACTCGGAGTCGACTGCACGACGTCCGTTTCTCCCGGGGTTGTTCACACGGAGATCGAGTCCTACGTCGAGGAGCACGATATCGATCTCATCGTGATGGGGTCCCGGGGGTTGACTAACGTCGAGAAGGCCCTCCTCGGCAGCACCGCGGACAAAGTCATTCGCACGCTCGAGATCCCGACGATGGTGGTCCATCAGACCCCGGACGCCTGGGTCGACATGGACCGGGACATCCACATCGCCGGGTGGTAGGTTTACCGGGCTGAGCTGACGGGATTAGGCGGTCCGGTCGGCAAGCTGCTAGCTTCCGAAATGTCGAGCCACCGCCGACTGCTTCCGGGTGAGGCGCGGGTCCGGCCCCGCGGTAAGAGGTCCGCGGGACCCCGCGTATACCTTCGATCGAACTTTCGGCGATTTCCGGTTTCCTTCGGGCGCCGAGGCCCGCAAATCGAAGCACCTGGCGAGAATGGCTGGCAGCGGGAGTCGGGGTGGCGGATAGGTTTAATGGCCGTTAGGGATGGTTCATTGATCGTCCTGGCGGCGATTGACTACTCCTCCAGCTCCTGCCCGGTCAGTCCGGTTCGGAACTCGTTTCGCCATGAGGCTCCGGTTCGGAGGATTCGTCGGTCGTACCTGCGGGCAATCGGAGCTCGACAACGGCTCCTCGTGGATCGTTCTCTCCGAAGGTGATCGTCCCACCGAGCTGCGAGATTCCCCATTCGACGAGCCAGAGGCCGAGCCCGCTGCCGTGCTCCAGCGGGGTTTCAGTGCCTTCATTGAGAGGCTTCAGCTCCTCGCCCGGGATGCCGGGGCCGTTGTCGCTGATACGGATCGATATCGGATGATCGGCCCCATCGACCACTTCGGCGACCACTGAAACGCACGGTTCGGCGGCATCGTTGTGCCGACAGGCGTTCTCGATGAGTTCTCGAAGGACGGGGAACAGGATCCGTTTGTTCACGGTCGAGCCGGTTTCCGGTGTCCGCACGTCGAACCTGTAGGCCGCATGTTCGGCCGCGACATCGTTCACGGCTGATTCGACCACGCTGGTCAATTCGGCTGTAGCCCGCTCCCCCTCTTGGGCGACGATCTCCTCCACGTTGCGGGCCTTTCGACTGATGGCGAGGAGGTTCGAGACCGTGTCGTCGATCAGTCCAGCCTTCGCGCTTTCACCCGGGATCTCTTCGTCGAGCTCGTCGGCGTACCCGAGCACGAGATTGAGGTCGTTCCGCAGGTTGTGGCGGAGCACCCGGTTCAACACCTGCAACCGTTGCTGTCGTTGGCGTTCGGCGGTGATGTCCTGCAGCGAGATCGTGTACCCGATCGAGTTCCCGCGGTCGCTGACGATCTCGGAGATCCCGACTGTATACTCGTTCCTCCGCCCGAACGGATCGCTCAAGGTGAAGTTCGTTTCCTCAGGGGGCAATCGGATCGGCAAGAAGTCAGAGACGTCCGACAACAGCAGCGATTCGGTATCTATATCCAGCAGTTCTGCCGCTCGAGCGTTGAGGTTCACGATTTGTCCGTTCGTGGTGACACTGATCACCGCGACGGCAAGGTTTTCCAGAGCCGCCTGCTCGGCCTTGTGCCGGGTTGCCGGTACTACCTCGAACATGTCTTCCTGGAACAAGGCATAGGTCAGGAGACTGGCAATGGCGATGTGACCGATCGGCGTCAGATCGAGGTGTCTCGTGGGTCCGAGTCGGAACAGCCAGACGACGTTGGCGATCGAGGGGATCGCGAGGGCGATGACCAGCGCGATGCCTTGCCGCCCGAACAGCTCTCGCTGTCGCGCGATCGGGTCGATCAGCGACACGATGGCCAGCAGGATCACTAGGTAAGAAGCGCCGGCGACGACGTAGTAGCCATGCGGCGAGAAGTCGACCGCGGCTGCTCCGAGGATCGGACTGATCCGATAGCCGGTCCACATCAGGTGATGCAGCGGGTTCGTGACGGTGAGCAGGAACGCGATGCCGTAGAACGCGAAGAGGCCGTACATCCAGTTCGAGGTCGCGAGTCGCTCCCGCCCCGTATACTGGAGAGCAAAGGCGAGGATCAGCGGGATCGAAACCGATCGCCCGAAATTGATCGGGATCTCGAACCACCACCGAAGTATCGGGTCATGGACGGTCAGGGCGATGCCGTAGGAAATATCCCAGACGGCGACGCTGATCAGGATCAACGTCCAGGTCGAGGCCCCGGGATAGCGCTCGAAAGGCCACCCTCGCCAGACGATATACAGCAGGATCAGCCCGGCTCCAGCTGCCAGGATAGCCGGCACTGAGACGTGAATACTGGTTACCATCCGTTACCTATGCCTGATTACAGTTCTCGGCGATCGTATGAGATTCGTTTATTCGTAATAAATTTGGAGGTCATCTAGCTTCGAGCCGCAATAATTGGTTAATACGTGACCTGTCGACCATTCCGGCCTCCGCCGAACGGTCTCCCCTTGCCCACTCGCTGGATCCGGCATCGAATTTCGATGCCATTGGGAACCGCATGATAGTTCTCGGTATTAACCCCTGGGTTGTCGCTCGCTTCTCACTGACTCGCCTCGACTGGCTCCGACTGTCCAAATCCCGTGGGGCCGGATCGACCATCGCTCGACAGCGAGCTGCTGTCCCTCCTGGATCGTCAATGGGCTTAGCGGGCCGTTAGCTGTCAGGTTCGATCCGCGAGAGGCGCCGGTGTTCGGCCCCACAACCGTTAATCCCCGTCCCGGACAGACTGACCCGTGGTCGCCTCCGTTGCGTCCGGCCCGGATCTCCTGCGCCTGATTGCGATCCCGGTCCTGGGGTGGGCGGCCTGGCGGGATCACCAGATCCGCCGCGTCCCGTCAGGCCTCTGGTGGCCGCTGGTCGGTCTCGGAGCGGCCTTGCTCGTCTGGGAAGGAACGGTCGCGCTCTCGGATCCGGGGCCGGCCTGGCGGCTGTTCCTACTCCGAGCGGCCATCAGTCTCGGGGTACTCGGCCTGCTCGCGGTCGGGTTCTACCGATACGGACTCATGGGCGCGGCGGATGCCAAGGCGATCGCCACGTTAGCCGTCCTCTTTCCGACCTATCCGGCCTACACACTCGGCGGGGTCCTCCTGCCGCTGGTCCGCCCGCCGCTCGGGGTGTTCTCGCTGACGGTCCTGACGAACGCCGCGCTGCTGGGACTGCTGTACCCCGGTTGGCTGGCGATCCGAAACGTTCGGGCGGGGGAGCTCTCGATGCCGATCTTCTTCGCCCGGAGAGTTCACTGGACGGAGCTCCCGACGGTTCACGGACGGCTCGCGGAGACGCCCGATGGGTGGGCCATCGGCGGGCTCGATCTGGATGCCCTCCGGATGTACCTGCGGTGGCGAGAGGCCTCCCTGGTCGACCTCCGGAGCCGACCCGCGGAGCTTCGCGATCCGGAGACCCTGCCGGCCGACCCGGGCGAGCCGACCGACGGGCGTCCTGATCCGACGGCCGCCATAGCGCCCGAAAGTGTACCCGACGTGTCCGAACCGGTTCCCGAAGGCGGGAGCGACGATTCCACCGCGGCGGACGCCGATCCCTGGGGGGCCGAGGCGTTTCTCTCGAGCGTGGATTCGGCATACGGCGCCACGCCCCAGCAGCTCCGAGCGGGCCTGGAGTTCCTGTCCCGTGCGGAGAGGGTCTGGATCTCGCCCGGCCTCCCGTACCTCGTCCCCGTCTTCCTCGGCCTCCTCGTGGCCGTCGGGTTCGGCGATCTCCTCTACGCCGGCCTTCGAGCGGCCGGCCTTGTGTGAGAGGCCGCGCCGTTTTCCGGGTCTGACGGAGTTGAGGGATCACTGATCCGGCTCGGGCGCTCGATACATCTCCGCGAGGGGACTAGCCGGGATCCTGGCGCTCGAGTGGAACCCTCCTGAGTCCGCGGGCGGTTCCGGCCAAAGCCTGCTTGCGAGAACCGTTCCGGAGCCCCACAGGTCACAGCGGAGCCTCAGACGCGGGGCTGCACCACGGAACGCGAAACGCCTATCCACACCCCGACCCGACCGACACCCATGTCAACTGACGGGGTGGATCTCGTTTTCGACGACGCCGGCCTGCTGCCGGCGATCGCGCAGGACGCTGATACGGGGGAGGTGTTGATGCTCGCCCACGTCGATGCCGAGGCGCTCGATCGCACCCTCGAGACCGGCCTCGCTCACTATCGCTCCCGCAGTCGCGAGGAGCTGTGGCAGAAGGGTGAGACGAGCGGCCACGTGCAACGCGTCGAGGAAGTCCGCGTCGATTGTGACGGCGACGCCCTGCTCTATCTGGTCGATCAGGCCGGCGGGGCCTGCCATACCGGGTACCGGTCGTGTTTCCATCGTACCCTCGACGGTGAGACGATCGCCGAACCGGTGTTCGATCCGGACGAGGTCTACAGCTGAGCCGCGACATGGCGGATGCCACCGGCCGGCCGGCCACCGCCGGCCCGATCGAGCGTCTGGAGGCGGCGGCTGACGAGCTGGATCGAGCCGAGGCGGCGGTCAGAGAACGGGGCGAGCCGGCCCTCGAACGGCTGGCGGAAGCCTACGACGGGTTCCTGGGGTTCATCGACGAGTACGACGGGAAGGCGACCGGCTCGGGCCGGGAAACGTTTCAGGCGTACGTCGAGTTCCAAGACGAACTCGTGAACCGGGTCGAACGGCTCCCGGACGATTTGCTGGCCCGCGAGGCGTTCGAGGACGTCGGCGAGCTGCTCGACAAACGGCGGCTCTCCGAGGCCGACATGGAGGAGGCGCGAGCGACGCTCGAACCCGCGGCCGAGCTCGTGGGCCTGCTCGAGGAACGCAAAGCCGCGCGGCGGCGCTATCGCGAGGCCCGGAGCGCGGTGGTCAGTCGCCGCCGTGAGATCGAATCCGCCATCGCGGAGCACGAACGCCTGCTGGAGTTCGAGGACGCCGACCTCGACGCGGATCTGGGAGCCCTCCGGGACCCGATCCGCGATTACAACAACTCCGTCAGGGACGCCTTCCGGTCCTTCCGGCGGGACGCGTCCGCTCGGACGGTCCTGGATCTCCTCGAGACGGCGGGCGATTACCCGCTCGTGTCGTTGGAGGCAGCGCCGGACCGGCTCGCGGCGTACCTCCGTTCGAACCCCGTCGGCGAGGAACCGATCCCGCGCCTGGTCGAACTCGCGGACTACTCCGCATCGAAGCTGGCCCACTACGTCGACGATCCGGACCGGTTCCGCGCGACCGTCGCGAGCCAGCGGACCTACCTCGATCGGCTGGACGCCGAGCCGCTAACGGTCGAGTGGCCGCCGCCCCCGGCGACCGAACTCCGCTTCCAGGCCCGCGAGCTCATCCCGGTCGTCGATCGGTTCGCGCCCGCGGCGACCGTCTCGAAGCTGCACGACCTCCGGGCGTTAACCAGGGACCCCGATTACGGTCGGCTCCGACGAACCGCCGTCGCGCGGGACCGGCTCGAGGAAGCCGAACGGGAACGGCTCCAGTCGGGGGCGGTGGAATCCGAACTCTCGTTGCTGCGCGAGGAACTCGAACGGCTCCAGACCGTACTCGAGCGCTACCCCGACCGATAGGGCGGTTCCCCGACGCCCGTCAGGCGTCCTCGATAGCCGTCACCAGGGCGGTTCGGATGTCGTCGGCCAGTTCCCGGGCCCGGTCGTGGTCTCGCGCCTCGGCGTAAATCCGCACGAGGGGTTCAGTCCCGCTCGGCCGGGCCAGGACCCAGGCGTCCCCGTAATCGAGCCGGTAGCCATCGATCGTGGTCAGTTCGGCGTCGGCACTGCGGGCGTACCCTTCGGCGGTCCGGACGAGCGTTCGGCGCTCGGCCTCGCTGTCGTACTCGATGTTGTAGCGGACGTTGTGGTATCCCCCGTGATCGGCGACGAGCTCGCTCGCGGGCCGCTCCACACAGCGTTCGAGGAACCGGGCCGCCGTGTACGCCCCGTCCCGGGCCAACCGGTACTCCGGGAAGATGAGCCCGCCATTACCTTCGCCCGCGATGGGCACCTCGGCGCCCTCGGTCCGGAGTTCCTGTACGCGGGTCACGATTCGGGTACTGCCGATCGGGGTGAGTTCGAGCTCCGCGCCGTGCTCCTCGACGACATCGACGAGACGTTGGGAGACGTTCACCGCGGAAACGGTGACGTCCCCGGGTTCCAAACAGTCGGCCGCCAGTGCGGCCAGCGTGGCGTCGCCCTCGATGTACGCGCCCGTTTCGTCCACGAGAATCGCTCGGTCGGCGTCGCCGTCATGCGCGATTCCGACGTCCGCGTCCGCCGCCCTGACGAGGGACTTGAGATCACTCAGGTTCGCTTCGACGGGTTCGGGATCCCGGCCGGGGAATCGACCGTCGGCCTGGGCGTGTACTGTGACGACCCGACACCCGAGCTCGCGGAAGAACTGTGGGCTGGTCAGCGCCCCCGCACCGTGGCCGGGATCGACGGCCACCGTGAGGTCGGCCGCCTCGATCGCGTCGGTGTCGACCGCGTCGAGGAGCCCCCGGCGATACCGCTCCCGGGCGCCGTCGATACGGTGGCTCCGGCCGACGCTGTCCCAGCCGACGGGTTCGTAGCGCTCGGCCAGGAACGTGTCTTCGACCCGCTCCATCGCATCGACCGCCAGCTCGATCCCGTCCGCCCCTACCAGTTTGATCCCGTTGTACGGAGCGGGGTTATGGCTCGCCGTCACGATGAGTCCGGGGACCCCTTCCGCCTCGGCGTACGCTTGCAGCGCGGGCGTCGGGAGCACGCCGAGGCGGTCGACGTCCGCCCCGATACTCGCCAGGCCGCTGGCCGCGGCGTCGGCAAGCATCGGCCCAGTCTTCCGGGTGTCTCGACCGAGCGCGACGCGATCCGCGCCCCAGGTCGTGCCCGCCGCTTTCGCGACCCGGACGACGAACTCGGGGGTGAGGGTCTCGTTGGCGACCCCCCGGGTCCCGCTCGACCCAAACACCTCCATGGCTGGCGCCTGGACGGCCCGGGGCAAAGTGGTTCCGCCACCGGCAGCCCGGGACCGCGGGAGCTTTGCCCTGCCGGTCCCGAGCCGCCACGCATGGTCGCGGTTCGTCGTGAGGCGCTCGAGTTCGCCGGCGTCATGTTGGCGGTGGTTGCCGGAGCGCTGCACTTCGTTTGGGGCCTGCCCAGGGGGATCGTCTACCTCCAAGCGGGCCGGTTCCCGGACCCCCGACCGTTCCTCTTCGTCGCCTCGGCGCTGGCGATCGCGGGCGTGGCCATCTGGCTCGCTCGCGACGGGCCGCGACGACCACTGCTCGGCGGTCTGGCCGCCCTGATGGCCGTCTATCTGGTCGGCTACGGGTGGTGGCATCTCGGGAGCCACGGCGGGGCTCTCTTCGGCGGCCTCACCCCGCTCCGGCACGAGACCGACCCGCTGACGCTCTTCATCGATCACCTCCTGGCTGACGCGTTCGTCCTCGCCACCGTCGTCGTCGAGGTGGCGGCCATCGCCGCCCTGCTCGGCGCACTCCTGACTGACTGAACCTGCCACGCCAGCCGGCGGGCCGCCAGCCGCAACCACTTAGACCGTGCCCGGCGGCCATCTGGCATGGGCGACCTCGCCGAGGATCGGGTCTACGCCGATCGGTCCGGCGCCAGGACGCTCGTGGTGGCCGCGGCGCCCGGGCTCGTAACCGTCGGGGTATCGAACGGTCGCGTGGGCGAGTTCGGGATCGCGACGGAATGTTCGCCCGCCGATCTCTCAGCAGCCGCCCGTACCGACGCTGGCGACGAGTTCCCGCTGGTCGTCGCGACCGACCGAACCGTGCTCCTGGCCGAGACCCCCGAGATCGACGCCCTCGAACCGACCGGGTTCGGGCCGGCCACAGCCGTGACGGTCCACGAGGGACGCCCAGTGGCCGCCGACCCGGCCGGGGAGCTGGCATCGTACCGGGACGCGGGCTGGGAGCCGATCGGGGAGCTCCCCGGGGCCGCGACGGCGTTGGATGGCGATCTCGTCGGGACGGCCGAGGGCGTGTTCCGGCTGGTCGAGGGCGGGCTGCGACCTGCCGGCCTCGCCGGGGTCACCGACGTGGCCCGGGCGGCCGGGATGCCGCTCGTGGCGACGGGGGACGGGCTCTACGAGCTCGGCAACGGTTGGTTGGACGCCCTGGAGGGTGCCTACGACCTGGTGACTGGAGCGCCAGACGGCCGCGCCCATGCGGCCGGGCCCGGGGGGACCTATACCCGCGAGAACGGAGCCTGGGCCCCGCTCGAGTTGCCGGAGCCGAGCGACGTCGCGGCCGTGGCCTACGGCGCTCGAACGTTCGTGTTGACGGCCGCCGGCGAGCTCTATATCGAGGCGGAAGCTGGCTGGACCCGGACCCCGCTCGGGATCGAGGGGATCGTCGGGGCGGTCGTGCTCTGAGCACATTCTCACCGGGCCAACCGAAAACGGGTTTACGCCGGGCGGAGAGCAGCCGATATGATCGTCAGCGGGTCGGCCTCTCAATCGCTCGCCGCGTCGCTCGCCGCTGAGACGGGCCGTCCCCTCGCGTCGGTCGAGGTCGACCGCTTCCCCGACGGTGAGCTGTTGGCCAGCGTCCCTGACTTCGACGGCGCGGAGGCGGTCGTGCTCGCGGCCACGGTCTCGGACACGGCGCACCTGGAGTTGCTCGAGCTCCAGGACGCGGTCCGGGCGGCCGGCGCCGACCACGTCACGACGATCCTCCCGTACATGGGCTACGCCCGGCAGGACGAGGCGTTCGAGCCGGGCCACCCGGTCTCAGCACGGGCCGTGGCGCGAGCCATCGGAACGGGGACCGACCGCGTGATCGTGGTAAATCCGCATACCTCGCTTGTCCTCGATTACTTCGACGTGCCCGTCGAGTCCGTGAACGCCGCCGCTCGGCTCGCTGAGCCGGTGCCGGACGGGCTCGCGGAGCCGCTGTTCCTGGCCCCGGACGCCAACGCGCGACCCATCGCGGAAGCGGTTCGGGATGGCTACGGAACGGGAACCGTCGATCACTTCGAGAAAACGCGCCGGTCGAGCGACAGCGTCGAGATCGCGCCGAGTAACACGGAGGTCGCTGGCCGGGACGTGGTCGTCGTGGACGACATCATCGCGACCGGGTCGACGATGGCCGAAGCGATCGGGGTTCTGGGGGATCGCGATGTCGGCCGGGTCTTCGTCGGCTGCGTCCATCCGGTGTTGGCGGCGGGGGCTCGGTTGCGGCTGGCCAAGGCGGGAGTCGAAGCGGTCTACGGCACCGATACTATCGAGGGCGCGGTCAGCGCCGTCTCCGTGGCGCCGATCCTGGCCGAGGCGCTCTGAAAGTCGGGGGCCGGTCCGGCCCGGAGCTTACGCCGTCGATTCGGCGAGCGGCTCGATCGCGAAGCGCATCGTCACGCCTTCGACGTCCCACTCCCGTTCGTGGCCGTCCTGAACGGCGCCGAGCTCGCCGGCGCGGACCTCCTCCGTGATCAAGTCCTCGTGCTCGGCGACGAGCCCGGCGACCCGCTCGTCCTCCACGTTCAGATCGAGTCGGATCCGCTGATCGACGTCGAGGTCCAGCTCCTTGCGCATCTCCTGGACCCGACGGATGACTTCCCGCGCGAACCCTTCGGCCTCGAGCTCGTCAGTCAGGGCGGTGTCCACGTAGACCGACCCATCGTCGAAGTCGGCGCCGGCGACGGCGTCCGGGAGCCTTTCGACGAAGTCGACCATCTCGGCGGTAAGCTCGACCGTTCGCCCGAGCCCGGCGGCGACCGCGTCCTCCAGCGCGTCCAACTCGGGCTCCTCGACCGACGCCTCGTTGAGGGCTTCCATGACGGCGCTCGCGTCTTCGCCGAAGGCCGGACCTAACACGCTCATGTCGGCCTCGGCGGAATACCGCAGTTCCGACCAGGCCTCGCCGGGTTCGACCAGTTCGACCGATCGCGCGTTGAGCCGCTCGGCCAGGAGGTCCTCGTGTTTCCCCACCGCGTCGACAACGCCTTCTTGAGCCGCATCCAGGACGACTCGCGAGACGGGCCACCGGAGCTTCCGGCCCGCCCGTTGGCGGGCATGGGACCCGGCCTCTTCGACCGCCCGGACGACCTCGATCTCGGTTTCGAGCTCGGCCGCTCGGAGCTCGGAGTCGGCGGTCGGCCAGTCGGCCATGTGTACCGTCGGGTGGTCGCGGTCCCCGGTCAGGCGCTGATAGAGCTCCTCGGCGACGAACGGGGCGAACGGTGCCAGCATCACGGCGGCCTCCCGGAGCACGGTGGCGAGCGTCGTGTAGGCCGCGCGCTTGCTCGCCGTGTCGGCCTCCTCCCACATGCGTTCGCGGACCGTCTGGATGTAGTACCGCGAGACGTCCTCGACCACGAAGTCGAGCAGGGCCGCCAACGCGTCGTGGTGGGCGTACTCGTCCATCGCGGCCGTTGCCTCCGCCTCGACGGTCTGGAGGCGGGACAATAGCCAGCGGTCGAGGCGCTCGAGGTCCGCCCTGACCGCCTCCGGGTCGGCGGTGGCGGGCTCGAACCCGTCCATCTCCATGTAGGGAAGCGGGAACCGGGCCGCGTTCCAGAGGATGTTGAGCCGGCTTTCCATCTCCGCGATCTCCTCCCACGACACCCGCATGTCTTCGCCGCGGGCGGCGATCGAGAGCAGGAACAACCGCATCGGGTCGGCGCCGTGCTCGTCCATCACCTCCTGTGGCCGGATCATGATGTTCCGGGACTTGGACATCGCCCGCCCGTCGGGCATCTGGGCGTGACCGTGCATCATGACGCGCTCGTAGGGCACCTCGCCGACGGCGGCGGTCCCCATCCCGAGCTGTGACCAGAACCAGCCACGGGTCTGGTCGTGGGCTTCGATGATCAGGTCCGCGGGCCAGAGTTCCTCGAAGGCGGCCTGGCTCCCCGGCTCGCCGGGATAGTCGAGCGTGCCCCAGGTCGCTACCGACGAGTCGAGCCAGACGTCGAACACGTCCGGGACCCGCTCGTGGGTGACGCCGTCCTCGGTGATCGTGAGGTCGTCCACCGTCGGCTTGTGGAGGTCGATGGCGTCGGGATCGATGTCCTGGTCGACCCGCTCGGCGAGCTCCTCGCGGGTGCCGACCACGATCACCCGGTCCATGTCGCCGTCCCAGTCGGGCGGCAGCCAGATCGGGATCGGGATCCCCCAGTACCGCTGGCGGGAGACGTTCCAGTCCGGGGCGTCCTCGACGAAGTCCCGGAAGCGGTTGTCCCGGGCCCAGGACGGGTACCACTCGGAGTCCTCGATGTTGGCCAGGAGGTCCTCCTTGACGTCGGTGATGTTGATGAACCACTGGTCAGTGACGATCTGGATGATGTCGGTATCGCATCGCCAGCACTGACCGTAGTCGTGCACGTAGGTGTCATCCGCCAGCAAATACCCGCGCTCGCGGAGGTCCTCGATGATCTCCGGGTTGGCCTCCCGGACGAACTGCTCCGCGTACGGGCCGGCCCGGTCATCGAACTCGCCGTCGCTCCCCACCGGGCAGAACAGCTCGAGGCCCAGCTCCGTGCCTCGCTGGAAGTCCTCCTCGCCGTGCCCCGGCGCGGAGTGGACGAGGCCGGTACGGTCGGCTTCGACGTAGTCGGCGGTATAGACCTGGAAACTGCCGGTCCCGCCCGGGTGAGCCACGAGGTCGTCCAGCGGGTGCTCGTAGGACCAGCCCACCATGTCCTCGCCGGGGACCTCCTCGAGGACCTCGTAGTCGTCGTAGCGGCCGTGTTTCAGCACCTCCTCGACGAGCGATTCCTCGATGTAGAGCACGTCGGAGGTACCGTCCTTCTCGGCCCGGACGGCCTGGTAGGTCAGGTCCTCACCGACGGCGACGAACGTGTTCCCCGGAATGGTCCACGGGGTCGTCGTCCAGATGACCAGCGAGCCCTCGCGGTCGGCCAGCGGGAACCGCACGTAGATCGACGGGTCCTCGACTTCGTGGTACTCCACCTCGTTCTTCGCGATGGCGGTTTCACACCGCGGGCATTGGGAGATCGATCGCTTCCCGCGCTCGACGAGCCCCCGGTCGTGGACCTCCCGGAAGGCCCACCAAGCGGCCTCCATGTACTCCGCCGTGACGGTCCGATAGGGGTTTTCCCAGTCCATCCAGACGCCGAAGGACTTGAAGTCCGCCTGCAGCTGGTCGAGGCTGTCCTCCGCGAAGGACCGGCACTCCTCGATGAACGCGTCGACGCCGAAGGCCTCGATGTCCTTCTTGTTCTCGAACTCGAGCTCTTCCTCGACGCGCGTCTCGATCGGGAGCCCGTGCATGTCGTACCCGGGCCGATCCGCAACGTCGTAGCCCCGCATCCGCTTGTAGCGGATGTAGAGGTCCTTGAGGCTCTTGTTCCAGGCGTGGCCCATGTGGGCCGCACCGCTGGTATACGGCGGCCCATCGACGAAGAAGAAGGGCTCGGCGCCCGACCGGTGTTCGCGGGTCCGGTCGTAGGCGTCGACCTCGTCCCAGTACTCGAACACCCGCTCCTCGACGGTCTGCGGGTCGTACCGGTCGTCGAGCTCGGCGAAACGGTCCATGGCGGTTCCTGCATCGGCGTCGGCTAAAGCGTGACTAGTTCGCCCGGTCGGGCCTTCAGCGGCTTGCGCCGGGCGAACGGAGTCTCGATCGGTCGGATCGTGCTCTGACATGGTTGACAGTGAGTGGGGGTGACGGCGGCTGTGTTCCTCGGAGCCGGTGCACGTTCGGAGCGGAGTGGTGGCGGGTGATTGGGGCTGCTAGGGAGCCCCGATAATAGCGATGCTGCTGGGACGGCTCCGGGCGGCCAATCGGGCGACAGCCGTGAACCGTTCCATCACACGCTGGAGAAGCTCCTGAGCGGTTATAAAAGTTGATTTCGTGCTCGACACCACGGGTGACAGGTCTCGATATAGCCAATTTCGCTCCCCCGTCCTGTGAGGGATTCTCGGATCTCGATCCCGGCGCTGCCCACTCCTTCTCCGAGCCACGCAAGCCCCCGGCTGAAAGAAAGAGGCTATTCAGTTCCAGACCTGAGGCTCGATCGATGGAGGACGTCCCGGACGGACTCCTTGAGCGGCGTGATGTCGTTTACGAATCGACGACCGAGCAGCTCGACGCCACGGAGTTCGAGCGGGCAAAACGACGCGATGCTGAGCTCGCGGGCGCGGTCGCGGTGGCGGTCACCAACGCGGCCGGTGAGGTCCTGCTGGTCGAAAACGATTGGATGGACGGCTTCGGGTTCCCCGGCGGTGGTGTCGAACCCGGCGAGGACTGGCGCTCGGCGGCCGTTCGCGAGGTCGTTGAAGAGACCGGCGTCGCCGTGCAGATCGAACGCCCGTGGCGCGTTCAGCAGCAGAGCTCGAACACGGGGACGAACGGCTCACGGGGCACGTCGTGTTCTACAGGGGCTCGCCGACTGGGTCGACAGCTACCGCCCGGAACCCCGGAACCGGCGCCGAGGAGATCCAGGCGGTAGACTGGTTGATTCGATCCCCGACAGAGCCGTGCGCCCGGATTTGCTCCGGGCGGTGCTCGAGGAGCGCTGACCCATACGACGCTCTCAGAAGAACGAGCGAGCGTCGGCCGCGACGGTCTCGGGCGCCTCGTCGACGACTCCTTCGTCATGCAGCACCGTGAAGAACGGGGAATCGCTCCAGTAGTATTCGTCGAAGACGGAGCGCGCTACGAGTTCGACGACCGGCCGCATCCCGGCCTCGTCGGCGCTGAGATGCCAAGCGAGGTTGAAGGCGTTGAGCCCCGCGTCGCCGTAATACTCGAGGACGTTCACGATCCCCGCGGCGAGGTCCGACACGATGTCCGCATCCGGCGCTGGGACCCCGTCCGGACCACCGACGCCGATGACCTGGCGGTGGTGATGCGGGGCGAAGGCCGCCAGCCAGTCGACGGTCCCTGTCGAGCCGATCCAGCGGTCGCCGTCCCGTTCGGCCTCGACCAATGCCTCCCAGTACGCCACGTCGTGTTCCTCGGCGTACGCGCGGGCGGCGCTGGTCAGCTCGCGCTGGCGGTTGGTCCCCCGGCCGTCGACCAGTGTCTGCAGATGGGGGTGAACGATGGAACTGCCCGCCGAGCGCAGGAAGTTCATGTTGACCGAGGCGAAAGCCGCCTCGGTGTCGTGCTCGAACACGCGGTCGATGTATTCGAGCGCGGCGGCCAGGCCATTGCGGAAGTCGGCGCGTTCGAACGCGTCGATCGGCTTGTAGTGGGCGTCCGTGAGGGCGACGACGTTCGAATGGGTCCCGTAGGGATTGAGGTTCGGGAACGACGTGGCTTCGCCGACCGAGCCCCGGTCCATCCCGACCCAATCCGGGTATTCCGGCGTGACGTCCTCGACGGTGCCGGGACAGAAGAAACAGTCCTCGTCGTCCGCCACCACGGACTCGATGTCCGGATCCTCCGCCTTGAGGAACGACTCGGGCACGATTCTGGCCTGCCGCTCCGTCAGTGGGTCCTCCCGGACCTCGACCTCGATCTCGACCGCTTGGAAGTCCTCGAGCGGGCTGTGGAACGAGGCGGTCTGTACCGAGCGATCGAAGCTGATCGACATGGCGGCGGATTCGCCCGAGGCGGCCAAAAAGCTGTCCGCGGCCGCCGGGGAACCGCTTATCCTTGACGGCGTCGAGCGGCCGCCATGGCCTGTATCTTCTGCCGGATCGCCGCCGAGGAGGCCCCGAGCCGGACCGTGCACCGAGCCGATGACGTCGTCGCGTTCCTGGATGCCAACCCGCTGGCGCCCGGCCATACGCTGGTGATCCCGACGGCCCATCACGAGCGGCTGGCGGACCTCCCCGCAGCACTCGCCCGGGACCTGTTCGGCACCGTCCACGCGCTCTTAGATCCCGTCGAGACGGCCGTCGATGCCGATGCCGTGACCGTCGCGGTCAACGACGGCTCGGCGGCCGGCCAGGAAGTGCCCCACGTGCACTGCCACCTGGTTCCGCGGTTCCACGACGACGGAGGGGGGCCGATCCACGCGGCCATGGGCGGCCGGCCCTCGCTGGACGAGGCGGAGCTCGACGCCATTGCCGAGCGGATCCAGTCAGGAGTTTGATCGGCGCTCAGTCTCCGGGCGTGACCACCCTGGCGGCCGCCGGCTTGCTTTCCACGAGCGCGAGGGCGGCTAGCAGCGCCGCCGCGAAGGCGAGGAGGCTCCCGCCAGCGAAGGCCGCTTCGTAGGAGGTCAGTGTCGCGGCCGTGCCCAGGAGCACGGGTCCGGCCACGCCGCCCACGGCTTTCGCCGTCGAGCGAAGGCCCATGAGCTCCGACTCGCGATCGGGCGGGGCGACGTCCCCGATGAACGAGACCGCGCCGGTAGCCATCGCCGAGAAGGAAGTCCCGAGAACCAGGAAGGCGGCCCCGGCGACGATAACGCGGGTGATCCCGGGCGCCGGGGTCGTGGCCAGGGCGGCGAGCAGCGCGAACACCCCGCTGCCCGCCATCCCGGCCACGATAAGCGGCTTCCGGCCCGCCCGGTCGGCCACGACCCCGAGGAGCAGCATCGCCACCACCTGGGTCCCGTGGTTCATGGCGAGCACGACGCCCATGACCGGTTCCGAGACCCCGACGACATGGACGAGGTAGGGCGGGGCGAGGGCGGTCGTCCCGAGGACCGTCATGTTCCGGATCGCGAGCGCCACGTAGAGCCAGACCAGGCCGTTGGTCACGAGGTGGCCCCGCTCGCCGGCGGCCGGCAGGAGCCGCTGTTTGACTTCCGCGAGCAGTTCGGCCGTGGTGGGCGCCCGGTCCGGCGCCGGGGTCGGATCAGTGATGGCGACGACGGCCAGCGTCGAAGCGAGGCTCAGGCCGGCGATCACCAGATAGAGCTGATCGGGGACCAGGAGCCCGAGCAGGACGCCAGCGGTCAACTGGCCGCCGGCGAAACCCAGCGCCCGGGTGCTGTTGAAGAAGCCGACGGACTGTCCCCGAGCGGCCGCGCCGCCGCGTGTGCTCACGATCGAGAGGATGACGGGCCCGAAGCCGGCCGCGAACACGGCGTAGAGCCCGCGGAGCCCGATCGGACCCCAGACGCCATCGAGGACGAGCAGGGGCAGGACCGCGAGGGTCGCGGCGAGGCCGGTGAGGCCGAGCACCGCCCGGCGGCGGCCGGTGACGTCGGCGATGGCCCCCCAGATCGGCGACAGAACCATCAGCCCGATCCAGTAGGCCGTCGCGACCATACTGACCGCGAACGGCGACCCGGTCTCGCCGATGTAGACCGCGAGCGCCGTGCCCATCAGCGTCCCGCTGGCGAACCGGGTGGCTGCGGAGACGCCGATCAGTGACCACTCCCGGCGGGGCCGATCCTCGGTCACTGTCGGCACCTCGTGAGGCCTCGTCTTGAGGGACGCGGTTCCGGACGTCGAAGGGCCGCGATCGATACCCTCTCCCTCTCCGCCAGCTTGTTCGATCAACCATCTCCGGGTCAGAACAGCTGGAACCGGTGTGACGGCTCGCGACCGGAGCGTTGTCCAACGGTGGACGAATCGTCGATCGAACCGCTAGAACGTGCCGTATCGCTCGTAGGCTTCGAGGGGATCGACGCCCTCACGGATGGCCGACCGGACGGCGTCCTCGTCCTGGACCGTTTGCT
>CAZKPC010000006.1:0-50357 GCA_964554565.1 uncultured Halobacteriales archaeon
ATTGACGACACCGGCGGCCACGACGAGGCGGAGCAAACCCTGAACTCCGCCATCGACGCCTACGAGAGCGAGAACTTCGAGCTCGCCGTTGACCTCGCCGGGCAGGCCGAGGACACTGCCCGACAGGCCGAAACCACTCAGAGCCGGAACCGGCTCATCCTGCTGGCCGTTGGTGCCCTCGTTTTGATCGGTCTCGTCGTCGGCGCCGTGGTCTACTGGCGCCGGAGCCGCACCCACAGTCGGCTGTAGTGGATGCGGTTCGTCGTGCCATTCGACGCCGGGACCCCGAAAACCCGCCTCGGACCGCTGTTGGAACCGGACGAACGGTCGGCTTTCGCCCGGGTCATGCTCTCCGACGTCATAGCGGCTCTCGAAGCGACCGGGGCGGTGCCGACGGTGCTCGCCACCGGGCCCGTGGACTGTGGGGTCCCCGTCGAGATCGACGACCGGCCGCTCACGCCGGCGGTCAACGCCGTACTCGAATCGGTCGACGAGCCGATCGGGATCGTCATGGCGGACCTACCGCTGCTGACGGCGGACACGATCGACCGCCTGCTGGCTCCGACCGCAGATCTCGTGATCGCCCCGGGGCGAGGCGGCGGAACGAATGCCTTCGTCGCTCGCCACGCCGAGTTCCGGGTCGATTACCACGGGACGTCATTCAGCGACCACCTCGAGATCGCCCGCGAGATCGGGGCGACGGTCGAGACGGTCGATTCCCACCGGCTGGCGACGGACATCGATGAACGGGCCGACCTCGTCGAGGTCCTGATTCACGGCTCCGGCACGCGATCACGCGAATGGTTGATCGAGCAGGGCATCCGCCTGACGACCGACGAGGGCCGGGTCGGCATCGAACGAGACGGTCATCCGGCGTGAAGGACTCTGTCTGTTACCGGGGCCCCGTCGCCGCTTTGAAACCCGAAAGCGAACACGAAGCAAGGGCAGCTCCGATCTGGGGCGGGTTTGAGTGAGGCCGAAGCTTGCCCGGGGTGACACCTTTTTACCGCCCGACAGGGTAGCCCAGCCCGATGTTCCCCGGGGCGGCCGAGTACGGCCTCGAGCTGACCGTCGAGGAGTCGGCGATCGAGTCGCTGCTCGACGTCGAGCCGTCCGATGTCGCCCCGGCGGAGGCGCTCACCTACTGTCGGAACGTGTTCGTCCCGCTGACGACGGCCTGTCGGTACACCTGCACCTACTGCACGTACTTCGATCCGCCCGGCGAGGCCAGCCTGCTGTCACCGGAGGAGGTTCTCGACATCGTCGAAACGGGCGTGCAGGCGGGCTGCACGGAGGCGTTGTTCACCTTCGGCGACGATCCCGACGACCGCTACACCAGGATCCACGAGCAGCTCGCCGACTGGGGCCACGCGTCCATCCACGAATACCTCCGGGAGGTCTGCGAGCTGACCCTGGAGGCCGGGCTCCTCCCACATTCGAACCCGGGCGATCAGACCCCGGCACAGATGGCCACCGTGGCCGACCTGAACGCCTCCATGGGCGTGATGCTCGAAACCACGGCGGACGTCGCGGCCCACGCCGGACCCCGCCGAAAGACCCCGGGACAGCGGCTGGCCACGCTCCGAACGGCCGGCCAACACCGGGTGCCGTTCACGACCGGGTTGCTGGTAGGGATCGGCGAGACGGATCGGGACCGAGCCGAGAGCCTGCTGGCGATCCGGGAGCTCCACGACCGCTACGACCATATCCAGGAGATCATCATCCAGCCGGTGGTCGATAACGAACGCTGGGACGGGGGGTCGCCCGACCTCGAGACGCTCCGGAAGACGGTGGCGATGGCCCGGGCCGCCATGCCGGAGGAGGTGTCGATCCAGTCCCCTCCGAACCTCGCGCCCGTCCGGGACCTCCTGGACTGCGGGATCGACGATCTGGGGGGCGTCTCGCCGGTGACCGCGGACCACATCAATCCCGACTACGCCTGGCCGGCCCTCGAGGAACTCGAGGACATCGCCGAGACGGCCGGGGTGCCCCTTCGCGAACGCCTCCCGGTGTACGAACGGTTCCTCCCGGGGCCCGACGAAGACGAGAACGAGTGGCTGTCGGCTCGGGTCACCGCCGCGCTCCGCGCCGATGACCAGGCCGGGGCCCGCTACCGACAGGTGTTGGCCGGGGCGGAAGCGACCGCCGACTGACGGCCGGCGACCGGATCGCGCCGCCCGCTCTCAGTCATCGGCGGAGATCGGGCCGTCGGCCGTCTCGAGGGATTCCCCGGGCCGGAGCATCGGCGTGCCGTCGGCCCGGGGTCCGAGCGCCGGTCCGAACGGCGGCTCGTCGGGATCGATCGGGCGTCGGAGCTCGTAGTCGGTCGATCGCTCGACGGGCTGGCGACCGATCGCCGACAGCATCCCGACGTAGTCATCGAACGACCGGAACTGGCCGTACGTGCCGCCGGCACGGGCCGTGATCTCCTCGGACAGCAGCGTCCCCATGAAGTCGTCGGCCCCGCAATTGAGCAGTTTCAGCCCCTTCTCGTCGCCGTACTTCACCCAGGAGGACTGGATGTGATCGATGTTGTCGAGGAAGAGCCGGGAGACGGCGATCATGAGTTCGTCCTCCGCATCGGAGGCTCCGGACTCGACGACGCCCCGCTCGTAGAGGGGCGTGTTCGGGTGCACGAACGAGAGCGGGACGAACTCGGTGATGTTGCCGGTCCGGTCCTGGAGGTCCCGGACCACCTCGAGGTGCATCGCCCGGTGGCGCGCGTTGTCCACGTGGCCGTACATGATCGTCGCCGTCATCGGTAGGCCCGTCTCCGCCGCCGCTTCCATCGCCGCGACCCAACCGTCGGTATCGATCTTGCCGGGGCAAATGACCTCCCTCACCTCGTCAACGAGGATCTCGGCCGCCGTCCCCGGGACCGAATCCAAGCCGGCCTGGGCGAGGCGCCGATAGACCTCCGTGTAGGACCAGTCCGTGCCCCGCCGGGCGTGGGCCGCCTCCTCCGGCGTTATCGAGTGCACGTGAACGTCATCGATGCTCATGGCCCGGAGCTGCTCGGCGTAAGTCCCGGGATCGGTCGCGTAGGCCGACGGCGGCTTGTAGTTCACCTCGATCGCGCCGCGGTCGTAAGTCTCCAGGATCTCTCGATGCTCGGCATCCAGCGTCAGCGCCGGATGCAAGCCGGAGACGGAGGTGACCTCGTAAATGCCCCGATCGACGGCGGCTTCGACGATACGGCGGGATTCGGCCGGCGTCTTGCTGAACCCCGCTGTCTCGTCGTCGTGGTCTGACTCGAACGTATGGGCCGGGTCCTTGAAGTTGCAGAACAGGCAGCCGGTATTGCAGGCCGTCGTGAGGTTGTTGTTGAGGTTGGCGACGAAGGTCACCTCGTCGCCGACGACAGCCGCCCGCCGTCGATCGGCGAGCTCGAGCACGCGTTCCTTCCGATCGGGATCGATGCCCTCCACATCAGCGCCGGTCGTCAGCAGCGCGACGGCATCCTCAACGCCAAGCCGCTGTCCGTCCCGCGCGGAGGCGAGCGCGTTCTCGAACGGCTGATCGGTGTCCGGCGAATGATCGAACGAGTAGTCCCCGACGCCCATCATCAAGGCCATTCCCGCCGGAGGATAAAAGCGGTGCGCTCGGGGGCTGGTCGTGGGGGTGGCTACCGCCCGGTCGGGACCTCGGTCGCGTTGGCGCGCTCCTGGGCCACCCAGGACGGCTGTTCGACGGTCGTCCTCCCGATGTCCTCGTACACGACCGTCCGCTCGATGCGACCCTCCCAAGCGGCGTAATCCGTTTCGACGGCGTGATAGCGGACCGCGTACCGGCGGACGACGCCGTCGGGCGTCACCAGCGCCTCGAAGGTCATGTTGCTGGCCTCGGTCAGTCCGAACTGCGTCGACCCGTTGGCCCCTTTCAGATGCAGGTAGGTGACACCCCCGCGCCGGTGGGGGCCGATGACGGCCGGATCGGTCGCCGAGAGCATCGAATAGAGCGGGCCCTTCTGGATCACGTCGTAGGGTTGGATCGGCGATTCCGCAATGGCGGTCTCGAGCGTCCGGTTCCCGTCCTCGTCCCGGAACCGGATCACCACGACCGAGCCATCCGAATACGCGTCCACCGCCCGCACGTTGGCCACCGTCGACGGGACAACCCCGTCCACGCGCAACCGGTGCACGAATCGTCCATCGGCGGCGACCCGCCGCTCGATCCTGACCGTTCCCAATCGGATGCCCTCGGTCGACCGCGCCGTGATGGTCGCCCGGTACGTAAACGACTTCCCGCTCAACCCGGCTGTATGGGCCCGGGCCAGGTCCAACGAATCGCTGACGTTCGTCGTCGAGAGGCCCGGCGGGAGCTCATCCGGCCAGGCGGGCGTGGCGGTGGGCGTCGGCGTCGGGGAGCCGGGCCCGAACCCGATGGCCGTACAGCCGGTGAGCACCACGAGCAGCGCCACCAGGGACGCCGGCCACCCGACGGAGGGCATCGTCGAAGTTTGGAGAGGCGCACGCAAAAAACGCCGCGACAGCACCTCGGTCAGGGGGCCAGTGGCAGGTTGTAGCCGGTCTCATGGGCCATCACGTGCTCCCACGTGGCTTCGCAGTCACAGCCGACCTCCTCGAACACCGACGGGTCCTGCCGGAGGTTGAAGTCCTTCACCGCCCGCTCGACGACCTCGTCGCACTCCCCACAGTTGTGTGGGCCCCGGTCCGACCCCGCGCCGACCGGGTCCGATACGACGATGGCCTCCACGTCGGTCGTCTCGCGAAGCACCTCGACGACGCTCCAGAGCCACGGCGGTCGGTAGCCCCCGTCGAAGTAGAGCTGCTCGACCATGGTATACCGCTGCACGTTCGTGGGGTTCATCGAGACCGTGTGACAGCCGTCGATCCCGGCGCAGCGCCGGACGGACGCGATCATGTCCTCGACGGCCTCGGACTCCGTGAGGAACGGCGGTTTCAGCAGGAGGTACGCCTTGACCCCCGCGCCGGCCTCGGCGGCTGCCGCACAGGCCGTTTCGAAATCGGCGAAATCGAAGTACTTGTTCACGCAGTCATGGCGCACCCGGTCGGTGGCGGTCTCGAGGCCGACCGCCACGTCGACCGCCAGCCCGTGTTCGGTGAAATCAGCCAGCTTCTCGGCCGCGACGAAGTCCGGCAAGCTCTCGATGACGATCCGCTCCCGGCCGGCGAAGGTCTCCGCGATCGCCGCACGGGTCTCAGCCGGCACTTCGCGTTCATCGAGAAACGAGCCGGAGGTGTAGATCTTCACCAGCGGACACGGTCCATGCGTGCCGTCCCGGTGCTCGGCAACGTGCTCGCGTTCGTGGTCCAGGGCCGCCTCGATCTGGGCCATCAGGTCCTCGTGTGGGACCGTCCCGCCCTCGACGGACTCGGCGACGTACCCACACATCGTACAGCCACCGGCGCGAGCCCAGCGGCAGCCGCCGGTGTTGAGGATGATCGTCAGGCTGGGCTGGACGCCGTCCGGGGTGTTGTCCTCGTCGAGCCAGACCCGCGTCGGCTCCCGCGGATCGTAGGTGGCGTCGTTGCGGGCCCGGATGTCCCGCATCACCGCGTTGTGCGCGTCCATCCCGCGGCCGCGCTCGTAGACCTCCGGCGTCGGCGCCTCGCTCATCGGGCGCAGATAGCGAGCCGAAACGTAAAACGCCGCCGGGTCAGCGGGCCCGATTACTCGATCCCGGCGTCCTCGAGCGCTGAGTTGGGGAGCGGTTCGCCCGCGACACCGGCGAGTACGTTCGCCGCGGCCATCTCCGCCATCTTGTCCCGCGTCTGGATGCTCGCGCTCGCGATGTGGGGCGTGACGATCAGCGATTCGGGCTCGTGGCGCAGCAGCGGGTGATCGGCGCGCATCGGCTCCGGATCGGTGACGTCCAGCGCCGCGGCCCGGATCCACCCCTGCTCGAGCGCGGTATCGAGCGCGTCCGTGTCGATCACTGGGCCGCGGGAGTTGTTGACGAGAATGGCGTCCTCGCGCATCGTCCGGAGTTCGGCCTCGCTGACCAGGTGGCGGGTCGCGTCCATCAAGGGGACGTGGAGCGAGACGAAGTCCGAGCTGGCGAGCACCTCGTCCTGGTCGGCGTAGGTGATGTCGACGCCCTGCTCCCGGAGCTCGGCTTCCTTCTCCTCCCACCGTTGGACGTCCGAGTAGAGCACCTCCATATCGAAGCCCGCCGAGCGCTTGGCGACGCCGTAGCCGATGTTTCCAAGGCCGATGATCCCGAGCGTGGCGTTCGAGACGTCGGGCCCGGTGAGCAGCCTCGGCCCCCAGGTCTCCCACTCGTCGTCGAGGACGTACTCGTAACCCTCGACGGTCCGACGGGCCGCAGTCATCAGTAGCGCCCAGGCGAAATCGGCGGTCGTGTCGGTGAGGACGCCCGGCGTGTGCCCGACCGGAAGCCCCCGATCCGCGGCGGCCTGGAGATCGATGTGGTCGTAGCCGACCGAGAAAGTGCTGACCACCTCGAGGTTCGGCGAGGCGTCCATGACTTCGCCGTCGGTGTCGTCCGAGAGCAGACACAACAGCGCGTCCGCCTCGAGGTCGGCGAGGGTTTCAGTGATATGCTCCTTGGACGGCGGGAGCTTTCCGTCCCAGACGTGGACAGTACATTCCTCACGGAGGTTTTCGAGGCCGATCTCGGGGATCTCTCGGGTGACGTAAACGGTTGGTTCGTCGGCCATATCCGTGTCTCTCGGAGCGGTGGCCTAATCCTTTGGAATTCGCAGACCGGTATCGCGATCCAAGCGCCGATCTAGGTCTCCGTGGCGTGGCGCACGTCCACGGCGATCCCGCGGGAGCTGTCGACCATCTCCGCGCCGTGCATCTCGGCCCGGCCCACTCCGAACGCCTCGGGGCCCTCGATGACGACCTCGTCGCCGACACGGATCCCGGGACTGGCGTCGGTGATCCCCGGCGCGAGCACGCTGCCGTGGGGGACGAACGCGTCGATCTCGACCGTCCGGACGTCCACGGGCGATTCGACCCAGCGCCGGGCGCCGGCCAGCGACAGCGCGAGCAAGCCATAGGCGGGTTCCAGCGCCGCCAGCTGGTCGCCGTTCGGGTCCAGCACCCGGTGTTTGGGCCATGGCGCCTCGATCCGGATGTCCTCGAAGATGGCGTCCCCGGCGCCGTCGCCGAACTGGTAATCGGCGACCGCTCGCACGGAGTTCCGCTGCCGTTCGCGTTTCGAATAGGTCGATTCGCCCTCGAGCGCGCCGGCCAGCGCAGCCAGTGAATCGTCGTCGGTGGGGTGGTCCTCAACTGTGAACTCGATCGCGATGTCCCGATCGGCGGTCGCCCGCCTCACGACGTCGCGATAGCCCTCCTCGGGAACGTGGGCCACGATCCGGTCATAGCCGGTCCGGTCGAGGTACCGCTCCAGCACGCGGCCGACGAAGGCGATCTCGCTCTCCGACCAGCGGCCGGTGACCGCCGTATCGTAGTGTTGGGCGGGATAGGTCAGCTCGAGCTCCTGGGGCACGACCCCGATGGGCGAGGTCATCGAGACCTTGTGCCCGCGGTACTGGATGGCGTCGTGGAACCGCCCGTGGCTTTTCGATTCGCCGTACGGTTTCTCCGCGGAACACGGCACGAGGACGAGTGGGCCGTCGAACCGGCCGACGTAGCGGCTGGTCACCCGATCGGCGAAGCGACGGATCTCGACCCGCCGGAGCGTGTCGTCGGTCGTCGCCGCAATGGTCGCCCGCCGGTGGACCGGAGTCCGGGGCTCCAGGTACGTCCACCGGTCGTCGAGCCGGCGGAGCACGGCCGTCAGCCACTGCTGATGGCGGGCTTGGGCTTCGACGTAGTCCCGCAGCCGGCCCTGCCGGACCCGCTCTCGGACCGTCGCTAGCTCCGCGGCCAACGCGCGCCGGTTGTGTTCGCTCGCCGCCGCCTGATCGAGGGCAACCAGACCCCCGTCACACGCCGGGCACGGACAGCTGAGTTCCTCGAGCTGCTCGATCGATCGGTCGTCCTCGCGGGTGAGGTAACGGCCCCGGGTGCCCTCGACGACCGCCCGTTCCGCGTCCAGGAGGTCGACGCCCGCATACACGAGCGTCGCCGCGTTCCGCGGCGTCGCGACCCCCGACAGTCCCAGGGCGACGTCGGCGGGGAGCGCTTCGCGGGTCCGCACGACCGCGTCCACGAAGGCTTCGGCGTGGCCGACGATTCCCTGCGCCGTCGACAGCAGGAAGGCGTCCGCTCCAGCGCCGACACGGGCGGCCGTTTCAGGGGCGCCGACGACGGCCGCCGGGTAGTCGTCCGGGGCCGTCGGCTCGGCGAAGGCCGCCTCGACCGTCGAATCCGTTCCGGCCGGGATCCCGCGGTGCGGGACCACCGTGAGTCGGTCGTCGGCACCGTCCGGTGCCGGGGGTTCGCCGGTCCACCGACTCCCAGCGTTCTCGAGGACGTTATCGACCAGGGCGGGCGTGACCACCGGGTCGGCCAAGCGGAGCTCCGCCAGCCGGGCGGCTCCGTCGTGGGCCGTGACCTCGAAGTGGTCGGTCATAGCCCCGGTTCGGATGGGCGCGCCCAACTACCTTGCCATCCAGCGGGAGGAGGGCTTTTGGCCGAGGCAGGCCTGCCACCCGACGATGGGCACCGTCCACGAGACGTATGCCGCCGCGATCCAGCACGACAAGGCCGGGCTGCCGGCCGGGACGCGTCGGGTCGGCGTCGTCCGGCGCCCGATGGGCTGGTTCCACGGGGCGGTCGACGAGAACCGCCCGGCGCTCGGACCGCCCGACGATCTGCTGGACGCGGTGAAGGAGCAGCAAGCCGCGTTCGAGGCGGACGGACTCGACGACCTGGCGGCGCTTCGGAAGGCCTGGACGGCCGTGGATTTCGCGGATCGCTACGAGCGCTACCTCGAGGCGAACGCGGCCGCCAAGGACGCCATGGAGGAACTCCTGGAAGCCGTGCGGGCCGGCACCGACATCGCGCTGGTCTGTTACGAATCGCCGGAGAAGCCCTGTCACCGGCATCTCCTCCTGGATCGCCTACAGGGCCGGCTCGAGTCGGGTTAATCCGGCCGGCCGACGGAGAGAAGCTCGACCGTTTCCGGCAGCCGGTCGATCGCCCGCTGCGGCCACTGCCGGTGGACGACCGTGACCTCGGAATCGGGGTTGAGTTCGACGAGCCGCGCGATCGACCGGGCCGCCGCCACCTGCCCCTCAGGGCGGACCCGATCGGGAACCTCCGCGGTGACCGGATAGGTTTCGGCCAGCTCCGGGGGCACCGGCCCGAACGGGACGAGGATGTCCCAGACCGCGTCGTAGCGCGACCGATCCACTCTGTCGTCGGGGGCTCCGTCAACGAGCAGCAGCGAGTCCGGGACGCTGAGCCGGTCCAGACGGGTCCGGTGGCGCCGGACCTCGGGGCGGTGGGCGCTCTCGGTCGACAGATAGAAGAACGTGTCCTTGCTGGCGGGGTCGGATCGCTCGAGCCACTCGACGTGGTCGAGCAGCGCCCGATACCCGTCCAACATCGTCGGATGGGCGCGGGCCCGGGCCTCCACCAGTTCGAAGAGATCGCCGTCGCGGATGGCCTGTCGGACCCGGCGGAGCTCCCCGAAGGACACGTGGAGGTTGTGCCGGGCGAGCGCCGACCGGCGGTCGGCCTCGGCTGCCGTTTGGAGCTCCGAGACGGCCCAGTCGGTGCAGACCGGGCACGCACAGGGGAAATCGCGGAGGTCCTCGAGATGCTCCGTGCCGCCCACGGTGAGGTACCGATCGTCCTCGGCATACAGGGCATACGCGGCCGAGTCGAACAGGTCACAGCCGAGGGCCGCCGCGAGCGCGAACACCATCGGGTGTCCCGCCCCGAAGAGATGGACCGGCGCGTCGAGTCCGAGTCCCCGCCGCGCGGCGATGACGAGGTCCACGACCTCGGCGAACCGGTAGTCGTTCAGCAGGGGTACCATGCCGCCGACCGGGAAAACGTCGAGGCCCGGCAGTCGCGCTGACTCACCTGCGCGCTCCCGGAGGTCGGGATGGGTCGAGCCCTGAACCGGGCCGGTGACGAGCATGTCGCCAGGCTCGAAGGCTGCCGCGGTTTCGAGGCGGGTCTGTGTCTCAGCGAGTTCACTCCCGGCCCGCTCCCGATCGACATCCGGCGGGGTCGGGATATCGACCGGCGTGGCGATGTCCGACCCGATCTCGCGTTGGAACGCGAGGATCTCCTCGGTCGTGACGTCGATATCGCCGTACTCCGCGAGTTGGAACGACCCCGAATCGGTCATGATCGGGCCCCTGAAGCCCAGGAGCTCGTGGAGGCCCTGCTCGAGCGCCGCCTGTCGGAGCGATTCCGTCTGCCGAATGATGTAGGCGTTCGTGATGAGCCCCTGGGCCCCGAAGGTCTCCCTGAGGGCCCCCGGGTCGACGGTCTGGACGTTGGGGTTGACAACCGGGAGCAGCGCCGGCGTCTCGATGGTGGCGTCGGCCCGAGGGACCGACAGGTCGCCGAGCCGGGCCGCGCCGTCAGCCGCGCGCTGCTCGAACACCGGGGGCATCGACGGCACCTGGGACACGCGGGGGCACGATGTTTTCGATCCGCCAGCCCGCCTCAGGGTTCGATCCCGGTCAGGAGGGCGTGCTGGATCCCGAGGAGGGAGCGGCCGTCCCGGAGGTCCCCGGCCAGCGCCCGCTCTCGGAGCGTCTCCCAGCCGGTCGTGCTGACCGCGATGCTCTCGTTGTGATCGAGGTTCGCCTCCCCCTCGGGCCGACAGTCCCGCGCCACGTAGTAGCTGAAGACGAAGTTGGCGACGCCGTTGGCGGGTTCCACCGTCACGAGGTGCTCGACGGACTCCGCGACGTAACCGGTCTCCTCGATCAGTTCCCGGCGGGCCGCATCGGCCGGATCCGAGTCATCGGGTTCGATGCCCCCCGCTGGCAGGCCGTGATTCACCCGCCCGACAGCCTGCCGCCACTCGTTGATGACCACGACACGCCCGTCGGGCGTGAACGGCAGGACGACGACCGACGGGTCGTCCACCACAGTGTGGAACTCGGTCTCGGTCCCGTCGGGGAGCCGTACGTCGTCACGACGAACGGCGAAGCCCGGGCACGCGTAGTCCGTGTCGGACCCCACCGTCTCCCAGCGGAGCTGCTCGGACATGGCGCCCGCGTCCAGAGGGACGAACAAAAGCGGTTCGGGGGCCCAGAACCGTTAACAATGCTGATCAGCGGTATATGGCTGATGGAGGTCGAACAGTTCCCCGAGCCAGGCGCCCATGTCAGGGAGATCCCGGCCAAGGAGCTCCTCGAGCGGCTTGACGCCGGCGAGACGGTGACGATCCTCGACACCCGGCGCCCGGCGGATTTCGAGGCGTGGGCCCTCACCCACCCGAACGTCACCAATGTCAACGTGCCGTTCACGGAGTTCCTGACCGAGAACGGCGACCCGGCCGAAGGCGTCCCGGACGGCGTCCCCGAGGACCCCCTGGTGACCTGTTGCGCAAAGGGCATCTCGAGCCTCTACGTCGGGAAGTTTCTCGCCCAATACGGGTGGGACGTCGAGGCGCTCGACGACGGCATGCGCGGTTGGGCGCGGCTCTACGAGAGCCGGTCGGTCGCGACCGACGGTCCAGCCACGGTACTGCAGTACCATCGGCCCTCGTCAGGGTGCCTGGCCTACCTGGTCGTTGCCGGCGAGGATGCCGCCGTGATCGACCCACTCCGGGCGTTCGCCACTCGGTACGCCGAGGACGCCGCCGAACGGGGGGCGACGCTCCGCTACGCACTCGACACCCACGTCCACGCCGACCACATCAGCGGTCTGCGGGCGACGTCGACGCTGACGGGCGCCGAGCCGGTACTTCCCGAAGCGGCCATCGGTCGCGGCCTCTCGTTCGACGCTACCCTCATCGACGACGGCGATACCATCGAGCTCGGCGACACGGAGATCGAGGCTGTGCACATCCCCGGCCATACGTCGGAAATGACGGGATACCGCGTCGGTGACGTTTTTGTCACCGGTGACACACTGTTCATCGACAGCGTTGCTCGGCCGGATCTCGAAGCGGGCGACGCCGGGGCAGCCGATGCGGCCCGCCAGCTCTACGACACCCTTCACGACATCGCCGATTTCCCCGATGAGACAGTCATCGGGCCGGGGCACGCCATCCCGGGAGCGGACGCCGCGGCCGACGGGACCCACACCGCTCGGCTCGGTGACCTCCGACACTCACTCGACGTTTTCTCACAGCAGCGCGAAAGCTTCGTCCAGGACACGCTGGGCGACATGCCACCGCGGCCGAACAACTTCGAGGCGATCATCGCGACGAACCTCGGCCGCCAGTCGGTAGCGGATGACGAGGCGTTCGAACTCGAACTCGGGCCGAACAATTGCGCCGCGAGCGCCGACTGAGGACGCTCTCAGAGCTTCTCGGCCGCGAGGGCCTGGTCGGCGCGGCGTTGGGACTGATCGAACCGCCGCTCCAGGGCATTGCCGACGGAATCCGGCAGGTCGCCCCGGGCAGACTCCAGCCGGTCGGTAAGGGCGTTCAGGCGCTCGACCACCCGGTCGAGGGCTTCGTCAGCCCGGCCCGGGTTGCCGGCCTCGGCCCGCTCGGCAGCCCGCTCGGCCGCCGACGCGACGGCGTCCATGGCGTTCAGGAGGCCCGACACCGCGTTCCCACGGCCCGTCGTCCGCTCCTCCACCGTCGCTTGGCTCTCTTTCATGACGTCCGCGACGTACGTCGACAGGACGGCCTTGCCGGTCTCGGGACGGTCGATGGTGACCCGCTCCTCATCGCCCGGATTGACCCGGAACGCGCCGAGTTCGGCGTCACGGTCCTCGACTTCAGCGGTGAACGCCCCCTGGCGGTGGACGTAGACCGAATCCGGACCCTCCAGCGGCGCATCGTACAACCGGCCGGCGAAGTCGTCCTCCACGGCCAGCCGGTCGAGCTCGGCCTCGGCAGCCTCCGGGTCCACGCTGAGCTTGAGAGCCTGTTCGTTGGCCACCTGTGGGATCGTTCCCTCGACCCCGGCGAGGGTGTCCGTCTCGGGGTCGACCGATACGGTTTCGCTATGGGGGGCGTTGCCCGCGGAGTTCAGGGTGAGACGGTGGTCGCCCTCCGGCAGGTCCTGGGCGACGACGGCCCCGTGAAACGTCGGGACGGCTTCCGGTTCACTCTCGATGAACGCCAGCGATTCGACGGTCGGAGCCTCGGTCTCGAGGCCTTCCCCATCCGGCGCCTCCTCGGTTTCAACCGCTTGTCTGGTCGCCGCGATGAGCCGGTTGATGCCGCCAGGTTCGCCGATCGCGTCGTACCGGTCAGCGAGCGTCTGGCGGTGACTAGGATCGCTGATGTCCTGGGGCGGGTCGTCGTAACGCGGTTGTTGCCACGGGACGCCGGTTGTCGTAATGTGTCCCGCAATCTGGTCCTCGACGAAGCCCGGCACCGCGAACTCGAAGCTGAGCTGCGGCCCGGTGAAGGCGTCGATATGTTCCAGTTCGGCGCTGGGGACCAGGTCGTAAGTCACGTCGGCCTCCCCGCCTCTGGCTTCCGAGGCAAACTCGACCCCGGTCTCCCGTGTCGGGAGCTCCGCCGGCGGCGAGGCGAGGTCTTCGAACCGACTGACGGTGAGCGCTTCGTCGATGAGCGACTCCCGGTCGACCGACGGCAGGTCCGGATGCTCGTGGATCGGTTGGTCGTCGAGGTGGGGGATCAGGAACGGGAGGCGCAGCCCCTCGTCGCGGGGAAGGCCGTACGCGACCGGCAGCTCCCCGAGCGCTTCCAGCGCCCCCAGGGCCCCGTTGGTGATGTCGGCGACCGTATCACTGCCGGGTAACCGCTGGAAGCTGTCGAGTCGGTTGTTGACCGACAGGGCGCTCGAATGGGAGCCCAGTTCCGTGAGGATCCGAGGCGTCTCGGGCGGGTCGAGGTGCTCGTTGTTCGGGACTTTCCGCGAGTGGGCGCTGGCCACGTAGAGCTGGGGCGTCTCGGTGTCGAGGTCGATGTACGCGTGCAGGACCTCCCAGTCGTGCCAATGGAAGTTCGTCGAGAACTGGTCGAACGCCGAGTAGGCCCACCATTGCACCACCGCAAGTGGGGAGTCTTCGAACCGAAGCGCGCGATAGAACACCGTGGGGTTCGGGGGGGCATCCGCCCCATCGAAATCGGCACTGTAACCATCGAATGCGTCGAACCCGTCGACGACGGTGTCCCCGTCCTGTTCACTGGTGTACGGTCGCGGGTCCGTCGGGAACCACCGCTCCTTGGCATCGAAGTACCACGTCGGCGCGAACCGTTGGGCTAACTCCTCGGCCCGCTCTGGAGCCATCTCGGTGGCGGCCGCGTCCGGGGAGGGCTCACCGCCCAGAGACGAACAGCCGGCCAGCGAGAGTGTTCCGACGGTCGCGACGCCGGCGAGCGCGCGGATCGTCTCGCGGCGGGAGAGCTCGGGACCGGGGCTGGAATCGTGATTCATGGTGACGCCGTCCGAAAACGGAGATGGCTACCACAACAAGAGCCGGCCGGTCTTCAAAGGCCTTCTGGCCCCCGCAGACGGGAGGCACCGGGTTCAGGCCGCGGGCACGGGCCTGACGAGGCGCCGCCGCCATAAGGCGACGACCGCGGCCGTGAAGGCGGCAATCACGAGGTTCCGATCGATGCTGAGGTAGTCGTCGACCCCCGGCGTGTTGACGTAACTCAAGAACGCCAAACCGACCATCGTGAGACCGAACGCCGCGTAGCCGAGCAGCAACGACCGGTGCCACTCCCGCAGCGCGGGCCAGCGCCACGAGACGAGCGTCGCGGCTGCGAGGCCGGCCGCGATCCCGGCGAACACGCCAATGATGCCAGGTCCGATGTCGGCGCCGGTTGCCGCCGTGACAGCCTCAATGGTCGCCGCGCCGACGAGCAGGAACGTGGTGACGGCCGCGCCAGCGACCGCCGCAAACTTGTGGAAGTTCATACTCTTGATACCTTCGGAGCGGCAATAAGATCCGACGGTGATTCTCAGGTTTCGGCAACGACTGACGGTGACGGTCCGGTCAGCCACCGCGAACGGGGACCTTTGCGAGCGCCACGTCCGCGGTGGTTTCGCGCACCCGGGATTCTTCGTACGCGAGGCCGGTGACGGCCAGGGTATCAGGGGTCGTGTCGGTCGGCAGCTCCCAAGCGCCCGTGACTTCACCGGATTCCCCGGCCGGGATCCGACCGCTACTCGCCGTAGCGCTGACGGTCTCGCCGTTCACCAGCGTCAGAGTGCCCAGCTGCAGTTCGTACGGGACGTCCAGGCTGTTGTCGATCTCGACGCTCAACACGAACAGCCACGGCGTGTCCTCGCCGCGGATCGTCGCCTCCCGGACGGTCTCCGTCGGGGCCGTCGCGGGAAGCAGTTCCTCCCCGACCCCGACCCGATCCAGCGTGGCCGTCGGAGCGGGTGGCTCTTCACCACCGAACAGCCGGGTTTCGATCAGCCCGAAGAACGTCACCGCCTCCACGGCTACCGGGATCCCGATCGCCAGCCCTACCAGCAGCCGGATGGCGTTGCGTCGTTCCATGGTGTGAGCGCGACGCCGTTACCCCGGGAACGGCGGGCTGCCCGGCACGAAGACGCCGTCGGAGAGCATCACCCATAACGGGACGGCGTAGGTCAGTACCACGAGGACGACGGCCACGACCGTCCACAGCCGGAGGTTGTCCAGCACGAGCGGGCCGTTCTCCGCGCCGGAAAGGGGGTCCGGGATCAGGCCGTTGACCCGGATCGAGCCGGTGGGCGCGCCCAACCAGGTGGCCACGACGACCGTCAGGAACAGGACCAGCGAGACGAAGAGCAGCGTGCCGCCGATCGCGATCTGCAGCTGCATCTCCGCCACGGTCCCGACGACGGGCTCGAACAACGCTGCGCCCGCGTTATCGAAGAGCGGCTCAGCGGTGCGCCGGGGCAGGCCGGCCAGTCCCCCGCGGTGCATGGCGTTCGACATCAGCGTCATGCCGACGAACCAGAGGTAGACCTGCACGAGGGCGGTCCCCCGGAGCCGCAGCCGCTTCCCCGTGATCTGGGGGAACAGCCAGTACGTGACGGCCATGGCCGTGAGCGCGAAGGCCGTCCCGACGGTCAGGTGGAAGTGGCCCGGGATCCAGACCGTGTTGTGGACGAGGTAGTTCAGGTTCATCCCGGCGTTGACCATCCCCGAGAAGCCGCCGGCAGCGAACATGAGCCCGGCGAGGGAGATCCCGGCGAACGCCGGTTCGTCCCACGGCAGAGACCGCAGCCAGTTGAGCCGGCCCGTCCCCCCGCGCTGGCGGGCGCCGTGCTCGATGCTCGCGACGACAGTGAAGGCCGTGAGCAGGCTCGGCAGGAGGAGGAACATCGTGTTCGTCATCGCGACGAACTTGAAGCCCTCCGGGATCCCGGGGTCGAGATACTGGTGGTGGAACCCGGTCGGCGTCGAGAGCAGCAGGAACAGCACGAACACCACGCGGGCGAGCGGGTCGGACAGGAGCCGCCCGCCGGCGAGCTTCGGCAGCACCGTGTACCAGATCACGTAGGCCGGCAGCAGCCAGAAGTACACGACGGGGTGGCCGAAGTACCAGAACAGCGTTCGGGTCAACAGCGGATCGACTTCGGCGATCAGCCCCAGCGACCACGGGAGCAGGAACACCACGACCTCGATCGCAACGCCGATCGAGGACAGGTACCACATCAACATCGTGGTGAGGACCATGAACGTCTGCAGGGGGATCCGTTCGGACCCGTTGTCGCGGCGCCACTGCCAGTAGGCGAGGAAGTAGTTGGCCCCCGCGATCCAGGAGCCGACGACGATGAGCGCGGCGCCGAGATAGAAGATCGGGTGGGCCTTCAGGGGCGCGTAGAAGGTGAACAGGACGTCCGCGCTGACGCTGCTGCCGACGAGACCACCGAGGATGGCGACCGCCGCCAGCACGGTCCCGACCGTCATGAGGACGAACCAGCTCCACATCAGTCGCGGGTCCAGGTTGCGCTCGAGGCTCCGGGTAGTGGCCCACGTGAACAACCCGGCGATGAAGAAGGTCGTGAACACCAGCGCGAGCAGGACGCCATGGCCGGTGAGGATGGTGTAGTAGTCCGACGAACTGACGATGCCGCGGAGGGCTCCGGTCCGGTGGAGGGCCTGGATGAGCCCGAACACGCCACCGATCCCCAGCGCGGCGAAGGCCACGCCGAAGGCGAGCCGGGTGATCCGGGCCTCCTTCGGGTACTCCTCGACGAACGTCATGCCGACCCTCCGTCGAATTCCTCCGGCGGCACGACGACCAGCCGACCCTCCATCGCGTGATGGGCCGCCCCGCAGTACTCGTTACAGGCGACGCCGTAGGTCGCCGGCTCCTCGAACTCGACGGTCATCTGGGTCACCTGGCCGGGGATGATCATCGCGTTCACGTTCGTGCCAACGACCTCGAAGCCGTGCACCACGTCGGCGCTCGTGGCGTAGATGGTCACCGTGCTCCCAGCCGGAACCCGTATCGGCTGGCTGGTCCCTGGCTCGAACAGGAACTGCCGCGCGATCATGTAGACCGCGTACTCGTCGTCGCCGGTCTGGTACACGCCGGGCTCCTCGAAGTTCGACGAGGCCGTCGGATCCGACGGCTCCTCGATGCTGCCGCCGGAGTCGCCGACCATCTCGACACCGACTCCGACAGCGCCGTACGTGACGGTCGCGATCCAGCCGACGATCAGCAGCAGCGACACGCCGATCCAGATCGTCTCGTAGCGGTGTATTTCCATGTGTTAGCCCACCACCGTTGGTCCGTTGCCGAGGAACTCCACGAAGTACATGAAGAACCACAGCACCAGCAGGATGACGAAGTACAAGGCGACGAGCCAAGCGGTGCCGAACGGAGTGAAGTCGTCGTGGCTGATCTCCTCGACCACGCCCGTCCAGGCCTCGTCCGTTTCGCCGCCAGCAGTAGTCTCGGCCGTTCGTTGTAGGGTATACCACCGATAGAGTTCGCCCCCGAAGACCAGGGCGACCGCGAGGCCGGTCATCCCGAACACCGCCGCCATGAACGCGGCCCCGGAGTCGCCGCCTGGCAGCGGCCGGCCAGCCTCCTCCCCGCCATCGCCCCCATCGCTGGGGGCGCCGTCGCCGGTCGCCTTCGGGACGTCATCGCCGACCGCGATCCCGCCTTTCATCCCGAGAGCGAGATGGGGGTCGCAGAAGTACGTGTTAACGCCGGGTTCCTCGAAGGTGTACTCGTAATGGACGCCGGGCTCGGAGACCGGTTCGCCGCTGTCCATGTCGGCCGGCCCGTCCTCCGAGATCACGTTGTGGCCGCCGCCCTCACCGGTCCACTCGAACGAAACCGTGGTTCCGGGATCGACCCAGAGGGCCGGCGGGTCGAACGCGAACGCGCCGCCGTTGCCCTCCGCGCCCACGGTGACGGTCACGGCGTCCTCGCCACGGCGGTCGGTGGTGGTGCCGTCGTAGTTGTCGACCGCGCCGCCGGCGGCGTCAGCCGTGAACCAGTTGCCCCAATCGGGATCGGCGTCGGCGGCGGTGTCCTCACCCATCGAGGTTTCCTCCGGAAGCGCGCCGACCACGACCACGCCTTTCATGCCGAGGGCGACGTGGGGATCGCATTGGTATTTCACAACGCCCGACTCGTCGAGAGTCTGCTCGAAGGTGAAGCCGGCTGCTTCGGTCGTCTCGCTCTGGAAATCCGCCCCCTCCATAGCGTGGACGTTGTGCATCCCGCCCTCACCGGTCCACTCCCAGACGACGGTCGTACCCGGGTCGACCTGGACAGCGGGCGGCGAGAAGCCGAACGCATCGCCGTTGGCCTCGGTTCCGACCTCGATCGTGACGGTGGATTCGCCGGTCGCGTCGACGACCGTTCCATCGAAATTGCTCGTTTCGGACAACCAGCCGCCGAAACTTGTCTGGGCCCGGGTGGTCGTTGAAAACCCGGCCGCGGCGGCCGTCGAGGCGGCGACTCCCTGCAGGAGGGTCCGTCGGTCCACGGTGACTGGTGATCGGTCTGAGTGGCTCATGGGGATCGGAACTATGTGCTCGGAACCGCGTCCTGGCTGGTCCTCAGGGCACTCTGTGGCAAATAAGTCACGTCATGATTGTCGGGCGCAGCAGCATGCCGGCGAGCGGCCGGCGCATCATCTGTCCGTATGGCCATCTTACGGTGGCGTAGCGGAGACCGTAGCATAAACGACGCTTTGGATTCCCGGACCCCGAAAACGGACCGCGAGTTTAAGAGGCCGAAGAAATAACCGGCCGTCATGTCGACTGATCCACGCCGGTTGACGCTGCTGGCACTTCTGGCGCTTCTCCCGGTCGCGGCGTTCCTCCTCGGTCGCTCACGGCTCGCGGCACTCTCAGCCGCGTGCGTCCTCCTCATCGCCGGCAGCCTCTATCACATGTTCGGCCCGGCGGAATCCCCGAGTCACTGATCGATGGGCGACTCGCTCCCAGGAATCTCACAACCTGAGCCGACGGCGTCCGGCGAGTCCCAATGACGACCTGCACCCATTGCGGGAAGCCCACCCCGTCACCGCCGGTCACCGCTCCCGCCGTGACGGGGCAGTTCTGCTGTGAAGGGTGTCTCTCGATGGCCCGGGAGGCCGTCGCCCAAACGAACGAAACGCCAGAAGCTGACGGTGAGACCGCCTATCTGAACGTCTCGGGCATGCACTGTGCGACCTGTGAAACGTTCATCCAACAACGAGCCGGAGACGCCGACGGCGTGCAGGCCGTCGAGGCGAGCTACCCCGCGGGGATCGTGAAGCTGACGTACGATCCAGAAGGGATCGATGCCGACGAGCTGCCGGACCTGATCGACGGCCTCGGATACACGGCTCGCGCCGCGGCCGATCGGGAGTCCGAGACCAGCGAGTCGATCGGTCGGCTCCTGGTCGGGGGCTTCTTCGGGATGATGGTGATGCTCTGGTACGTGCTGTTCCTCTATCCCACGTACCTCGGGGTCGACCCGCAACGGCTCCTGCTGGACGTTAAGGGGCCGGCCGGCTGGTACCTGCTGGGGAACGCCTGGGTCATGACCACCGTCGTGCTCGGGTACACCGGGGCCCCGATCCTGCGTGGCGCCTACGTGAGCCTGCGGGCGCGGACGCCGAACATGGACTTGCTGATCTCGCTCGCGGCAGTGACGGCCTACCTGTACAGCGTGATGGTAGTGCTGGGCGGCGGGACCGAGGTCTATTTCGATATCGCGGTCGTGATCGTTCTGGCCGTCTCCGTGGGGAACCATTACGAGGGCCGCATCCGGGAGCGGGCCGCGGGGCGGTTGTCCGATCTGACGGAAGAGCGGGTCGACACGGCGCGCCGCCGGACGGCGGACGGCGTCGAACAGGTCACCATCGAGTCGGTGGACGACGGGGACGAGGTCGTGGTCCGTTCGGGCGAACGCGTGCCGATCGACGGTGAGATCGTCGAGGGGGAGGCGGCGGTCGATCAGGCCCTCGTCACCGGCGAATCCGTGCCCGAACCGGTCGCCCCCGGCGATCGCGTGATCGGCGGGGCCCGAGTGGTCGACGGCGGGCTGGTGATCGCGGTTGATGCTGCAGCCGGGAGCACGCTCGATCGGCTGACCGACCTCCTCTGGGACGTCAGTGCGGGCCGGGGCGGCGTGCAGGGGCTCGCCGACCGGCTCGCGGCCGTGTTCGTCCCCCTGGTTGTCGGCTTGGCCGTCCTCGCGACCGTGGTCCACCTCCTGAACGGGAGTCTCCTCGCGGGCGCGGTGCTGACCGGTCTGGCCGTCCTCGTCGTGTCCTGTCCCTGCGCCCTGGGCCTCGCGACGCCGCTAGCGGTCGCCGCCGGCGTGAGCCGCGCACTGGAGGAAGGCATCGTGGTGACCGACGGCTCCGTGTTCGAACGCGCCACCGAGGCCGATACCGTCGCGTTCGACAAAACGGGGACCCTGACCACGGGGCGGATGCGGGTGCTCGAGACGACGGGGACCGGGCTGGAGTACGCCGCCGCCGTCGAACAGTTCTCCGATCATCCCGTGGCGGAAGCCGTCGTCGACGAACTCGAAGTCCCCCAGCTGACCGTCGAAGGCTTCGAACGGTTTCCGGGCCGGGGCGTGGGCGCCCGGGTCGCGGGGAAGTCTGTCGTCGTGGGGCGGCTCGAACTCCTCGAGGAACACGACTGTTCGATTCCGACGGCGATCAGGGAGCGCGCTCGTGAGGCCAGGGAGGCCGGCCGCGTCCCGGTACTGGTAGGCGTGGACGGCGAGGCGGCGGGGCTGCTGGTGGCCGGGGACGAACCCCGGGACGGGTGGGAGGACGTCGTCAGCGAGCTCGGCGACGATCGCCGGGTCGTGGTCATCACTGGCGATACTGACGCGGCCGCCGACTACCTCCGGGCGCACCCGGCCATCGATGCGGTTCGGACCAACGTCGCCCCGGAAGGCAAGACGGCCGTCGTCGAGGAGCTCCAGGCCGACGGAACGGTCGCGATGGTCGGCGACGGGAGCAACGACGCGCCGGCGCTGGCGGCCGCCGATGTGGGGATCGCGATGGAGGAGGGCACCCAGCTCGCGGCGAGTGCCGCGGATGCCGTTATCGTGACCGACGACCTCCACGCGGTCCCGCGCGTGTTCGAACTCACCTCGGCCACCCGCCGCCGGATCCGCGAGAACCTCGGCTGGGCGTTCGTGTACAACGCCGTGGCCGTGCCGCTGGCGGTCGTCGGCGTCATAAACCCGCTGTTCGCCGCCGTGGCGATGGCGACAAGCAGTCTCCTCGTGGTCGGGAACTCGGCCCGATCGTTGGCCTGAGACCGGCAACCCGGGCATCGGCTGGCACTCGAACGCCGAACGGCCGATGCCACAGCGTCCCGGCGCCGGGTGGATCTGACTGACCGTTCAGTCGGGGGCTCTCAATCCCTTTGGGGGATACTAGGTATATTAAGCGGAGCTTAACCGGCTGTGGCGCCTTCCCTTGTCATAATGCACCAAGCGACCGTGCGAACGGACCGCCAGCTCCACGAATGTTTCAGCTGCGGCCGGCGGGTCAGGGATCCGACCGGCCGGGTGTGCGAACGCTGCGGCGGCGAGCTCCGCAACATCAGTCGGGCCCGGGACCTCTGACCAACGGACCCGTCGCTGGTCAGTCCACCGGCCGTTGAACCGATCGCTGGCAAGATCGAACCGCTAACCGCGCAGGCGTACCATTTTTTGTCAGTTCCGTTCCGAGACGACGTAATGACCCAGCCGGTTCGGGTCCTCCATGTGGATGACGACCCCGATTTCGCGGAGATGGCGGGGGCTTTCCTGGAACGGGAGGTCGAGCGGCTCCAGATCGAAACGGCCACCGATCCCCAGGAGGGTCTAGATCTCCTCAGCGAGACGGCGTTCGATTGTGTCGTTTCGGACTACGATATGCCCACCCTCGACGGGCTCGAGTTCTTCAACTCGCTCCGGGCCGAACATCCCGAGATCCCCGTCATCCTCTTCACCGGGAAGGGGTCCGAGGAGGTGGCCAGCGAGGCCATCTCCGCGGGCGTCACCGACTACATCCAGAAAGAGCCGGGCCCGGACGTCTACAAGCTCCTCGCGAACCGGATCCTCGACGCCGCGGAACTCCACCGGTCGAAGACCAATTACCGAGAGATCTTCGAACAATCGCCGGACGGGATCGTGATCCACGATCCGGCTGACGGAACGATGCTGGACATCAACACCCAATACGCCGACCTGTTCGGCTACGAGAAATCGGAGCTGTTGGACGCGGGGTTCGAGGCCATTCTCCCGGACGAAGCGCCCTACACCGCCGAGGCAGCCCGTAACCGCGTTCGGGACGTCATCGAAGGCGGCGCCCAGACCTTCGAGTGGCCGGGGGTCCGTAAGGACGGGACCCGGTTCTGGGCCGAGGTCCACTTGCGCCCGGTGGAACTGCACGGCCGGCAGCGGGTCCTCGCCGCCGTGCGCGATATCACCGAACGGCGGGCGCACGAGGAAGAGCTCGAACGGGCGCGGACCCGAACGACCTACGCGCTGGAGGCGACGAACTCCTACATCTTCGAGATCGATTTCGAGACCGGCCAGGAGACCCGCTATGGCGCCTGGGATTCGATCCACGACATCCCCCCGGAGGAGGTTCAAACCACCGAGGAATTCATCGAGCAGGCTGTACACCCGGAGGACCAACCATCGGTCAGGTCGCTCCACGAGGACTTCGAGCCCGAACCCGGGGCGACGACGGGGTTCGAGTACCGGACCCATCCGGATCGGGGCGAGGTGAAGTGGGTCCGCGCGAGGCTCCGGGTCCAGCCGGCGGAGGACGGCGAGTCGCTGCGCGGCATCGGCCTCTCGACCGACGTGACCGAACTCAAGGAAGGCCGCAAAGCGCTCGAACGCAAGAACGAACGCCTCGATGCGTTCACGAGCATCGTCAGCCACGACCTCCGCAACCCGCTGAGTGCCGCCGAGGGGCAACTCGAGATCGCTCAGCGTGACTGTGACAGCGAGGCCCTCGACGCCATCGATCGGGCCCACAGCCGCATACGCCGGTTGATCGAGGACCTGCTTGCGCTCGCCAGGGACGGCGAACCGGTGACGGAAACCCGCCCGATCGAGCTGCGCGAAGCCGTGGAACGCAGCTGGCAGCAAACGCCGACGGGCGCGGCCGAGATCGAGATCGAGACCGATCGATCGGTCGAAGCCGACGAGCTCAGGCTCCGGCAGATACTGGAAAACCTCTTCGCGAACGCCGTCGAACACGCCGATGGCCCCGTGACCGTCACAGTCGGAAGGGTAGCCGACGGATTCTACGTGGAGGACGACGGCCCAGGGATCCCGGAAGGGGACCGGGAGGCGGTCTTCGAGTCCGGGTACTCGACCAAACCCGACGGCACGGGCTTCGGATTGAACATCGTCGCCGAGATCGCCGAGGCCCACGACTGGGCGGTTACGCTAACTGAGAGCGAGGACAGGGGCGCTCGGTTCGAATTCACCGGTGTTCGATCGGCAAGCTGAACAGTAGCGTCAATCAGTCGGAAGGATTGCGAGGGCCAGGCCAGCGCCGCCACGGGCGTCGACTGGAGGTCTCGCCGAGAGATGGAGCCCAGGGCCCCCGTTGGGGATGCTACAGGAGCGCCTTGATGACCTGGAGCTCCTCGTCTTCGTCGATCTGGTCGGACCGGACGACGGCGTGGATGGCTTTGTGGGCCAGCTCGAGGGGGAGTTCCACCGTGTCGGATCCATCCGCGAGCGTGTCCAGCCGGGATTCGAGTTCGTCCAGCCGCTCCTCGAGCTCCCCCGTCTCGGCCGGACTCACCGTGGCGCCTTGGCCGTCCGCGAGCACCGGCGCATCGAACACTTCGGACACGAACGCCTCGCGGTCGTCCCACTCGAATCCCTCGATACCTTGTAGCCGATTGCTGACGGCCGACGCGGAGAGCCCAAGCGCCTGTCCGATCTCCCGCTGCGTGGCCGAGAGCCGACTTCGGACGGTTCTCAGAGTTTCGAGCTGCCGCTCGGAGAGGTCCTCCGGATCGGGGCTAGCGGAGTTCGCCGCCGATCCGTCCTCGCTGGTGGCTTGATCCTCCACGCCAGCGGTTTCCCCGTCAGTTTCATTCGTGGGCTGTTCCGGACCCGCGTCGACGGGGTCGCCGTATTCCTCGAGGACCTGCTCGACGAGCTCGATCGAGGCGCCCGCGATGTCGCTGGCGAGGTCCTCCAGCGAGGCGTCCGGCTGAGCTTCGGCCGCGTCCAGAATCCGTTTGTGAACGACCGCCCGTGGAGTAGGGTGACTCCTCTCGCTCCGCGGCATCTTCGCCGGGGGACACGGCGTCATCGGGCAAAGTATTATCGCCAGACAGCAGCGAGTTTATGTTTTCGAATTGAGACCTAATGCTGCGGTCGGAATTGATTGTTCCGGCCAGCCGATCCTCGGGTCAGGGTGCCCTTAGCTGCCGATCGACCCCGGCGTCCGAGCCCTCGCTGAACCGGTTAAGTGAGTCCGTTACTGACCGAACCAGTCGGCCAGGGTCCGTCGATACTCACCAGCGAGTGTCCTGACGACCAACTGGTCACGTGGATCGGGACCGATCACCTGGAGCGCTCCGAGATACACCACGAGGCCGGCCAGGATACCGAGTGGGACCGCGCCCGTTCCGGTGACCCCAGTTCGCACCAGCCACATGGTACCGAGCATGCACCCGCCGGCCGCGAGCGGGACGAGAAAGGCGCGATCGAACGGCCACAGGCCCTCGAACCGACGCAGGAGAACGACCTGGATCCCGTTCTGCACGGCGATGGCAAGCGAGGTCCCGAGCGCGGCCCCCACAAGCCCGAACTCGAGGATGAAGACGTACGTTAACGCCACGTTCAGGACCGCGAGCAGCCAATCGAGGATCATCCGGGCGTACTGGTGATCGGTCATCATCAGGAGCCACCCGGTCGCTCCGACCGCACTCCCCACGAAGACCCCGCCGAGATACACGAGGAGTGGCAGATAACCGTCGACGTACGAGGGCCCGAACAGTCCGAGCAGTTCCGGGCCAAAAACGGCCAGGACCGCGAGCAGCGGGACGACCGCGGAGACGATCAACCGCGTCACGGTCGAGTAGACCAGATTGAGCCGCTCCATTCGATCGCTGGAATAGAAGTCGGACGCTACCGGCGGCAGCAGTTGGTTGAACGAGAGGAGGGGGATCCAGGTGATGGCGACCAGCACGAGGATGACGTTGTACACGCCCGCGGCGACCGCAGAGATCAACGCCCCAACGAGGAGCACGTCGACGCGGTTCTGGAACACCTTGCCGATGCTGCTCAAAGCGATCGGCGTCGCGTGGTTGTAGAACCGGCGGGCCTCGGTACTGATGCCGCGGAACGTCGGCCGGATCCCCGTTACCCGAGCGGCGAGCGGGACTGAAAGGAGAGCGAGCAGTCCGGTCGCGAGGACGATCGATCCGGCCACGCCAACCACGGACAAGCCCAGCCCGAGGGCGCTGACGGCGGCAATCAGCCGGGCGCCCGGCCGGAGGAGCTTGTTCAACAGGACTTCGCCCCGAGCGGAGTGGACGGCCCGGAAGACCCCGGCACTGATCCTGATGACCCCGAGCAACACGACCAACACCCCGAACAAGCGCATGGTCGCCGGAAACGAGGGCTGGTTGATCGATCCGGCGTTGACCCACGGCGCCAGGAGCCAGAGCCCGACAGCGATCGCGCCGCCGATCCCCAAGGTCGTGACGTACCCCAACCCGACGACGAGCGAGCGACGGCGTGGTTCGGCGTTGTAGGCCGGAACGAACCGCTGCAGGGCCGGGACGCTGCCGAACGTAACGAGCCTGGCGAGCAGTTGGGCGATCCGCCAGGCGAGGGCGTAGACGCCGTACGCGACTGGCCCCAGGCCGCGGGCGAGGATGATCTCGACCCCCGTGAGCAAGATGCGCTGGAGAGAGAACCCGCCGGAGGTGACGACCGCCCCGCGGGCGATGGTCAACAACGCCCGGCGTTCGGCCTCGGAAATCGGTTGAGAATCAGCTGAGGCCATTCGAATACCGGTTCGGAATCGTTCGACTCGAGTTATAAACAACTCGCACTCCTGCTAGCGAGCCTGAAGCTTTCGAACGCTCTCCGGGACGGAGAGGAAGTCGAAAAATGGGCCGGCGCGAATTTGAATCGCGGTTACGGCCACCCGAAGGCCGAAGGATACCAAGCTACCCCACCGGCCCGCACTCGAGACGGACGGCAGTGCGACCTTTAACGCTTCCGAACGGCGCCCCTGCGGCGGATTGAGGGCCTCAGTCCGCCGCCTCGGCCGCGCCCGCCTCGGGGCCCGTATCGCCCGGCGCCTCGTTCTCCACGGGCGGCTTCAGGAACAGCGCGGCCACGCCCGCGGCGACCGCCAGGCCGCCGCCGACCTGGAACGTGGTGGCCCAGCCGGTCTGGGTGACGAGCCAGCCCGCGACGGCCCCGCCGAACACGCCGCCCCACATCTTCCCGGAGTACAACAGCGCGTAGTTCGCCGAAGAGTGGCGGGACCCGTAGTAATCTCCGACGACGCTCGGGAACAGCGTGTACTGGGGGCTCCAGAAGAAGGTCGCGACCACGACGGCCCCGAGGAAGGCGAGCTCGAACCCGGCCTGGGCGAACCAGACGACGAGGAAGAGGCCGAGGCCACAGAGCGTGAAGGAGACGGCCATCGCTCGTTCGCGGTCCACCCGGTCGGAGACGTCGCCGAGCACGAGCCGGCCGATCCCGCCAGCGACCGGCAGCAGGGTGGCCGACGCCGTGGCGACCAGCGCGGCCAGGCCGAGGTTCTCGGCGAACGACACCACCTTCGCCGTGAGCATGAGCCCGGCCCCGCTGACAGCGATGAACATCGCGTACATGAGCCAGAACTGCCAGGTGCGGAGGACTTCCCGCCAGCCGTACTGCCGGCGGACGGTGATCGATCCGTCAGCGTCGGGGCTATCGGTTTCGCCGTAGCCGTCGAGGTCGTCGAGCCAGCCCGTGGGCGGATCCCGGAGGACCAACGCGCCGACGATCACTCCGGCGCCGATGAGCAGGCCCATGTTGAACAGCACGGCCGGGTAGCCAGCGGCCGTGGCGTTGGCGCGCACGTACGGGACGAACAGCGCCGATCCGCCGGCAAACGCCATCGTGCCGACGCCCGTCGTCAGCCCGCGGCGGTCGGGGAACCACTTCAGGGCGGTGTTGACGGCCACGGTATAGACGATCCCGACGCCGATCGCCCCCAGGGTGTAGAGGAGGTACAGCTGCCAGAGCGCGGTCGCGAAGGAGAGCCCGATGTAGCCGCCGCCCGCCAGGATCCCCGCGAGCAGCGTCAGCCGCCGGGGACCGTACCGGTCCCGCCACCAGCCGACGGGGAACTGCGAGCCGGCCTGGAACACGACGAACAACGTGAACACGAGGCCGAGGGACGGCAGCGACAGCCCGAGACTCTCCGCGAGCGGCCCCTCGATCGAGGACCAGACGTACTGGTAGGGACTCACCAGACCCATCATCACCGCGGCGGCGGCGACCTGCCACCATCGCGAGAACCCGAGGTGGTCCCGGGCCCGGGCCGCCGGGGCATCGGCGCCGCTCATGGGCGCCCCCGTGTTCGGGCCGTCGCCTGGCTGAACACGCCGGGGGCTCCGGGTGGCCCGCCCAAAACGATGTCCTTTCCGGCGGTCTCAGCGGCCGAGGAGGTCGAGCCGGTTCTGCACGACCGCGATCGCCTGATCGGCATGGATGGCAGTGGGCCCCAGCGAGACCCGGGCGTCGGCGTGGGTTTCGAGCGCGGCAGCCTCCGCGGCCGTGAAGTCCCGGTGGTCCGAGAGCACGTACGTCGCATCGGCGGGCGGCTCGAGCTCGGAAAAGGGGGTCCCGTCCGCGTGTAGCTGGACGACAGGGCCGGCCTCGCTGGCCGCTTCGAGGCCCGCGGTGAACCCGCGGCTGGCCACCTCGACGCCGGGCGAGGCCTCGACCCATCGGGCGCCGACCGCCCGATCAGCGGCCCCTAACGCCGTCCGAAGCAACCCCGCCACGGACCGCTCGTTGGGAGAGAGGTTCCGCACCGCGGCCCCGTCGATCCGGATCGTGAGTTCGTCCTGGAACACCAGCCGGATGCTCGTGTCCGCTCGCACCCCATGCGAGGTCAGGAGGGCGTCGCCGACACACCGACAGAGGACGTCGAGGCGCCCCGCCCCGCTGGCCAGGTCGTCGAGCGAGAACTCGGCCGATGTCGGCGCCTCGTGCCCGGTGACGACGAACCGACGCATGGCGTGGGATACGGCCTCGGAGCCCGTAGCCGTTGGAACCACGGCCCGATCGGTTCCGCGGATGGCAAGCCCCTTTGCCCGTCCCCCGCCAGCGCGGCCATGGAGCTGCTCGGCGCGGCCCGTCGGATCCTGGCGCAGGCGCCGGTCTGTGATTCCTGCCTGGGCCGCCCCTTCGCCGACCGCAGCCACGGGCTCACGGTCGCCGAACGTGGTCGGGCCCTGCGGATCGCCGTCGCGCTGGCCGAGGACGAGGACTACGCGCCATACGACGGCGGCTGCTGGGTCTGTGAGGACCTCTGTGCCGAGTTCGATACCTGGGCGGACCGGGTCGTGGACCGCTTGGACGGCTACGTCTTCGAGACCTACCAGATCGGCTCACGGGTGCCCCCGCTCTATGAAGAGAACGAGCGGCTGCTGCGGGAGGAGGCCGGCCTCGACCCGGACGCCGGCGAAGCCCTGAAAGCGGAAGTCAACCGCGAGGTCGGCAAACGCGTCGGCCGGCCCCTCGATGTCGAGGTTGATTTCGGCCGGCCCGACGTGCTCGCGATCCTCGAACTGGAGGCCGACCTCGTGGAGACCCAGATCAATCCGGCGTTCGTCTACGGGCGGTACCGCAAGCTCGAACGGGGGCTGCCCCAGACCGAATGGCCCTGCCGGGAGTGTGGTGGGTCCGGCCGCCAGGATGGCGAGGACTGTGACCACTGCGGCGGCGACGGCTACCTCTATGCGGACAGCGTCGAGGAACTGGTCGCCCCGGTGATCCAGGACGCCATGGACGGGATCGACGCCACCTTTCACGGCGCCGGCCGGGAGGACGTCGACGCCCGCATGCTCGAAACCGGCCGGCCCTTCGTGGTGGAGGTCGACCACCCGACCGACCGGTTCCCGGACGTCGAGGCCCTGCAGGCGGCGGTGAACGACCATGCGGACGGCCGCGTCGAGGTCCACGACCTCCAGCTGGCGACCTACGAGATGGTCGAACGGGTCAAGGAACTCCCGGCGACCAAGACCTACCGCGCCCACATCGAGTTCGAGGCCAGAGTGGAGGCGGCGGCCTTCGAGGCGGCACTGAGTGTTCTGAACGGCACGACGATCGAGCAGGACACCCCCCAACGCGTCAGTCACCGGCGCGCCGAGAAGACCCGACAGCGTACCGTCCACCGCATCGACGGCACCCTCGAGAGCCCGACGGAGGCGACCATCGAGGTGCAGGGCGAGGGGGGTCTCTACATCAAGGAGCTCCTTCACGGTGACGAGGGCCGCACGCGCCCCAGCCTGGCCGGTCAGCTGGAGGCCGAGGCGACCGTCACTGCCCTCGACGTGGTAGCCGTCGAGGCGGACGAGGGCCGGTTCGCCGATCCTGCATATCTCCGAGAGCCACCGGAGGAGGCGTCCGAGTGACCGGCCGAAGCAGTTTTGGTTCACCATGTCAAACCATACCACGGACGCGCCATGTGCCATCACATCGAAGGCCGTGACTGGACGGCCCTCAGAGAGGAACTCGAGGAAGCCGAGCCGGACGGGGTCGAGGGCGAAGCGCCGGAGATCGAGATCGAGGGTCCGCCGGCGGCCGATCACGAGCTGCCGCCGATCCAGCCCTCGGACTGATCACCACCCCGGCAGCGAAGCCCCTCCTGGCAGTCGAGGGACCGGCGATCGATGGCCGTAGTCGGCGTCGACGAGGCGGGCAAGGGACCCGTCCTCGGATCGATGTTCGCCGCCGCGGTCCGCTGGCCGACCGAAGACCCGCCTTCGATAGCCGTCGCTGACTCCAAGACTATCTCGCCCGACCGCCGCGAGTCGATCGCCGATCGCCTCAGAGCCGCGGACGGCGTGAGCCTCGAGATCGTCGAGGTGCCCGTGAACCGGATCGATGCCCCGGAGACCGATATGAACACGCTGACCCGGGGCGCGCACGCTTCGGCAGCGGCTGCGATCGCTCAGTCGGGTGACGTCATCCGCTGTGACGCCGCTGACGTCAACGCCGAGCGGTTCGGCCGACGCCTCCGGGACGCCCTGCAGTCACAAGGAGTGGACGGGCTGGACGTCCGCGCCGAGCATCGGGCCGACGAACGCCATCCCGTCGTCGGCGCAGCGAGCGTCCTCGCGAAGGTCGCCCGGGATGCCCACGTCGGGGACCTCGCGGCCGAGTACGGCGAGATCGGGAGCGGGTACCCGAGCGATCCGGCGACCCGTACGTTCCTCGAGGCGTACATCAGCGAGCACGGCCGCCTGCCGGACTGTGCCCGCAGCTCCTGGTCCACCAGCCGGCGCGCGCTCGCCGCCGCGGACCAGCGCGGCCTGGACGAGTTCTGACGCCCGTCACAGGGTCAGGGCGGCTCCGTAGCGACCGTGATGGACCAGCTCCTCCAGGGGCGCCCGGTCCTTCTCGCCGACGAAGGTCGAGAGCGGCCGGGTCGGGCGCCCGAAGCCCGCCACGAGCGTCGGCGTGAGCGCATCGGGGAACTCCAGGAACTCGCGCAGCCCCGCCGCGTCGAAGCCGGTATAGATGCAGGACCCGACGCCGCGGCTCCAGGCCTCGAGCTGCATGTGGGTGACCGCCCGGCCGGCGTCGATCTCGTGGTACCCGTAACTGGGATCGGTGAGGACCACGACCGCGAAGGCCGCGTCACGGACCCAACGGCCGGTCGTACTGAGATCGGCCAGTTTTTCGACGTCATCCGGGTCGTCGACCAGGACGAACGCCCAGTGTTGGAGGTTCTTCCCGCTGGGCGCCAGGCGCGCGGCGTTCAGGACTGCCCGTTTCGTTTCGGCGTCGATCGGCTCGTCGGCGTACTCGCGGACCTCCAGGCGGGTCTCGATCGCCTCCGAAACGTCCATACGGGCCGTTCGTCCGGCGGGCGGTTAGAGGTTGTTCCGACCGATCGGGGGGACCGCCTGGAAGCCGGGTTCACTCCCGCGTGAGCAGCTCCCGCAGGATGTCACCGTAGGCCGGCCGCGTGATGAGCACGCCGACGAACACGCCGAGGATCGTGACGATGGCGAAGCCCCGGAGGTCCCCCAGCGAGAGGATGGCGAGCGGGCTCATGGCGATCACGGTCGTGATGGCGGCCGCCCCGATCACCCAGAACGCCTTGCGGAACCGGTTCTGGAACACGCGGTGTGATGAGACCGATCCCTCCGACATGACTTCGTCGGCGATGATGATGAGGTCGTCCACCCCCGTGCCGATGACCGCGATGAACCCGGCGATGTGTGAGAGATCGAGCGCCAGCCCCACCCCCGCGGCGAACCCGAGCAGGATCACCACTTCGGAGAGCGCGGTCACGATCATCGGCGCCGCGACCTTCGGATCGCCGTACCGGAGGAAGACCACGCCGGCGACCGCGAGGACCGCGATGATCCCGACGATCAGCGAGAAGAGCTTGAAGTCCTCGGCGAGGCTGGGGGCGAGGAAGTACGACGTGCCCCGGTCACGGAGGTCGAGCGGAGCCGGGAGGGCGCCGGCCCGGAGGTTGATCTGCAGTTCCCGGGCGTCGGAAATGTTCGTCGTCGTCATCACGAAGTTCTTGCTGTTGACGAAGTCCCCCGATTCGATGTCCTGAGCCAGCCCCGGCGCCATGGACGCCGAGTAGACGGTGTCGCCGTCCAGAACGGTGTAGAGGCAGTAGCCATCGGTGTTGTTCCCGACCGGCGGCGCGTCGCGGGGACAGGCGTCCGTGCCGGGGCCCGTGAAGCCGTACTGGCGCATGTCCGCTGCGAACGCCTCGGCGGCCGCGTCCGTGAGGACGACGGGCACGTGCGGGGCGTTGACTCCGCCGACCTGGCCCGACGCGGACTGGGCGGTGCCGACGTTCGCGACTTGCTCCTGTGTGAGCACCGTCTCCTCGCGGTAGCCGGCCCCGCTCTCGTTCGGGAAGTGGGCCACGATCTCCACGACGCCGCGGCTCGTCACCAGGGACTCGACCTCCGACCGGTTCTGGTTCGGCACCTCGATCACGATGAAGTGTTCCCCGGTCGAGGTGGTCACCTGCTGGACGGTGCCGCCGGCGAGCCCGGACTCGTCGATCTTGTTCCGGATGACCTCGACGGCCGTTTCCCGCGTCGGCGCCGTCACGCCCCGACGGATCTCGTCGGCTTCGACCCCGGCGGCCTCCAGGGCGGCCGCGAACGCCTCGCGGTCGACGTCGGCGAAGACCTCGAGCGTCCGCTGGTTCGGCCGGGCCTGGACGTTGGAGCGCGAGACCCCCTCCAGCTCCTCCGCGACGGTCGACTCGACCTCGGCCTGCTCATCCACCGTGACGTTCACGCCCTCGGCCGTCATGCCAGTCATCGGCGCGCGGATGCGGGTCCCCCCCGACAGCTCCAGGCCGTACTGGAGGTTCGTGAACCCTTCCTCGGCCGCGGGGCCGCCAACGCTCTGGCTCGGCGCGAACAGGATCACCCCCGAGATGGCGATGAGGACCACCAGGGCCAACAGCCGCCAGTTGGCGCGCAGGTTCACGCGTCCAGCCCCCGGTACCACCGCAGGAGTCCGAGGTTGAACAGGTAGGTGTTCATCAGGTCGGTCGCCAGCCCGAACGCCAACACCGTGCCGATCGCGGTGAGCAGGTCGATACCGAGGATGGCGGCGGTGAGCGCCATCACGATCGAGGCCGAGAGCGACGTGAGCGTCATCGTGACCCCCGTCCGCATCGCCCGATAGGCGCTCTCGTAGAACCCGCCCCGGCGCCGCAGGACGTGGTTGGTCAACAGGAGGTCGGAGTCGACCGAGTACCCGATGAGCATGAGGAGGGCCGCCACCGTGCCGAGGGAGAGCTTGATCCCGAAGAGGTTCATGAGCGCGATGGGGACCATGATGTCGCTGAACGCCGACAGCACGACCGCGAGCGAGGGGACCGCCGTCCGGAACAGGAAGAACACGACGATGCTCATGCCGACGAAGGCCGTGGCGACGCCCATCACCGCGAGCTGTTGGGTGTTCCCCCCGAATGACGGCGAGGTACTCTGGACCGAAGTCACGGTATAGCCCGCCGCCCGGGCCTGCTGTTCGAGGCCGCTAGCGTCGGTGGACTGGAACGTGATGATGAACGTGTCCTCGGCGGCCGGGATCGGCCGGACGGACTGCACCGGCGCGTCAAACGCCGCCCGGAGCTCCGACTGGGAGGCATCCGCCACGACCTGGATCTCGGTGCCGCCCGTGAATTCGATGCTCGGGTTCACCGGCGATCCCGTGACGAAGAACCATCCCGCGATGACGAGGAGCGCGATGACGAGGACCACCAGCGGGCCCGCCATGAGCTGGCGGTTCGGATACCGCTCGTAGTCGATGCGCTCCACGTCGAGCTCGACCATGGCGGCCGGTCTGTGGGCCCCGCTAATAGACCTTCTCACATCGGCTCCCGGCCCCAGCGCCCGCCGGCCCTCATCGACTTCCGCCGGCCGCCCCCGTGTGGATCGGTCGCTGTTCCCCGAAGCGGGTTTGTGCCCGGACCGCGTAGCGGCGGCCATGACCGAAGCCAGCCGCGTCGTGATCTCTTACCCCGAGGACCTCTCCGAGTGGAGCCGCCAGCAGGTCGACACGCGGTGGTTCAAGGCGTACCTCCGGAAGACGATCGGACCGGCGACCGTCGGGCGGGAGTGGAACGAGTTCGTGGACGTCGGCTGCTGCGGCAGCGCCCACGACGTGCCACTGCGGATCGAGGCCGTGGATGGCGGTACCGAGGTGGGCCCGGACACCGCGATCGAGTACACGACGCGCGAGGCCTGCGGCGTCGAGAGCGGCTGGCAGGCCCAGAGCGCCGCCGGGCCGACCAATTGAGAACGGACACGATACGCCGCTAGCGCTCCGAGTAGCCGGTCCCCGGCGGATCACTCCTCCAGATAGCGAACGGCCACGACCCCGTTCCGACCGCGAACCTCGGCCCGGCGCGCACCGATCCTGGCAGCGCGACGCCGGGTCGTCGCTTCCTCGACGAGGTCGTCGATGGCCGCGGGCGTCTCCTCGGCCGGCACCTTCAGCACGTGGCGTTCGCCGTCGGGCAGCTCCTCACGGGCGAGTTCGCCGACCGACAGCGACTCGGCGAGCGTCCGGGCTTCGGCGGGCGGCGCCTCTTCGAGTGCCTCAACCGTCACCCGGTACCGGGTATCGACGGCCACCAGGGACCAGCTCACCCCCAGCGGCGGATCAGCGGCCACCGTCCCTTCGACGACGTCGCCGGGATCGAGGCCGGGGTTCGAGGAGAGGACGAAGACCTGGCCGTCCTCGACATCGGCGAGTTCCGCGGTCGCCGCGTCAGCGGCCCGCACGTAGAACGTGCCGGCTTTCTCGTCCATCACTGTGGGATCGTCGTGGCAGCGCCTTCGACGTTACGTCACGCGGTCGTTTTCCGCGGCGTTCGATCGCGTCAGCCGGACGACCGCGACGATCAGGGCGGTCGCCAGGACGGGTGGCGCGAGGCCATACGCGCCGGGGAGCGTGTCGAGCCAGGCGACGGCGGGCCCGAGGAGGCCACCGATCGCGTGATCGGACGGATCGGAGATGAACAGCGCGAGCCCGATCGAGACGACGAACGCGAACCCGCCGGCGGCCAACCACCGCTCGGCCTGCGGGTCGGCCGCCCCCTGGCGACGGCGTCTCGCGGCCACCAGCACCGGCGCGAACAGCGGGACCAGCAGGAAGAGCGCGATCACCCCGAGGAAGGCCCGTTCGCCGAAGGCCACCGGGGTCCCGATCCAGCTGATGAGCCCTAACAGCAGGAGGAGCGCGATGTAGACGCCCACCGCCGCGCTGGCGAGCACGTAGCTCCGGAAGATCCAGGACCGGCTGCCCCGCACGGCATAGAGATACGCGCCAACGAGGCCGGAGTACGGCTCCGCCATCGGCCGCGTGTCGAACTGGACCGCGGATAACGCTGCCGTTCGGGCGAGCGGGGGGATTTTTGCCGTCCGGCGGCGGCGGCGATCCCATGGAGGTCGATCTGGGCGGGTGTCTGGCCCCCACCGTCGCTCCCGGACTCTCACGCGAAACCCTCCAGCGCCTGGACGGCGACGTCGCCGCCGCCCACGAACGGATTCAAGCGGGCCGGGACGAGTCGGAGTTCGGCTACGCGGCGCTGAACCTGCCCCGGACGGTCGACCTCGACGCCATCCGCGGGGCCGTCGCCGGGTTCGACGACCCCGGCGCCGTACTAACGGTCGGCATCGGCGGGAGCGCCCTCGGCGCCCGCACCATCACCACGGCCCTGGATGCGGACCCGCCACACTACGCCCTCGACAACGTCGATCCCGCGCGGACCCGCGAGCTCCTCGCCGAGCTCGACCTCGAACACACCGTCGTCCACGTGGTCTCGCGCTCCGGGACGACGGCCGAGACCCTCGCCACGTTCCTGGTGGTCCGTGACGCGATGGTCGACGCGGGGGTCGACTGGACGACCCGCACGGTCGTCACCACGGGAGCCAGCGGCCCGCTCCGCCGGCTCGCCGATGAACACGGCCTGCCGGCCCTCTCCGTGCCGACGGGCGTGCCCGGGCGCTATGCGGCGCTTTCGACCGTCGGCCTCGTGCCGGCCGCCCTCTGCGGCCTCGATCTCGACGCGCTGATCGACGGCGCCCGGTCCGTCGCTAAGGACCTCACCGGATCGCTGTTCGGGTGTCCCGCCTACGCCTACGGCGCGGCAGCTGTCGCGCTCGAGCGCGAGGGTGTCGGGGTCCACGTGACGATGCCCTATGCCGAGGCCCTTGAGCGCTATGCGGAGTGGTTCGCCCAGCTCTGGGCCGAAAGCCTCGGCAAGGACGGCCTCGGACAGGTGCCGGTGCGGGCCCTCGGAGCCACCGACCAACACTCGCAGCTCCAGCGCTACCGGGCCGGCCCGGCGGACCTGCTCGTCGGGTTCGTCCGTCCCCGCGAGCGGCCGACCGTCCCGATCCCGGATCCCCCTGACGAGTCGCTGGCCTACCTCGCCGACACGGGCCTCGGTGAGCTCTTGGACGCGGAGCTGGAGGCGACCGCGGCCAGCCTGGCCGAGGCGGGGCGGCCACACCTGCTCGTGGAGATCGAGCGACTCGACGCGTACGGCCTCGGGGAGCTGCTCTATGGCATGCAGGCGGCCACCGTGATGGCCGGCGAGCTGCTCGGCGTGAACGCGTTCGACCAACCCGCCGTGGAATGGGCCAAGCAAGCCACGCGGGAGCTGCTCGGCGAGGAGTCGACCGAGGCCACGCGGGCAGTTGCTCACCGGCCCCGCCTCTGGGTGCCCCGGCCCGACCGCGGGGACTAACGCCACGCCTTTACCCGCCCCACCCTGACCCCCGCGAAATGGCCGACCGGACCGCGGCCAGCGTCGGGTTCGTCCTCGCGGGCGTCGCCCTGGCCGCTGGATTGGCCGACTGGCCGGGAGCGCTGGCGCCGGTGGCCGTTGGCGCGAGTGCGGTCGCCCTCGTCGCCTTTGCACTCCGCCGACACGGCCGGTTGAATCGGGGCCCGGCGGACGGGGTGGCCGCTGGCGCTCTGGTGGCTGCCGTCGGAACGGCCATCGTGTCACTGTTTGGTGCGGCAGTGAGCGGCGGCTCCATGGCCATTGGACCAGCGCCGGCAGTGACCGCCATCGCCGGGCTGCTCGCAGTGCCGTTCGCGTATGCCGACTGGCAGGCCATCACCCGGTCGGCCCTGCTCGGGAAAGCCGGGAAGACGGCGACGGCGGCCGCTCTGGGACTGGCCGGCTTGCTCGCCATCGTGGCGTGGAGCATCGTGGTGGGGGGCGTGTTCCGGTCGCTCGTCGGCGACATCCCGCCGGCCACCGGGGCGGTGCTGTCCTCGATCGCCCTCGGCCTCGGGACGGTGACGGTGGCCTGGCTCTATCTCCGCGGGAGCGATCGGGGGCTGACGTTCGTGGACCTCCGTCGGCCGACCTGGCGAGACGGCGCCGTCGTTGTCGTCGGCGTCGGCGTGCTCCTCGGCGTCAACCTCGGCGTCGGCTGGCTGTTCCAGCAGCTCGGGCTGTCGGCCGCGCGCCACACCATCTTCGACATCGCCCAGGACGAGCCGAGCCTGCTCCTGGTGCTCATCCCGTTGTCGTTCCTGCTCATCGGGCCCGGCGAGGAGCTGCTGTACCGCAACGTGGTCCAGAAGTCACTGTACGACGCCTTCTCGCGACCGGCGGCGATTGTAGTGGCGAGCGTGATCTTCGCCGCGGCCCACGTCCCGGCCTACTCCGCGTCGGGGTCAACCCCGCTCGCGGTGCTCAACACGCTGACCGTCGTGTTCGCGCTCTCGATCGTGCTGGGAGTGGCCTTCGACCGGACCCGCAACGTCGTGGTACCGGCCCTCATCCACGGCGCGTTCAACGCGATCGCCTTCGCCGCGACCTACGCCCAGCTCGCGACCTAACGATCAGTCCCGCGGAACCAGCCACTCAGGAGGGGTTCTTGCGCGCGAGATCGGACCCACAGATGGGACAGCGGTCGGCGTGCTCGTCGAACTCCTGCCCACAGCCCTGACACTGGAACCGCCAGTCCCGAACCTCGTCGATCCCCTCGCGGGCGATCACTTCGACCTCCAGGTCGAGCTTCTCGGCGACGTTCTGCGCCGCGTAATCGTCGGTCACGAGGACGCCATCGAGCTCGAGGGCCGCCGCCAGCAGGTGGATGTCCGTCTGCGAGAGCTCCTCGAGGTCCCCCGAGTTGTCGGCCGCTCGCTCCACCCGTTCGACGGTGCCCGGGTCCGGTAGCTGGATGTGCATCCCGGAGCCCTCCATGGCATCGAAGCGGTAGGCGGGCTCGTCCTCGAGTTCCTCGCGAACCTTCGGGACGCTGGCCGTTGGCTCGGAGGTGTGATACTCGTGGATGAAAGCCGACGCATCCAGAACGTGCATTCCTACCTACCGTTCGACGACGATGTAATCCTTGACGGCCTGAACCCGGTGGATCGGGACGTGAAACCGGCCGTCCTCGTCGACGTCGAAATCCGAGTCGAAGGCGGTTTCCTCGTTCGGTTCAACGACAAGGTTCTGCAGCTCACCTGTTTTGATGTTCATCGTGATATTGTAGAGCATCCCGAGTTCGGCCCCGTCGGAGCCCATGACGGCCTTCCCCGACAGGTTCTCGGCGAGTATCTCTGGCATATGCCCCTATCCCGCCGGTTGGAGTAATAAATACCCGGTGTTGTCAGTGATGAAATTCGGCGCCTTCAATTCGTCGAGCCGCCACACCGTCCTCTCACCGATTCGATCGGGGAGGCCCCCATGAGCGGGGCCTCGTGCGACTCGCTGAGTGCGTTCGGGCGATACTGCCCAATCAGATAACTTGGGTCGGGATTGGCGTCGCAGTTCCTCGAATCGCGGCGGCAGCTGGCAAAATTTCTCGAACTGACACCGGCGCGCCGGACTCGGATGTCAGTTCTGCGCGAACAGCGCCTCCATCTTCGTCGCGGAGAGCTCGGCGTACAGGTTGTCCTCGGGGTCGATCTGACTGAACAGCTCACGATACTCGTTGAAGCGGGCCTCGAGTTCCGCGTATTCCTCGCTGCCCTCCAGGACTTCGGGGTCCATTTTGGATTCGAGCTTGGCCATCTTCGACGCCAGCGCGAAGGCATCGAGGAGGTGGTCGTCGAGGACGTTTCGGGCCAGCATCCGTCGCACGGCGTCTTGCAGAGTCTCCTCGGTGACGGGTTTGACGAGGTAGTCGTCGAAGTCGAGACTGACGACTTCGGGTGAGGGATCCACGGCCGTGACCATCACGATCCGGCAGTCGATGTCCTCTCGTTCCCGGAGCTGGGACAGAACCTCGTCTCCGTGGAGCCCCGGCATCCGTCGGTCCAACAACACGACATCAACCCCTTGATGCACCTTCTCCAGCGCCTCCTCGCCGCCATAGGCCGTGATGACTTCGTGGTCCTCCTCGAGGGCGCCCGCGTACGTCTCGGCGAGATCCCGTTCGTCCTCGACGATCAATACCACCGGATCCTCGCTCGATTCGGTTATCTCATCCATTAACCTTTCATTGGAGTGACGGCATCAAGTATTTTTAGGCGGAAACCGGCCAGCTCGGCCGTTTCGGGCAAGTGGGGCATCGTGCTACCGGACGGGCCTAAAGCTCGTCGTGCCGGCGGCTTCCGATGCGGCAGCCGCTAACCGCTCCCGGCTGCCGTACGATGGCCTTAACTGTGGCCCCCCGGTGGCATCGAACGAGATTCTCGGGGTGGCATGCATGGCAGACACGGACCCGGATGCCGCGACTGACCACCCGGCCGACGAGCTCCGGACGCCGATCGTTGCCGTGCTCGGCCACGTCGATCACGGCAAGACGACGCTGCTCGACCGCATCCGCGGCTCGACGGTCACGGAGGGGGAAGCTGGTGCCATCACGCAGCACATCGGCGCCACGGCGGTCCCGCTCTCGGTCGTCTCTGAACTCGCGGGCAGCCTCGTCGAGCCGGACGATTTCGACCTACCCGGGCTCCTGTTCATCGACACGCCGGGCCACCACTCCTTCGCGACCCTCCGGGCGCGAGGCGGCGCGCTGGCGGACATCGCGGTGCTCGTGGTCGACGTGACCGACGGCTTCCAGCCCCAGACCGAGGAGGCCATCGACATCCTCCGCCGAACGGAGACGCCGTTCGTCGTGGCGGCCAACAAGGTCGACACCATTCCGGGCTGGAACCCGAACGACGACGCCCCGATCCAGCCGAGCTACGAATCCCAGCCGGAGCGGGTCCAGCGCGATCTGGAGGAGCGAGTGTATGACCTCATCGGCCAGCTCTCCGACGCCGACTTCTCCTCGGACTTCTACTGGCGGGTGCAGAACTTCCGGGACACGATCGGGGTCGTACCGCTCTCGGCACTCACCGGCGAGGGGGTAGCGGACCTGTTGGCCGTGCTGATGGGCCTCTCTCAGCGGTACATGCGCGAGGACATGGCCGTCGACGCCTCCGGGCCCGGCCACGGCACGGTCCTCGAAGTCAAGGAGCAGCGCGGCCTCGGCACCACGGTCGACGTCGTCCTCTACGACGGGACGGTCAGGAAAGGGGACACCATTGTGGTGGGCGGGACCAGCGAGCCCATCGTGACAGACGTCCGGGCCCTCCTGCAGCCCCGGGCCCTCGCCGAGATCCGGGTCGAGCGGCAGTTCGAACAGGTGGACGAGGTGGCGGCGGCCGCGGGCGTGAAGATCAACGCGCCGGATCTCGACGATGCCATGGCCGGGGCGCCGGTCCGGGTGGTCCGCGACCAACCCGTCGACGCGGTGATCCAAGCCGTGCAGGCGGAACTCGCCGATATCGAGGTCCGGACCGAGGAGGACGGCGTCGTCGTGAAGGCGGACACCCTCGGCAGCCTCGAAGCGCTCGCCAACGCCCTCGAGGAGGCCGAGATCCCCATCGTCCGAGCCGAGGTCGGCGACATCGCGCCGCGGGACGTCGCCATCGCGCGGACCGCCGATGAACCGGTGCACCGCACCATTCTGGGCTTCAACGTCGATGTGCTGGATGACGCCGCCGACGAGGCCGAACAGGCCGACGTGGACCTCTTCGTCCACGACGTCATCTACCGGCTCGTCGAGGACTACGAGGAGTACGTCACGGAGATCCAGGAGGCCCAGCAGGAGACCGTCCTCGAGAACATCATCCGGCCCGCCCGGTTCCGGATCCTCGAGGACCACGTCTTCCGCCAGTCGAACCCCGCCGTGGTCGGCGTGGAAGTCATGGGCGGCACCCTCCGCGGGAACGTGTCCGTCGCCCTGTTCGAAGGCGACGAGCCCAACCGGGTGGGGACGCTGAAGGGGATTCAGGACCAGGGCGAGTCCGTCGACGAAGCCCGCGCCGGCGAACGCGTCAGCGTGTCGATCGATGGGCCGACCGTGGGGCGTCAGATCGACGAGGGCGACACGCTCTGGACCGAGATCCCGGAGAAACACGCGAAGATCCTAGAACAGGAGCTCCGCGAGGACCTCCCCGCCGACGAGCGGGAAGTCCTGCAGGCGTATCTGGAGCAGCGCCGCAACCAGGAGCCGTTCTGGGCCAAGTGACCGCCAGGGCTACGCCGGCTGGCAATCGGGACACCAGTAACTGATCCGGTCGTACTCGCCCAGCTCCTCGCGCTGGAGCTCGGCCCCACACTCCGGACAGTCGTCGCCACGATAGACCTGCATGTTCAACGCCGCATCGTCCCGCTTGCGCTGATACCACTCCGCGGTCCAGCTGACGGCGGTCTCGGCCAGCGCCGTCGCGCTTTCGCGATCGAGGACCGTCCCGGAGGTCAAGGGATGGATCCCGGTCTCCCAGAGGACCTCGTTCTTGACGATGTTCCCCACGCCGCCGAACACGCTCTGATCGAGCAGGACGTCCGCCACCGGTCGGTCGGCCTCGAGCAGCGCGTCGACGGCTCTGTCGAGGTCGAACGCGTCGGACAGCACGTCTTCCGACGGCCGGTCGTATTCGGCGAGCGTCGGGTCCCCGTCCTCGAGTACCTTTACCGAGCAGCTGTAGATGTTCAACGTGTCCTGGTCGCACTCGAGCGCGAGGCGTTCGTCCAGGTCCCGACGTTCGTTCACGCGGTAGGAACCGTACATCAGGAAATGGACCACCACGTGCCAGGGATCGGCGTCGAGGAAGAGCCGTTTCTTCACCGCCCGAACCGCCTCGATCTCATGCCCCTCCAGCCGCTGGAGGGGCTGGTTGGCGTTCCCGCCCGCCCCCTGGATCGTCTGTCCCTCGAACCCCGCCAGCTCGTCAGCAACGCGTCGGACCGACGGTCCTTCCATAGGCCGGGCTAGCGGCCGAGGCGTACTTCTATGTTCAGCCGGCGGACCACGATCGGACCTACCCCATCGGCTCGGCCTCGCCGAACGCCGCGACCACGACGGCGGTGCCGTAGGTTCCGGCGGTCACGTCGAACGCTGTCGACACGATGTGGTCGTCAGGAAGGGCGGCGTCCCGCAGCGTCCGCGCGGCGTCGAGGCCCGACTCGACCTGGTCCCTGGCGGCGGCTTCGTCCTCGGCATCCCCGGCCTCGTAGAGGACGCCGCCGTCCGACCCGGCGGCCCAGCCGAGCGCCGCGGCCGCCCGGCCCGGCCCCGCGGTCGTCGTGCGGGCCTGCACCGTCCAGAGCCGACCCCCGACCGGTCCTAATCTGGTGGCGGTCCCGACGGCTTCGACGGCGCTGCCGGGGGGCACGACCGACGAGACGGTGGCCAGGTTGTACTCGTGGAGGCCGGCCTCGGCCAGCGCGGCGTCGTATGAGGCCACTGCTGTCGGGCCCGTCCCCGTACCGTCGACCACTCGGATCTGTGGCGCGCCGGCCTCGTCAGCGGCCATCGACTCAGTAGAAGCCGAGGCCGGTCGGATGGCGGGCGCCGGGGCGACCGGCGCCCTCGAGGGCCGCCCGGGCGGTCTCGAAGTCCTCCATGGTGACTTCCGTCCGCTCGTCCCGGATCGCCACCATGCCGGCCTCCGTACACATCGCCTTGATGTCGGCGCCGGAGAACTCCTCGCCCGCGGCGGCCAGCGCGTCGAAATCGACGTCGGCGGCCAGGTTCATACCGCCGGCGTGGATCTCGAAAATGCGCTTGCGCGCCGCCTCGTCCGGCATCGGGACGTCGATGAGGCGGTCGAACCGCCCGGGCCGCAGGATGGCTTCGTCCAGCATGTCGAACCGGTTGGTAGCCGCGATCAGCCGGACCTCCCCGCGGTCGTCGAAGCCGTCCATCTCCGAGAGGAGCTGCATCATCGTCCGCTGAACCTCGGCGTCGCCGGAGGTTTTCGAGTCCGTCCGTTTCGAGGCGATCGCATCGATCTCGTCGATGAACAGGATCGCGGGCTCTTTCTGTTCCGCGAGCTTGAACAGGTCCCGGACGAGCCGGGCGCCCTCGCCGATGAACTTGTGCACCAGCTCCGACCCGGCCATCCGGATGAACGTCGCGTTAGCGTGGTTGGCGACCGCCTTGGCCAGCATCGTCTTGCCGGTGCCCGGCGGGCCGTGGAGGAGGACCCCCGAGGGCGGCTCGATGCCGACGTCGTCGAACCGCTCCGGGTGCTCCAGCGGGATCTCGACGGCCTCCCGGACCTCCCGGATCTGGTCCTCGAGGCCGCCGATGTCCTCGTAACTGACCCCCGGCGAGTCCGTGATCTCCATCGCCTGAGCGCGGCTGTCGGTCTCGTCATCGAGCACCGACTGGACGGCGAAGGAGTCGTTGACGGCGACCCGGTCGCCCGCTTCCAGGCTGTTCTTGAGCGGCCCCTCGAGATCGGTCAGCACCTCCTGGTTGTTGCCGTGCTGTTTGACGACGACCGAGTCGTCCAGGACCTCCTGAACGGTCGCCACGTACAGGGAAGCGGTCTTCAGGAGCTCGTTCTCCCGCTGGAGCTGGTCGACGTCGTCCCGGAGGCTGTCCCGCCGGGACTGGGCCGCATCGAGGCGCTCCGAGAGCTCCTCGTTGATGTCGGTGATGCGTTCGAGATGGTCCTTCAGCGCGTCGAGCCGTTCCGGGTCCGAGAGGTTCGGATCCAAGTCGATAGAGGGCCGGTCAGGAATCGACGGGCTGCGGGACATCGAGTACCGTCGAATAGGGTGTCGGCCCTAAAAGTGTCTTTTGGGTAGCCGGCAGGCGGTGCTCAGGGCCCGACACGAGGGCCGTCAGTCGATGAGCGCGGCCATCTCGTCGAGGTACCCCCGGTACACGCCGATCCCCCGTTCGATCGGAGCCGCGGTCGCCATGTCGACGCCGGCGTCGCGGAGCAGCTCCAACGGGTAGTCCCGCGAGCCCTGTCGGAGGAACTCGAGATATCGCTCGGCGGCAGGATCGCCTTCCTCCAGGATGTCGTCGACGATGGCGGCGGCGGCCGCCAGCCCGGTGGCGTACTGATAGACGTAATAGTCGTAGTAGAAGTGTGGGATGCGCATCCACTCCCGCCGGACGCGGTCGTCGACGGTCGCCGGCGCATAGAACTCCCCTTTCAGCTCGCCGTAAAGCTCGTCCAGCCGGTCGGGCGTGAGTGCCTCGCCGTCCTCGACGAGCGTGTGGATCCGGTGTTCGAACTCCGCGAACATCGTCTGTCTGAAGAACGCGGTCCGGAACCGCTCGAGGTACTCGTTCAACACGTGCCGGCGGACGGCCTCGTCGTCCACGGTTTGAAGCAGGTGGTGGGTGAGCAGGGTCTCGTTAACGGTGGAGGCCACCTCGGCGGTGAAGATCGTGTAATCCGAGTAGACGTACGGCTGGTGTTCGCTGGACAGCTCGGAATGCATCGAGTGGCCGAGCTCGTGGGCCAGCGTGAACATCGACGTGATGTCCTCCTGCCAGTTCATCAGGATGAACGGCTGGGTGTCGTAGGTCCCGCCGGAGTAGGCGCCGGATCGCTTGCCGCGGTTCTCGTAGACGTCGATCCACCGCGATTCGATGCCGTCGGCGACCTGCTCTTGGTAGGCCTCGCCCAGCGGCGCCATGGCGTCGACCACGTGGTCGGTCGCCGTCTCGTAGTCCAGCTCGGGGCCGTCGCCCGGTGCAAGCGGCATGTAGAGGTCCCACATCCGCAGCTCGTCGACGCCGAGGGCCTCTCGCTTCAGGTCCGCGTGCCGATGCAGCGCGTCGATCTCCGCCCGGACCGTGTCCACCAGGACGTCATAGACGCGTTCGGGAATGTTGGGCTCGTCGAGGGCGGCCGCCCGCGCCGTCTCGTAGTCGCGGGCCCGGGCCAGCTTCACGTGGGTCTTGATGGCGTTGGAGAGCGTGGCGCCGACCGTGTTCCGCACCGTCTCGAGCTGGTCGTAGAAGGCGTCGTGCACCTCCCGGCGGAAGCCGCGGTCGGCGTTCTTGAGCAGGACGGTGAAGTTCGACTGGGTGAGCTCGACAGCCTCGCCGTCGGGCCGTTCGACGGTGGGGAACGTCAGGTCCGCGTCCAACAACAGGTTGTAGGCTTCCCGGGGAGCCCCGAGCACCTCGCCGAGCTCGGAGAGCAGTTCCTCGACCTCGCTGGACCGGGTGTGCTCGGCCAGCCGGATGACGTCGTCGAGGTAGTGATCGTACCGGTCGAGGCCCGGGGTCGAATCGACCATCGATTCGAGCGTTTGTCGGTCGAGCGCCTGGATCTCCGGCTCGATGAAACTGGCCGCGCTGGAGGCCTGCGAGGAGAGGGAGCGGGCGCGGGAGCGGAGGGCTTGATACTGTTGGTTCCGGGTGTCCTCGTCCGCCCGCATCCGGGCGAACGCGGAGACCTTGTCGACCTCCCGCATCAGGTCGTCGCGCAGCTCCAGGACCGCTAGCAGGGTCTCGCCGTCGCTGGTGGCCACGCCCTCGTAGGACCGGAGCTCCTCGAGGCGGGCCTCGATCTGTTCGTAGGCGGCCTCCCAGTCCTCGTCGTCGGCGTAGATGCTCTCGAGATCCCAGGTATAGCGGTCCTCGATCTCCGACCGCTCGGGTACCGTACTCATGGTCGAGCCGAGGGAAGCCGCGCCTCTAAGCCTTGTCAAACCGACCGGTGGGAAGAAGGTTTTCGCTACTCGATCGGTTCGACCGATCCCTCGCAGGCCTCACACGACGCCCGCTCGGCGTAGAACCGTTCGCCGCACTCGACGCAGGCGTGGGTCGCCTCCGCGTCGGCGGCCGCCTCGACCGACTGCTTGAGGCGTTCGACCGTGCGTCCGGCGCGTTCGAACAGTCCCATCGCCCCGGACCAGGCGCCGCGGCGGGGTAAAGTGTTCGGCCCGTTGCCGGGTTCGACTGATGGGGTCGTTTGCCCCCCCCCCCGAGGCCGGCCGTACCGGTTATGGGCCACCGTCGCCTGTCTCGACCATGGACGATGACGTGGCCCGCGCGTTGGGCCGAGCCTGGAGTGACGAGGCCCCCTGGGTCCTGCTGAGCGACCTCGCCGAACTCGGCAGTCGCATGGCCGGCCATCCGGGCGAGGCGGCGGCGGCCGACCGGGTGGCGGCGGCCTTTCGGGCTGCCGGCATCGACCCCGTACGGACCCAGGAGTTCGAGATCCAGCGGTGGAACCGCGGCGCGGCCAGCCTCGCGGTTAGCGGCCCCGTGGACCGCTCGTTCGAGGCGATGGCCCTCCCGTATTCCCCGGCCGGAACGGTCGAGGCTGAACTCGTCGACGCGAACCACGGCACCCACGAGCAAGTCGAGGCGGCCGCGGTCGAGGACCGCGTGGCCCTGGTGAGCTCGACCACGCCGTCCGAGTACGGCCGCTTCGTCCACCGGATGGAGAGCTACGGCCACGTCCACGAGGCCGGCGGTCGCGGGTTCGTGTTCCACAACCACGTGCCCGGCCAACTCGCGCCCACCGGCTCGCTCCGGTTCAACCGCGAGGGCGAGCTGCCGGGCGTGGGCGTCAGCCACGAGACCGGCCAATGGTTGGTCGAATACGCGGCGGACGGCGCGACCGTGGAACTCGCGGTCGAGGCCAGTACGGAGCCCGGAGACAGCGTCAACGTCCTCGGTACCCTGGGACCGGAGTCCGGGGAGGAAATCGTGGTGCTGGCCCACCACGACGGCCACGACGTCGCTGAGGGCGCCCTGGACAACGCCGCCGGCGTGGCGGTCCTGGTCGGGGCTGCCCGGGTGCTGTCCGAGCTCGACCTCGAGCGGCCGGTCCGTCTCGCCAGCGTCGGCGCCGAGGAGGTCGGGCTGCTGGGCGCCGAGGCGCTCGCGGAATCGATCGACCTCGATCGCGCACACGCCGTCGTGAACCTCGATGGCGTCGGCCGCTTCCGCGACCTGAAGGCCTACACCCACGGCTCGGAGGCGGTGCTGGACGCCGTGCAGGCCCTCGGCGAAACCACGGATCAGCCGATCACGATCGACCGGGACCCCCACCCATACAGCGACCACTGGCCGTTCCTGCAGCGCGGCGTCCCGGCCCTCCAGCTGCATGCCGATAGCGCGGAGCGCGGCCGCGGCTGGGGACACACCGCCGCGGACACCCGGGACAAGGTCGACGCACGGGACCTCCGGACCCACTCGATGCTGACAGCACTCCTCGTGACCGAACTAGCCGATCGATCCCTCCCCCGGCTGGACACGGACGCCTTGTTGGACCGCCTCGCGGACGCCGGGCTCGAACCGGGGATGCGGGCCGCGGACATCTGGCCGGCGTAAGCGGCCCCACCATCGAGCTGCTCAGTTCGGGACCAGCCCGTCGACGACTCGGCCGAGGGCCCGGCCCTCGCGTCGGGCCGCCCACCGCCGGGTCTGGAAAACCTCCCGGGCCTCGGTGAGGGCCGCATCGTCCACCTCGAACGTCACGGCCGGATACCTGACGGCGGTCAGGACCAACCCCTCGGCCGGAGCGGGCCCGATCCCCTCGGCGCCCTGGATCGGATCGGGCCCGAGCATGCGATCAACGGCCGCGGACGATCGCTCCCCGGTGGCGACCGATTCCAACAGCGCCACGACGCGCCGGACGAGCTGGCGGGGGAAGCCGTCGCTGCCGACCGTGAGGACCAGGAACGGCCCGTCACGGCGGACGGCCACTGCAAGCTCCCGGACGGTGCCTTCGCTGTCAGGCGTGAGGTTGTGGAAGTCGTGTTCGCCCGACAGGCGACGTCCGGCCGTGGTCGCCCGTTCCAGGTCGGCGTTCGGCGCCGGGAGGGAGTACGTGTACTCGCGGTGCTCGGCGTCATGTGTCGCGTGGAAGTCGTCGCCTACGGCAGCGCTGGCCCAGACCCGGATGTCGTCGGGGAGCGACCCGTTCAGGGCCTGCGGCGTACACCAGTCCGGGCCCTCGAAGCCGACGGTCTGAGCCACGGCAGAGACACCGGCATCCGTGCGGCCGGCGGCCGCGTAGCCGGCCGGCGCCGCCGAACCCTCGATCAAGTCGAGGTCGCGGAGCGCGTCGAAGAGCGCCCCCTCGACGGTCCGGACGTCGGGCTGGCGCTGGAACCCCCGGTAGGAGCGTCCGTCGTAGGCGATCCGGAAGGCCCGCTTCTCGGTCACGCCCGCTCCCGCTCGGGGTCGGCGCGTCCCCGTTCGGAACGATCGTGCTCAACCCGATCCCGGGCCTCCTCCACGGTCTCGGTCCCGAGCAGTGCGTCCAATCGGCGTTCGAACTCCGCGTCGTCGATCTCGCCCGCCGCGTATCGTTCGCGGAGGACCTCCAGCGCCCCGGCCTCGTCGGCCGGCGACGCTTCTTCCGAGTCGGCCTCGCCGATCGCCTCGGACAGGATAGCCGTGATCGGTACGAGCGACACGAACCCGGCGACCCAGACCACCCAGAACCAGGAGTATCCCAGGGCCAACACGATGAAGCCGAGGCCGAGGATCGAGACCGCGGTGATGGCGGGGAGTTCATCGAGGAGCCCGCTGGTTCGCATAGCGGCCGATTGCCACCGTGGCGGTATATAGCTGGGCGCCCGGGCGTCAGGCGAAGTCGTCGATGGTCGGGCGGTCGTGCTCGCCCGGGAAGGCGTCGACCGGGACCTGGACCTGGTCCCCGGAGGCCATCTCCTTGATCGTGATGGTATCGTCGGCCAGGTCGCGCTCGCCGACGATGACGACGGTTTCCGCGTTGATGCCGTCGGCGTAGTCGAGCTGCGACCCGAAGCCGCGGTCGGTCACGTCAGTCTCCACCACGTGGCCCCGATCGCGGAGCTGACCCGCGATCCGCGCCGCGACCGGGCGCGTGTCCCCGACCTGGAGGACGTAGTAATCCGTCGTCGGAGCTTCAGTCGGCCAAACGCCGGCTCGCTCGAGGAGGAGCGACAGCGGCGCGAAGCCCGGGGCGACGCCGACCGCCGGGGTCGGTGGCCCGCCGAAGTCCTCGATGAGGTCGTCGTAGCGGCCACCGCCGAACACCGAGCGCGAGACCTCGCCCGTCGAGTCGAAGCACTCGAACACGACCCCGGTGTAGTAATCGAGCCCCCGGGCGGTTTCCAGCGACAGCGTGCAGTACTCCCGGGCGCCGAAGTCCTCGGCCACGGACAGGACCTCCCGGAGGTTCGCCACCGCCGCGTCCACGCGGTCCGTGGCGGCCGCCTCGGCGATTTCGGTCAGATCGCCACGAGACAGCAGGTCGTCGAAGTCCTGGGCTTGGCCGGGCGAGAGCCCGGCCGCGACGAGCTCCTCGTGGTACTCGCTCCGGGCGATCTTCTCGCTCTTGTCCACGGCCCGGATGGCCGCCCGCACGTCGATCTCGCTCTCGAAGGACTCGAGGAGGCCGGAGAGGATGTCCCGGTGGGAGACCTGGAACTCGAACTCCTCGCCCGTGAGCCCGAGGGCCGTGAGCGCGTCGGCACAGTACGCGAGCACCTCCGCGTCCGCCTCCGGCGCCGCGGAGCCGAAGATGTCGGCGTTGATCTGGTAGAACTCCCGGAAGCGACCCTGCTGGACCTGCTCGTAGCGCCAGAACGGGCGGGTGGAGTACCACTTGATGGGCTTCTGGAGGGCCTGGCCGCGGTCGACGACCATCCGGGCCACCGTCGGCGTGAGTTCCGGCGTGAGCGCGACGTGCCGCCCGCCCTTGTCCTCGAAGGCATAGAGCTCGTCGACGATCCCCTCGCCGGACTTGTCGATGTACATCCGGGCGCGCTCCATGGCCGGCGTCCCGATCTCCCGGAACCCGTACCGGCGGGCCGTCTCCTCCATGACGTCGATGACCGCCCGGCGGGCGCCCATCTCGTCCGGGTAGAAGTCACGAAAGCCCTTCAGCCGCTCATACATGGCGCCGGTTTGCCGGTCGGCGCGCTTGAAACCTTCCGTTCGACCGGGGCGGGACCTGA
>CAZKPC010000007.1:0-43651 GCA_964554565.1 uncultured Halobacteriales archaeon
GCAGAACCTGATAACTACTGTATGTGTGGTGCTCTCACTGATGAACCCAGGCCATACGTACATCAAACGGCCCAACGACCTGTTGTTTTATCGGGATATTAGGTGTGATGGATACGCACACAGTATCTATCACGCCCTTTCAGATATATCAATAGTACAGTAAGTGACATCGTATTTTGGTGATTCAATAATTTAGGGTTGACAGAGCATTAGGGGACTTGGACCCAGGGTTCAAACATCGGAATTTCACCCCGAGCGGGACTATTATCAATTATAATATAATACTGCCGGGCTATCGATTCCCGGCTACCCACTCCAGTGTCCCATGCCAGAAAGCCGCGTAGTCCGACCACTCGGCCAGCTCGAGGCCCCATTTCGGCCCCGGATCGGACATGTAGGCGAGCGCTCGGCCGTCGCCGGCGGCGCGGAGCGCTAAAAGCGGGTCGCCGTCCACCGATGCAAGTTGCCGCGCATCGGCCGTGACGTCCCCGACTCGGTTGTAGCCGTACAACGCCGGGAAGCCGTCCCAATCGAGGCCGGCGGTCACCGGGTGGTCCCGGTCGACCGCATCGATCGAGACGCCGTCGGGTCGCTCGACCCGATCGTCGAAGACGTTCCGGACCGTGACCGGGAGCAGCTCGGCCACGGGTGATTCGGCCCAGTTCCCGATGCCGTGGTAGCCCTGGAAGGACATCCAGCCCCCGCAGTAGACCAACCCGCCACCGTTTCGGACGTAGTCGGCGATGATCCGTGGCCGGTTCGGCCCCGGGATCTCCTCGGGCCGGTAGTGTGGCAGCAGGGTGCCCAGACTGAGGTCGCTGACGATCAGGGCGTCGTAGGCAGCCAGCGTCTCCACGCTGTCGGGGAAGCGATCGACCGTTTCGTGAGCCGGCAGATGCGTGACGGCACAGCCATCGATGGGCTCGAGCGCCTCGAGGAGCGGTTCGAAGTCCGGGAGCCGACGGTTGAAGAGCTGGACGGATTCGGCTCCGGCCAGGAAATGTGTCGATTGGAGCTTGTCGTCGCCGACGTACAGGACGTCCATGGTGAGCCCACGCGAGGCGGCCCTAAATACCGGCGGGGATCAGCGATACCGCGGGTGCCGCCAGCCCCAGTAGGCCGCCATCTTCTCGATCCAGCCCTCCAGACCGACCCCTCGATCGAACGAGGCCAGCCTGGCGCCGCCGTCCGCCAAGCCGTCCGGTTCGATGCGCACGAAGACGATGTAGCGATCGATGCAGTGATAGAGCACGGCCTTCTCGGCGGTGCGATCGATCCCGACGAAGCGGGTGTGGTCGGGCACGTCGTAGACGAGCAGTTCACGGGCCAGCTCCCCCGGCGGGACGTCATCTCGGAGGGACCGAATGGATCGTGCGAGGTCCTCCTTGACGGTTTCGTAAGCGGCGTCGGCGGCGGAAGCCATGTCTCTCCGGAGCGACGGGACCGGCCTAAAGCCGCGCGGCGGACGGAGGGTGAAACTGAAACGCCGAGTGGGGTCCCTCGACCGCCGGCCGTCCGGACTCAGTGGAAGTTATAGGCCACCCGGGTCCGGGCTCCGACATGTCGGCGTTTCGCGGACCGGTCGTCAGAGGGCGAACCGATGGCAATGTCATGGCACGGCTCCAGGCGCCGCGCGCCGAGGACCCGACGCGGTTGGCGGTGATCGCGGACCCACATATCTCCACGCGGGAGACGGGCACCTCGAAACTGTTCGACCACACGGTCGATCACCTCGAACACGCGATGGCGGATATCAGCGAGCGCTCGGTCGATGCCGTGGTCTGCCTCGGTGACTTGACCAAGGACGGGGAACCCTGGAACTACGCGGCGTTCGACGAGGTCCTCGCCGAGCTCGAGCCGCCGTTCCTCGCCATTCCGGGTAACCACGACGTCCCGAAAGCCAGCGACGAGCACGAGGCGCTGTCGCTCGCCGAATTCGAGGCCCGGTACACCCCCGGCTCGCTGCCCTACATAGCCCGGGTGGGTGGCCTCGACCTTGTCGCTCTCAACAGCGCCGGGGACGAGGACTGGCTGCCCGAGAGCCACGCCGGTGAGGTCCCGCCGGCGCAGATCAACTGGCTCGAGGGCACGCTCGGCGGGCTCGACAACCCGGTGGTCTTGGTCCATCACAACCTGCCGGCCATGGCGTCGCAGGTCCGGGCCCATCGGGATGCGGTGGCCCCCGAGATGGGCATCCCGCCGGAGATGCGGAATCCCGAGCCGCTCGTGGACGTGCTGGCGGCCCACGACGTCCCGCTCGTCCTCACGGGGCACCTGCATCTGCCCTCGGCCGCCGTGATGCGCGACGTCCTGGAGGTCATGGCCCCGACGACCTGCTCGTTCCCGCAGTCGTACCTGCTACTCGAGAGCGGCCCAGACGGAACCACGATCCGGTTGATCCCCGTCGTGGATCACGACGGGATGCTCCAAGGCTACCACGAGCGCCGGACCGACACGCTCACGGCCCGCGAACTCACGGCGATGGCGTCGGTGCGGCTGGCGAACTTCCCGTTGGTCGATCGATAAGGCCGGCCGGTTACTCCGACCGGCCGCGCTCCTGAATGACGGGCTTCGGATCGCGGAACTCGTCGTCGTGTCTGAGACACCGGCTGAAGCGCTCGCCGGCCTCGGTGCTGACGTCGTACGCTTCGGGGTGTTCCCGGTCGCAGACGCTGCCGAAGGTCGAGCGAATGGCCTCCGCCCCGGCGAGGTCATCGCCGCCGCGGGCGGTGTCGGCCGCCGCATCGAGTTCCGTTTCGACCGCCGTGGGGACCTCGAGTCCTTCGAACAGGTCCGCACGGATCTCGTCGACGGAATCCGCGCCCCGCCCGATCCCGAGCCGCCGCTTGAGGCTCTCGGTCAGCGATGACTCGGCGCGGGCCCGCTCACGGAGGACCACCCGGAACGCCTCGATGGCGGCCCAGAGGTCGTCGTCGAGGTCGTAGTCGGGCGGATGGATCTTGGCCGGACACCGCGTGGCGAACGGACAGCCGGGCGGGGGATAGCGGGGGTTCGGTGGCGCCCCGCGGAGGGTGATCCGCTCCCGCTCCGGCCCGGCCGACCCGGGGATGGCCGAGAGGAGCGACTGCGTATAGGGGTGGGCCGGGTTGTTGAACACGGCCTCTGTCGGGCCGAGCTCGACGATGTTGCCGAGGTACATGACGGCCACTCGGTCGGCGATGTGTCGGACGACCGCCAGGTCGTGGGCGATGAACAGGTAGGTCAGCCCGAACTCCGCCTGGAGGTCCTCGAGGAGGTTGATGATGCGCGCCTGGACCGACACGTCCAGCGCGCTGACCGGCTCGTCCAACACGATGAACTCCGGCTCCAGGGCGAGCGCCCGGGCGATCCCGATGCGTTGGAGCTGCCCGCCGGAGAACTGGTGGGGGTACCGGTAGAAATGCTCCTCCTGGAGGCCCACCGCCTCGATCAGCTCGGCGACACGCGCGTCGCGCTCCCGGCGCGTGCCCCAGTCGTGGGCCTCGAGGGGCTCTCTGATGATCTCTCCAACGGTCAAACGGCTGTTCAGGCTCGAGTCAGGGTCCTGGAAGACCATCTGGGCGTCGCGCTGCCACTCGCGGAGCTGCTTGCCCGACAGCGCCGTGATGTCGGTATCGCCGGCCCGGATGCTCCCTTCGGTCGCCGTCTCGAGCTGGATGATGGTGCGGCCGAGCGTCGTCTTCCCACAGCCGGATTCCCCGACCAGGCCGAGGGTCTCGCCCCGGCGGATGTCGAATGAAACACCGTCGACGGCTTTGACCGGCTGGCCGGAGAGCAGCCCGCCGGTGTCGAAGTGCTTCTTGAGGTCCCGGACCTCGATGAGTGAGTCCGCGGTTCCACCGGTCGCACTGGCGTGAGCTCCGTCCCGGCTAGTCACGTCGGCCGCCGCCTCGTTCATTCGCCGACCACTTCCTCGGACGATCCCTGGCTCCGGTCATCGCCACCCGTGCTATTGGTGCCTTCTCGCGATCCGGAATCCTCCTGATGGTCCTCGAGGTCGCCGTACAGCAGACAGGCCGCTGTGTGCTCGGTACCGGCCTCGCCGACCGGTACGTGGCTCGGGTGCACCTTGTCACAGGGTTCGAACCGTTCCGGACACCGCGGGTGGAACCGGCAGTCGGTGGCCGGGCTCGTCGGGGTGGGCACCTCCCCCTCGATCGAGGGCAAGCGTTCGTCGGGGTCAGCCTGCCCCGGGATGCTGGCGAGCAGGCCCTGCGTGTACGGATGTTGGGGGTGATCGAACAGCTCCCCGACGGCCGCCCGCTCGACGATCTCCCCGGCGTACATCACGTTGACCCGGTCACAGATCTCCTCGATCACGCCCATGTCGTGGGTGATGAAGAGGATCGCCATGCCTTCCGCCTGGAGGTCCTGCAAGAGCTCGAGGATCTGGGCCTGGATGGTGACGTCCAGCGCGGTGGTCGGCTCGTCACAGACGAGGAGTTCCGGTTCGCAGGCTAACGCCATCGCGATCACCGCCCGCTGCCGCATCCCGCCCGAGAACTGGTGGGGATACTCGTCGACGCGACGCGGGGCGTCAGGGATGTCGACCGACTCCAACAGCCGGATGGCTTCCTGGTTCGCCTCGGCGCCACGGAGGCCCTGGTGGATCCTCAAGGCCTCCCGGATCTGGTTGCCGACCGTGTAGACCGGGTTGAGGCTGTTGATGGGATCCTGGAACACGATGGCGAGGTCGCCGCGATGGGCCTCCCAGTTGTCGTCGGTGAGTTCCTCCCCGCGGAAGCGGATCGAACCAGCGTCGATGTCGCCGGGCCGTTTCACCAGACCGAGGATGGACCGGGCGGTGACGCTCTTGCCGGATCCCGATTCGCCGACCAGGCCGACGGTCTCGCCCGCATGGATATCGAGGCTGATGCCGTCGACGGCCCGAATGGTCTCCTTCTCGGTGTAGAAGGTCGTTCTGAGGTCCTCGATCTCGAGGATCGGCGTCTCTTCAACAGGCGAGCTCATCCGCCACCCCCACGGCCGGCGCTCTCGCCGATCGCGACGTCCGATTGCGGGTCGATCGCGTCACGGATGCCATCGCCCAGCGCGTTGAAGCCCGTCACGACGAGCGTGATGAGGAGCCCAGGGATGAGCGAGATGTGCCAGGACCGCGTCCCGACGTACTCCTGGCCCGCGTTGACCGCTCGGCCCCATTCGGGCGTCGGCGGGTCCACGCCGAGCCCGAGGAAGGACAGCCCAGCGATGGCGATGATCGCGCCGCCGAGCGTCATCGACCCGTAGATCAGGAGGTAGCCCGTGATGTAGGGGAACATGTGCTTCTTCATGGTGACCCACGGCGACTGGCCGAAGCTGCGGGCGGCGTCGATCCACTCGCGTTCGGAGACTTGCAGCGCCGGGCCCCGAAGCGCCCGCCAGAGGATCGGCCAGGCGGTCCCAGCGAAGATGAGCCCGAGCACCAGCCCGCCGCTGTAGATCCGGCCCAGCCAGGTGTCCGCCAACACCACGGAGAGCATGATCAGGACCAACAGCTGGGGGAGCGCCAGTACGGCGTCCGCCAGGAACACGAAGCCCAGATCGACCGCCCCCTTGTAATAGGCCGAGATCAGCGAGAGCAGGGCCGCGACGCTGCCGCTCAGGAACACGGCCAGGACCCCGATGATGAGCGAGATACGGGCCCCGGCGGCGATGAACGTGAAGAGGTCCTTGCCGCTGGGCAGGGTGCCGAAGGGATGGATCCGCCCGTACTTGTCGTAGGCCATCGGCCCGACATTGTTGTCAGTGCCGACCGATCGCGCCCCGCGGTTCGCGCCGCCCACCGTGATCTCCTCCACCGCCCCCGTCTCCTGATCCCAGTAGTTCATCGTGTAGCTGTAGGGGTCCTGCAGGTTCTGTTGGACCGTCGTGGGGCCCAGTGCCGGCGCGAACACGGCCATGACGACGAACATGAACACGACGGTCAACCCGAAGAGGCCCCAATGGTGCCCCCGGAGCCGATCGAGGACGTCGTCGCGGGGGGTCCAATCGGCCGGCCGGTAATAGCGCCGGTACCGGTCATACCCGACCCAGGAGCACGCGGCGAGGCCGAAGGCATAGGCGTAGATCAGGCCGGCCCTGACGGCCCAGGCTTCCGCCGGCGGCAGGCCCAGAAACGTCCCGACGAAGGCGTCACCGTTCCAGTAGCCCTGGTTCGGGATCACGTCGCGGGACAGCAGCGTCGGAATACGCCCGAAGGTCTCTGCCAGGGACTGGACTGGCGCCGCATCGATCGCGACCGGGATCGCCCGGAGGAAATCCGCGGTCAGGAGCGTCAGGAACTGCGCGACGGCGCCCGCCTCAAGTGCGAGCAGGGCGAGCGACACGATCGCCCAGCCGACCGCGGGTCGAGGGTTGGCACGGATCCGGTCGCGGAGTGACTCAGTCTCCTGCTCAGGTTCCGGGCCCGCCCCCTCGGCGTGGTCGTTCAGGATGCTCATCTCACGTGCCCTCCCCCTCGTACCCCACGCGCGGATCGATGAGCGTGTACAGGAAGTCCTGGAAGATGTTGATGGCCAGCAGCAGCACGATGAAGATGAACATCAGGACGCCGACGAGCGGGAGGTCGCCCTGGATGGCCGCTTTGAAGAAGAGAAAGCCCATCCCCTGGATGCCGAACACGGTTTCGACCAGGACCGACCCGCCGATCAGCAGGAACGCCTCGCTGGTGATGACCGGTACCAGCGGAATCAGCGCGTTCCGGAAGATGTGCTTCCAAACCAGGAGCCGGTCCGAGACACCTTTGGCGCGGGCAGTATCGATATATTGCTCGTTCTTGGTCTCGAGGACGGCGGTCCGCCCGATGCGCATCTCGTTCCCCATCGAGGCCGAGCCGAGCACGACTGCCGCCGGGAGGATCTTCTTCGTCGCGCGCAAGATGTTCCCGGGTTTATGCAAGTTCTGCAGCTGCGGGTTCCCCGTAATGGCATCGACATTGATCAGCAGCGTGTCCCAATCGAACCCGAGGAAGTTCTGGGACTGGACGAGCACGGTGAGCAGCATGACGGCCAGCCAGAAGTTCGGCATCGCCCGCCAGACGATCCCGCCGAACGAGGCGAAGTAGTCCGGCAGCGTGTTCGAGTTCAGTCCGGCATAGAACCCCAACGGGATGCCCACGAAGATAGCGATGATCACCGACCACAGGCCCAGCCAGAGCGTGCGGGGCAGGAACTGCGTCACGAGGGCCTCCACCGGAGTCCCGGGATAGAGGAGCCAGGTCTGGCCGAGATCGAGCGTGAACAGGTTCCACATCCAGGTCAGGTAATGCTCTAATGGGGGCGTGTCGAGTCCGAGTTGTTCCTGGGCCGCCTGGTAGCGCTGGACCTGTTGGGTCGACGCCTCGCCGAGGACATTCGCCGCCGGATCGACAGGTCCCATGAAAATGATGAACCACGTGATGCTGGTGCCGAGCCAGAGCACCGGCAGAGCCATCAGGAGCCGCTTGGCGAAGTAACGCCAACGGGTCATCGATACCTGCCGATTGTTGCAGCGATGTGGCGACGGCCGGTCATCGTGGGGCGAGTAGGGCTTGCTTTAGCTTGGGGGCTGAAATACGTTCGGCGGGCGGGCGGTCGCGGGGGTCAGTTCCGATCCGGAAGCCGGAGCGTGTTGAAGACCTGATCGCCCATCGTACCGTGCATCCGGACCTCGACGTCGTCGTACCACCAGCGCTCGGCCACGGGGTGGTACATCGGGAGCTCCTGCACGGAGGCCCAGTTCATCTCCTCGATCGTGATATAGGCCTTGTTTCGCGCGATCTGCTGGGCGTCACCGGGCCCCTTGTTCTGTGTGTACTGCCGCCAGGCCTCTTGGGCGGTCTCCATGAACTGGTTGTACTTTGACGGGTCATTGTAGGTCCACCGCGTGAACATGAAGGTCGGATCGTCGTGCGGATGCAGGAAACGCAGGAAGTTATCGGACTCCGGCCACTCCATGCCGTCCGGGAGGCTGAAGAAGTCCATCTCGCCGTTGATGGCCTTGCTGATCACCGTCCCGAAGTCGGCTTCGACGATATCTACACTGAGGTGAGCGGCGCTCCCCTTGTCCTGGATCAGTTGCGCGATCTGCTGCCATTCGCTGTTGCCGGCGACGATCGTCAGTTCGATCTCGTAGGGGTCGTCCTCGGTGTAGCCAGCCTCCTCCATGATCGACCGGGCTTGGTCGATGTTGGCCTCGTTGTACCCATAGGGGTAGCCGCCCTGCCCGAAGTTGGTTTGTGATCGAAAGCCTTCGGCAGCGTGTCGGTCATAGATCTCCGCCGCGTTCTCGGTCCCCTGGTGGGGCCAGACCGGCGGGGGCGTGATGTGATAGCCCGGCGTTGCTGTCCCTTTCAGGATCGAGTCCGCGATATCCTGCTGGTTGATGAGCCAGGCGATCGCCCGGCGGGCGGGACGGATCGTCCGTTTGGTGTTGAACAACAGGTACCAGGTGGTCAGAGTCGTTGCACGGCCGTAATTGACGGTTTCGCCGTTTTCGAGCGGACCGTAGGTCCCGACCTGGTAGGTCCCCCGGTCCCGTTCGATGTCGACCTTTTCGGGATCGAACTTCCCCGAGGGAACGGAGAAGATATCGAGGTTCTGATTGAGAGCCCGCTGAAACCGGGCGTCGGCCGAATTGAGGACGGTATAGACGATCTCGTCGATGTAGGGTCCCTCGCCGTGGTAATCCTCGTATCCTGAGAGAGTGAGGCGGTCGCCCTTGCTCCAGCTGTCGACCTGGAACGGGCCCGTGGCCGCGAACGTCGGGCCGTCACCCGAGGTCCCGAAGAACTCGTTGTACTCCCAGTCGCCGTCGAACCCTTCGATATCCCCGACGGCGTTCTCCGGCAGGATCGCGAAGGCGCCTCCGGCGATCTGGGACAGAACCGAATGGAACGGCGTGGCCATGTCGAACTCGAGGGTGTGGTCCTCCACTGCGCGAACCGCCAGCGAACCGGGGACGTAATTCTCCAAGCTCTCCCCGGTATCCCCCTCGTGATCGATGGTGAACGTCCCGCCGATCACGTCGTCCTTGTTCCGACTGTTCGGTGATCCGGCGAGACGGCGCCAGGAATAGACCACGTCGTCGGCCGTGAACTCAGAGCCGTCGTGGAAGGTCACGCCCTCCTTCAGCTCGAACGTCCAGGTGACCCCGTCGCTGCTCACGCTGAAGTCAGCCGCGAGCTGCCCCTCTGGCGGTAGATCGCCGTCCGGGAACTGTACGAGCCGTTCAGTGTAGTTCGGCCAGCCCTCCCCGGACCCCTTCGCGTTGGTGGGGTCCAGACTCTGGAACGGGCCCGGCGAGGACAGCTGCAGAGTCCCACCCCTCGTCTCCTCGTCCACTTCCGTGGGCGTCGGTGTCGCCGTGTCCGTTTCCATCCCGGTTTCATCCTCAGGTTCGGCCGTGGTCTGCTCGGGAGCGGCGGTCTCGCTCGGCGGGTTGCCCCCACACCCGGCGAGCGCGACCGCGACTCCTGTCCCGGCACCTGTCAGAAATCGTCGACGAGTCGTCTCGTCAGACATGACGAGTTTCAACCCATAGCCCGTTCAAATAAGTGTAACGCGAGTTCGAGGCATTTTGACATGGGGTTGCTATAGAGACCTCCGGAGCGCTATCGAATAGGCTGGAGCCCGCCGATGACCCCGATTACGACAGGTTTGAGTGACCGCGGGCTCACCGCTCCATGAATGACGGACGATTCCGACGGCGGAGCGGAGAACGCGTGGCAGCGGACCGTAGCGGAGCTCAACCGGCTCGAAGCGGAACTCGAGGCGGCGGGGCAGGACGTCGTCGCGATCCCGGCGGGCCATATCGCGCCAGTTCCGCCGGAGGCCGGCGACACGGACCGCTTCGGCCTCGTTCACGTGATCCCCGGAGAGGAAGCCGATGCGTTCCGGGACGCCTTCGAGGCTGGCACCTTCGTCGAGTACGAGGTGTTCCGCCGCCAGGTGGGACACCGCCTCTACCTCCTTACGAAGCTCGGCGCGCCGGACGCGGAGGTGACGATCCTGCTGGCCGGCTCCGTCGCCACCACCTACGCGGACGGGCTCCGGGAGGCCGCTGCCGAGCAGGGTGAGATCTACACCCACGTCCAGCTCCTCGACGGGACCCACCTCGGGTCGTTCCGGCACGACGATCCCTCGTTGTTCTTCCCCCGGTTCGAGGCTGCCGAGGAGTGAAGCTCGGCCGGATGCCACGGGTGCAATGACCCGACGGGCAAACGTGCGGGTGGGGGCCTCTCGGCGACCGTGGCCTCGACCGTAACAGTTGTTGTCGCCGGTCAGTTAGCGGCGTCCGATGCCCGAGTGTGATTATTGTGATAGGTCCTTCGACGACGAGGCGGGCTATCACGAGCACCTCCGGAACGAACACGCCCAAGAGCTCGGGCCGATCGATCAGCGGCGCGTGGCACGGGAGGACGGGGACGACGGCTTACCGACTGGCCCGCTCGCGCTGGGGCTCGTTCTGCTGATCGCGGCTGGCGTGGTCGGATACCTTGTTTTCCTCCCCGGGAGCGGCGGTGGTTCGAGCGAGGGCGAGCCCACCGATCTCGGGGCCGTGCACTACCACGGCACCATGGAGGTCGTCATCGACGGCCAGCGCGTGGATTTCAGTCAGTCGCAGTACCAGCTCCAGGCCGACGCGTTCCACTTCGAGGCCAACGAGGGGCGCCGATGGCACGTCCACGCCCAGGGCGTCACGCTGGCCTGGGCCATGGAGAGCTTGGGCCTGCCCGTAACGGCCGAGACCGTGACCTTCGAGGGCCGGACCTACGACGGTTCGGACCCCGATACAACCGTCACGATCACGGTGAACGGGGAGCCGGTGACGCCGTCGAGCTACGTGCTTCAGCGGGGCGATACGGTCAGGATCGTCGTCGAGGTCCAGTGACGCCGGTCAATCGGCAACCAGGGTGAACATCACCCGCTCCTCCGCGCTCCCTTTGGTTTCCCGGCCGGTGATCCTGGCCTCACCGATCTCCGCCGTCGACTGGACGTGCGTCCCCGCACAGGCGGTCCGATCGTAATCGCCGATCTCGACGATCCGGACCTCGGTGATGCTGGACGGCAGGAGATCGAGGCGGGTCCGCTCGGGATCGAGTTCCGCTTCCGCGGTCTCCCGGTCCATTTCGTACCAGTCGACTGGCAGGTCCGCGTCGATCAGTTCGTTGAGTCGGGATTCGATGTCCGCGAGCGCGTCGTCATCGAACCGGTCGTAAGCACAGTCGATCCGGGCCCGATCGGTATACAGCTGGTTCCCGGTCGTCTCCGCGTCGAACTCCTCGAGCAGGACCGCTGAGAGGAGGTGTTGGGCCGTATGATAGCGCATGTGCGCTGAGCGGCGTTCCCAATCGAGTTCGCCCGTGACGTCGGTGCCGGGTTCCGGGGGGTCCCCCTCGAGCGTGTGATAGATCGTGTCCTTCTTCTGGACGTCCGTGACCGACCACGTTTCGGTCCCGGTCGAGAGGGTGCCGGTATCATGGGGTTGGCCGCCACCGGTGGGGTAGAAGCAGGTCCGGTCCAGTACGACCCGATCGCCAGCGTGCCGGGTGATCGTGGCTTCGAAGGTTCGCCGATCCGATGCCGTCAGATAGAGGGCCTCGGTCATACTCCACCCGTCGTGGGGCCCGTTACTTGAAACGACAGGCCCGATCGTCGTCAGAAATACCACCGGCAGGCGACGGGTTTCAGGTCTACCAGTCGGGTGTCGTAACGCTAAAGACCGGAACGGCCTACCGAGTAAACAACCATGAACAATCGCTCGCACGCCGGGGGTCCGTAGCCGTGGGCGTAGAGATCCGCGACCCGGCGGTCTCCGACGATGACTTCGCCGGTATGCAGGAGTTCGTGCGCGAATATCTCGCGGCGAGTGTGGCCAACGAGGACGACGGCGGCCGCATGCGCTGGTATCCGTGGCACAGTGCCGACTACCGGTTCAACCACAGCCTCAACGTGGTCGACCTCGCGACGGAGATCGCGAACCGGGAGGGGGCGGACGCTGACGTGGTCCGTGTCGGCGCGCTGTTCCACGACGTGGCCAAGCTGGAGGTGGACCAGGACGTGCATGCCGAGGCCGGTGCCCGCGTCGCCCGCGAGTACTTGGAATCCCATGCTGACTTCCCCGAGTCCTTCATCGAACGGGTCTGTACCGTCATCGAGAACCACTCCTACCAGGGGTCGCCCTCGGACCTGTCCTTGGAAGCCCAGTGCCTGATCGAGGCCGACCTGCTCGATAAGGTCGGCGCCAACGGGACGGCGCTCATGCTGCTCCGGATGGGCTACGAATCGCGGACGCACATGGCGGCGGCCGACATGGTGCAACGGGTCCTCGACCGCGGCAAGAACGTGGTCGAGCGGATCGAATCCGACGCGGCTGAATCGATCGCCCACAAGCGGCTCAAACGCGTCAAGTGGTTCCGGGAATGGCTCGAGGAGGAGGTCCCGGAAATGGAGCCCTCGGACGATCCTGACGCCCCCCGGTAAAACGCGACTCTACCCGCGGGTGGTGACCCCGTCCTCAGCGAACCAGCCCGATCGCGTCGACGAGGAACCACGCTCCGAATCCGCCGAGGACCGCCGCACTGACGTAGGCGACGATCGGGGCGAACCGGTCGACTCGCCGACCCGCGAAGACGAGCGATGCGGGGAAGCCGGTGACCCAGATCCCGATGCCCGTGAAGAAACCGACGATGAGGGCGGGACTCCCGGTTTCGACCACTAAGACGTTGGCCAACGTGTCGCCAACATACGGCGTGTAGGACAGGACGTCGACGGTCCCCGGTCTGAGCAGGCCCACACCGACGGTCAGCCAGAAGATGATCTGGTAGGGGTTCGTCAGGGCGAGGACGAGCGCCTTCCAGAAGCCGCGGCTGTCGGGCACGTCGGCATCAGTCCAATCGGCCGTCGCGTCGCGGGCCGCGCCATAGGCGAAGTACAGCAATAGCAGCCCGCCGACACCGACCATGGCGTTCCGGAGTGCGGGCAACGATTCGACAGCCCTGACGGCCCCAAGGAAGGCGAGGACGAAGAAGATCGCGTCGGCGGTCATAGCGCCGAGCCCGGCGGCGACACCAGACAACCAGCCACGCATCACGCTTTCCTCCGCGATCACGGCGTTCATCGGCCCCGGCGGGGCCGCGAGTGCCAGTCCGAACACGGCCCCGACCCCGACCGCGCCGATCACGCTTGGCATCCAGCGGAGGTGTGCGGGACCCGAATAAAAGCCAACCGTTTCCGACCCCCACGAACCGGAGGGTTTTCCACCGGTCCTGGCGTCCGGCGGGCCATGACAATCGAGGTGGGCGAACGAGCGGCCGTGGCTCGACGGGCCGTCAAAGCGGGGGGCAAGGTGGCGCTCCGTTCGTTCCGGACCGGTCTCGACGTGGAGATAAAGTCCGGGAAGACGGACCTCGTGACGGCGGCCGATCGTGAGGCTCAAACCCGTGTCGTGGAGCTCCTCGGGGGAGCTTACCCCGGGGAACCGGTGATCGGCGAGGAGGACGGCATCCCGTCGGCGATACCGCCAAAGGGTCCCGCCTGGGTCGTCGACCCCATCGACGGCTCGAACAACTACGTGCGTGGGCTGCCGACCTGGGCAACGAGCGTGGCGGCCGTATACGATGGCGAGCCCGTGGCGGCCGCGACGTACCTGCCGGTGACCGATGACCTGTACTCGGCGGGAGACGGGACCACCGTCGTGAACGGCGAGACCACGTCGGTAAGCGATTCATCGGATCCCGAACGCTGTATGGTCGTCCCGACGATCTGGTGGGGCCTGGACCGCCGGGAGGAGTATGCGCGAGCGGTCAGCGGGATCGTGCGCCGCTTCGCCGATATGCGGCGGTTCGGGAGCGTTCAGGCGACCCTAGCGTACCTCGCATCCGGGGCGATCGACGGTGCACTCACGAACGTGGTCGCCAACCCTTGGGACACGTTGGCCGGCGTCCATCTGGTGCAGCAAGCCGGCGGGACCGTCACGGATGTCGCCGGCGAACGCTGGCGCCACGACGCCACGGGCCTAGTCGCGTCGAACGGATCGATTCACGACTCGGTGCTCGGCGTTGCTGAGACGGTCTGAACGATAGCAACATCGGTGGGCAGGCCCTATTGTTCGATCTCGGTCCGGATATATCGGGCATTGTTCGTCAATGTATATCATACGAATTCCCGGCTCTACGCACCGGAATCGGCCGATAGCAAGCTTTAACATCTGACTGCTGGTGCCGCCACATGGATCCTTCATGATTCAACGACGGCAGTACCTGAAATCGGCGGGGGCCGCTGGTGCAGCGCTACTGACAGCCGGCTGTATCGGCGAGTTCGGCAATCAGGCATACAACAACGGCGAGGTCAACTTCCTGATGTCGCCGACGGAACCTCAGGACCTGATGATGAGTCAGTACGAGCCGGTCAAAGAACAGCTCGCTTCGGCCACCGGCGAGGATGTCAGCTTACGCTATTCGCGTAGCTACAGTACCATCCTACAGGCGCTTGGGTCTGGAAACGGGGACTTCGCCGAAACCGGTCCGTTCGCGGCTGCGCTCGGCGTGAAGGCTGACAAGATCGACATCGCGCTCCAGCGCCACGCCTTCGGGTCCTGGACGTATCACTCAGTCATAGTGACCCGGGAGGACACGGACATCGAGACCGCCGAGGACCTCGAAGGCAAGAAGATCGCTTTCGCAGACGTCACCAGCGCGAGCGGCTCGCTGTATCCGCTCTTCATGCTCAAGGACGCCGGGCTGAGCATCGGCGAAGCCCCGGGGAGCTCCGAGGGAGCCGATTTCGAGGGCACATGGTCCAGTCACGCCCAGGCCGCCGAAGCGCTCAAAGCGGGCCAGGTGGACGCGGCCGGCGTCGGCCGGTTCATCGTGTGGGACTACGGCGCTGAGGACTATCAGGACGGCATCCGCGAGGTCGCTCGCGAGAGCGGCATTCCGCGGGCGCCCATGATCGTCAGCCCGACGCTCAGTGGCGACGAGAAGTCGACCTTGATCGAAGCGATGGAGAACGCGCCCGAGGAGATGTACCTCGGGGCTGACGGCGAGGCCGACACCGATGACGACCTCTGGTTCGACGGCGTCCGGAAGGCGGATCTCTCGACCTACCAGCCGGTCGTGGACGTGGCGAACACGCTCGGCCTCTCGACGGATCTGCTCGACCAGGCCACGGGCGAATAAATCGGACGGACCACAGCGCGCTCACCACACCCACTGCGTCCATGCCCGCCGTCACTGTCGAGCACCTCACGAAGGTGTATGGCGAGGACACTGTCGCGTTAGACGACGTCTCGTTCACGGTCGAGGACGGCGAGTTCGTGGTCATTCTCGGCCCGTCGGGGGCGGGCAAATCGACCCTGCTGCGCATCCTGAACGGGCTGACGAAACCGACCGAAGGTACCGTCTATATCGGCGACGAGGAGATCACCGGCGCCCGTTCGGACATCGCGATGGTGTTCCAGCTCCACTACGTCATCGAATCGATCAGCGCCTACCGGAACGCGTTGACCGGGGCGCTCTCTCGCGCCGATCTCCTGGAAAGCGTGTTGACTCGATACGACCGGCCCGACAAGGAGGCCGCCCTGGAGGCCTTGGAGACGGTCGGGCTCTTAGAGGAAGCCGAGCAGCGGACCGGCTCCATGAGCGGGGGACAGAAGCAGCGGGTCGGCATCGCCCGGGCGCTCGTGCAGCAGCCCGCGCTCCTGCTGGCTGACGAGCCGGTCGCCAGCCTCGACCCGAAAGCGGCGAACACCGTGATGCGATACATGAAGACGGCGGCCGAGGAACGCGACCTGACCACGATCGCCAGCTTACACCAGGTGAACATCGCCCGGGAGTTCGGCGACCGATTCATCGGGATCAAGGACGGCCAGGTGGTGTTCGACGGCGACCACGAGGCGATGACGATGGACGCCGTCGATCAGATCTACTACGAGGACACGGACGAAGCGCCCGCCCGGGAGGCGGTCTGAGATGGCCACCGACATCGGTTCGGTGCTCGCGACCATCGAACGCAGTCAGCGCCGCCGCCGCCTGTTGTCCGCAGCGGCGCTCGTCACCCTGATCTTCGCGACGGGCCTCGGAGCGACCTTCCTCGGCTTCACCATCGCCGATCTCTGGCGTCAGCTACCGGTCTGGCTGGAGTCGGTCGGCGAGTTCGTCTCGCCGGATTTCGTCCGGTTCTCGATCTGGTCGCAGGCGAACAACGTCGAAGGCTGGGCGGGCCTCTACCGGAGCTTGCTCAACCCGGGGACGCTCGTCCGGAGCCTCGTCGAACAGAAGGGCATCATCGGTGCGAGTGTCGTGACCATCGTCATCGGGTTCACCGGCACCGTCATCGGGTTTCCGCTCGCCCTCCTGTTCGGCGTCCTCGGCTCGGAACGGGTCACGCCGTTCCCCTTCAACTTCATCTTCCGGGGGACGATGTCGACCATCCGGGCCGTCCCGGCCTTGGTCTGGATCCTCATCTACGTCCCGTTGGCCGGCATCTCGCCGGTGTCGGCCATGCTGGCTGTTGGTACGGACACGATCGGCAACCTCGGCCGACTGTTCACCGACGAGCTCGAGGAGATCGACGAAGGGCCGATCGAGGCCATCCGATCGACCGGGGCGTCGGGCTCACAGACGGTGGTCTTCGGGATGCTCAGTCAGGTCCATACCTCCTTCATCGCGTGGACGCTCTACATCCTAGAGATCAACGTGCGGATCGCTATCAGCCTGGGTGTCGTCGGAGCCGGCGGCATCGGTCAGTACATCAACCTCCGGATCGGGCTATTGGAGTTCAGCCAGGCCGCCGCGGGGATCTTCATGGTCATCGTCATCGTCATCAGCGTGGAACTGGTCTCCTCGCGACTCCGAGCGCGGCTCCGTCCGGGAGAACACGAAGGGTCGGGGCTTCTGGAGTCGATCCGGAATCTTGGCGACATGGGGTCCTGGATCGGGAGCGGCTCCGGGCCTCGGTAAGCAGGACTGGCTAATCCCCTCCGCTGGGTGCCGCTGCGTGACCCCGGAGCAGGTCCGCGTCCTTGATCCCCGAGCCGGTCGAAAGCAGGACCACCGTGTCTGCGGCGTCGAACTCGCCCCGATCCGCGAGCGCTCGGGCCCCCGCGGCGGCTGCGGCCGGCGTGGCCCCGACTTCCACGCCTTCCCGCCTGGCCACGTCGATGGCGGCGGAGAGGATCTGCTCGTCGGGCACGGCGACCGCGCCGCCGTCGCTCTCCTCGATCGCTTCGAGGATCAGCGGGCTCGCGCCGGGATCGGGGATCTCAATGCCGGCGCAGATCGAAGCTGGTTCGGACCAGGCCTGATGGATCGGGTCTCCGGACTCCCACGCCTCGACGATCGGGGCACACCCAGTCGATTGTACGGCGTACAGCGCCGGGAGGTCCTCGACGAGTCCCAGCTCCTGGAACTCCCGAGCCGCTTTGTGGACGCCAACGAGGCCGACGCCACCGCCGGTCGGATAGACGATCGCATCCGGGGCCTCGAACTCGAGCTGCTCGAGGATCTCGTAGCCCATCGTCTTCTTCCCCTCGTGACGAAAGGGCGTGACGAACGTGGCCGTCGGATACCAATCGGGGTTTGATTCCGAGGCAGTCTCGAAGGCTGCACCTGCCCCCGTGATCCCGCCCTCGACCACCGTGAGGTCGCCGCCGTGGACCTCGACCATGGCTTTCTGTGTGTACCCCGCTCGCTCCGGCAGGAAGACGTGGGCGTCTAGCCCGGCTCGGGCCGCGTATGCGGCCGCGGACTGGCCCGCGTTGCCGGCCGAGGCGAGCGCGATCTCAGATGTGCCATGGCCTACGGCCGCCGTCACGGCCATCGTTTGGCCCCGGTCCTTGAACGTACCAGTCGGGTTTCGCCCCTCGTCTTTGATCGTTACCCGGTCCACATCGAAGGCCTCAGCGAGCGATGGGCAGTCGACCAATGGGGTGGCGCCTTCCTCCATGGTCACCGCGCTCGCTGGAGGGAACGGGAGGAGTTCGTGGTACCGCCACATGGACTCGAAGGGCCGCTGAGCCAGGTCCTCGTGAGCGAGCCCGACGGCCCCCAGGTCGTACTGCGCATCCAGGATCCCCCCACAGGCCGGACAGCGGTGGGTCGCGGCCTGGGCGGTGTGTGTCTCGCCGCAATCGAGGCAGTCCAATCCGGCGAACGCTGCGGTGGTCTCCATGCCACGGCGGTGCGGGGTCATCGGCAAAAGCCCTGGTTCCGAGAAACGATCCACGGGTCGTTTCGCAGACGGCAGTTCCGAATCCATGAACACTCTCGTGGCGTAATGAGTCCCGAGTCGCTGTGCTCAGATCCCACAGCCTGCCGGCCTCAGAGGTGAGATCGGAGTGCATCGAGCCGGGGGAAGACCAGCGACGCGTCCGCGTCCCGGTCTCGGATGACCGGCTGGAAGCGGGAGATGTCCGTGAGGAAAGGGGAAAGTGGCTCGCCCTCGTTCAATCCGTTCACCAGGGTCCCCCGGATCGCGGGATTGAAAGCCGGTAGCGCCAAGACGTCGGCCCCGTCGTAAACGTCCTCGGCTCGCAGGTAGCACGGGCACCGCCGACCCTGGATTTCGATCGCCGGGTGGTCGTGGCCGATGACGTACCGGTCTGCCGTGGACGAGGGGACCCGGTGGCCGTGGCAGACTACCGTCCCGTCCCCGAGTGTGTATGAGTCGTTGATATCCCGGTCGACGAGCTCGCTCAGCAGCGGATCGTGGTTCCCCTTGATGATCACGGCGTCGGCTCCGTCGTCGTCAATCCGATGCAGCAGTTGCCCGAGCGCGTCGCGGGCGGTCCGCGGGACGAAGTTATAGGAATGTAATAGGTCACCGGCCAGAACGACCTCAGCTGGTTGGAACCTGTGGACCAAGTCAACCAGACGGTCGATCATGCCCGCACCGGCCCCAATCGGCGCCTCGATCGCCGAGGCGGCGACCTTCCCGAGATGCAGGTCTGTCAGTACGAGTGCCTCCCCGGCCGGGAGATAGACCGCCCGGTCCCGGAGTTCCCCGTCGACTTCAGCGGCCCTCGGCATCGATCGCGAAGGCCGCGTGGAGATCATATTCCGACCGCGTGATCAGGAAGAGCGCTTCCTCGACGAGCGCCAGCAGTTCCGGCACGGTTCGGACGACGAGCCAGGTGATGCCGACCAGCGCGACCACCGAGAGGCTCTGGCTCAGGACCCGGTCGGCGATGAAAAAGGAGACCAGTCCCGGCTGGGTGTAACCGGTCACGGCCATCACAGGATCGACCAGGACCTGGAACCACTGGTGACCGAACGCGACGGCGATGAACACGTTGCGCACGATGTTGAGCAGGTAAATCACGCCGGTCGCCATCGCGATCGCCTTCAGCCGGCGGCCGAGCGGCGCATCGAGGGCTCCGATCAGCCCGGCGAAGATGCTGATCGACCCCAAGCCGGTACAGGCGAGGACGATGTGGGTCTTGAACTGCTCGCCCTGGTAGTTGAAGAGCAGGGCGCTCTGGTAGCCGTGGTCCGGGCCCTCGATGAGCGCCACCTCGTAGCCGAGCGTGGTGATGACCCATTTGGCCTGGCGGGCCACGCCCTCGATCGCCCACTGATCGAGCCCCGGGATCGTTGTGAACGGGAGGTACACCACGCCCATCAGGGCCACTGCGCGGGAGAGGGTGAACAGGGACTCCCGACCCCTCCAGAGCAGATAGCCCGCGTACAGCGACCCCGGCACCGCGAGCGCGCTGAGGACGGTCTCGATGGGGCTGCGCATCACGAACGCGAACCGTGGAATTAGTAGGAGCCAGAAGAACCCGAACCCGACCCAGGCCGCGGCCGCCACGGCCTTCGAAACCCGGGGCTGGTGTCCGCGGAGACCCCAGGCGGCCACCAGCATGCCGATGACGACCCACGCGATCGCGTCGGTCACGCTGGTCGGAACGACCGGTATCACGAATGTACCCTAATGTCGTCGGGATAAAGTCCTGACGGCTCCGGTCCCGCTCGCCCCATGGGCGCAAGGGAATCCCTCTCCTGTGGTCGGTGGGTCGCCGGTCGGCGGTCAGTCGAAATAGCGGAGGTCCTCGTCCCCGGTCGCGCCGCTCTCCGAGGCCTCCATCGACTGCAGCTCCCGGACGACCGACTCCATCTCCTCCGCTCTGGCCTCGAGCGTGGCGAAGTCAACCTGGAAGTCCAGGACGCGCTGGAGGGCCTCGAGCACGGCCTTCGCGCTTTTCGGATCGACAAGGTACCCGCTGGTCTCTCCGAGCAGGCAGGCAGCGTCGAGGTCGCGTCGACCGCCGAGGCCCACCAACAGACCTGTGGTGCCGACGACGCCGCCAGCCGGTTCGCCGGGCCGGAACTCGACCCCGGCTTCCTCTAACCGTTTGCGGGTCGCCTCAGAGGAGACAGCGCCGATCACGGCGTTCTCCTCGACGGGTTCCCCCGTCGGGACGCCGCCGAGGGCGATGACCTGAGTCACCCCGAACTCCGCCGCGATATCGAGGAAGCCCTCGCTCAGCCGGTAGTGTCCGGTCAGGTCCTGAGCCTGGTGATCCCCGCTGAGGACAAGGGCGTCCCGGTCACCGATCGTCACCGTGTAGAACTCGGCCGCGGCCAACCGACCGAACCCCTCGTCGTCAACGCTGATCTGGGGCGGGAAGTCCTCAGAATAGACCCGCCTCACGAGCTCGCCGTCGCGTTCCTCGATGAGGTGCTCGGCGGCGAGCTTGCCGACGTTGCCGACGCCCGGGAGGCCCTCGATCAGGGTTGGATCGGACAGCCTCGGCGTGGCGACGGCCTCGACCTCCACGGCATCCATGGCGCTAACCGCGGCGCCCCCATTTAAGAGCACGTCGGTAAGCTCCGTATCGGTCGTCCGGATCGAACGGCGCCGGCGTGCTGTTGACGGCCGGGGCCCCACAGTCCGGACAGGTCTCCCCCAGAGTATAGACTGGCCGGTCGTGGGCCGCTTCCCAGTCGGCGCAGATACGGATCGCGGACTTCACGTAACGGTGTCCCAGCTCCGACCCCAAAACGGTAGCGGGCGGTTAGAGAACCGGTTACGTCTCCTCGTCGGACCGCCGCTCCCGGTGGAAGTCCGCCTCCCCGCCGGCGGCCTCGATCGCCTCCGCCGCCCGGTCGGCACTTTCCTCGAGGGACTGTTCGGCGAGCTTGTAGTCCGGGGCCCGGACGCGAATGCGGTACTCCGGGGCACCGACGTACGAGACGTCGAGCTCGACCTCCTCGGGGACTTCGCCGTCACCCTCGGCCGCCTTCAGGGCGTCCTTGATGGCATCGACACCGGCTTCGCTCGCGCAGCTCAGGTCGATATAGCCAGTAACGGACACGTAGGGCACAGAGACGTTCTCCCGGGCGGTCTCGACGATGGCGTCTACCACTTCGTCGTCCAGGTCGACCTCGTCGAGAGCTTCCGTCCCATGGATTGCGGCCGCCTCGAACGCGTCGTAAAGGGTGTCGAAATCGGCGAGCATCGCGTCCGCGACCGCGGAAAACGTCTCGTCGTCGGTGTCTTCGCCGAGCGCGAGCGTGAGCCAGTTGTCGGCCTTCTGCTCGTTCTTCCAGCCCTGGATGGTTTCCGAGCGCTGGTGGTCGTTGACGTCCTTCAACGAGAGGTCGATCTGTTGGCTCGACTCGTCGACGTCCAGGACCTTACAGACGACCGTCTGGCCCTCGCGAACGTGATCGCGGACGTTCTTGATCCACCCGGAGGCGACCTCGCTGATGTGGATCAACCCGCGCGTGTCCTCGTACTGTTCGAGATCGCAGAAGACGCCGAAGTCCTCGATCTCCTGGACGTGACAGACGACCAGCTCGCCGGGTTCCGGCCAGCCGCTGAACTTCATCGTTGCTCGACGGTTTCGACCGGGGTGGCTCTGAGCGTGGCGGTCCCCCCGGCGGGCTCAGCCAGGACTTCTCCACACTCGCCACAGGTGACGGGCGTGGCTGCCCGCACGAAGAGGACCTGTTCGTGCTCGCAGGACGGACAGGCGACGCGGAGAAAGTCACCGGTCATCGTTACTCCTGGAACTCGACCCGACCGGCCCGCCATCCTTCGCGGAGGTGGGCCTTGCCGCAGTCGGCACAACGGTACTTGAGGTTGGTTCGTTTGGTGGGCTTGTCGCCGCCTGGCACCTTCGAGAACTTCCCGTCGTTCCCGATCCCGGTGTTGCGTTTCCGCTGGCGGTCGATCCATTTCATGCCCGTTTCCCGCCCGCGGCGGACTTTCTCGACCTCGTGTTCGTTGTGAGCGTCGCAATGCGGACAGTACGTGTTGAACCGGCGTGGCATCTGCATGGTTATTGTACCGCGATTGAACGTGACCGCTTAAAACCCGAACGGTATGCGGCTGCTCCTCGGCGCCTACACCGGTTGGTAGATGACGAAGTATCGGGCCAGGCCGACGAGCCAGGCGAGCAGCCAGAACCCGAGATAGCCGAAGACGCCGACCCGGAGCCGGAACCGCCACGCGTCCATGTCCTCGTGCAGCTCGGAGAGTTCGATCTCGGGATCCGGTTCGTGATAGAGGTCGTGGCGGCGTTTGACCTGGAAGATCCGGACGATCCCGGTGAGTGCGAAGAGGAGGAGGGCGTAGGCTTGGAAGCCCAGGAACGCGTGGAGGATGGTGAAGCTATCGAGCTGCTCCAGGAGCCGGGGCAGCATCCACAGGAGGATCGGTCCCGTCGTCAGGACGAGGCCGGTGCCGATGACCGTGAGATGTCGGACGAGCACCGCCCAGGTCACGACGTCCTCTCGCAGGACGATCCACGCGCCATAGAGGAAGAACGGGAGGCTGGCGGACACGACCGCCACCACCAGCGTCGCGATCCAGAACTCGGCGGCCGTCGCCATGGCGTCAGCCGGGGGTGGGAGCGCTTTAACGCGTCCGACTCGTGGTCGCAATCGGTTTACCCCTCGCCGGACAACGTCCGACAATGGCCGAACCGGAGGCTGGAGAGCCCCCGTCCGATCCAACCCCTACCGCTGAGAGCGGCGATGACCCGGGGTCATTTCGAGCGGCGGTCGAAGCCAAGTACGATTTCGACGACTTCGGGCCGGCCGATATGGCGGAGATGTCTGTCGAGGAGTGGGAGGCGGCCTTCGACGCGGACACCTGGATCACCGGTTCCGACCTCATCGACCGGGTCGAGAACGAGCTCAGGAGCCGGATCGCGGCGGGGGAACTCTTCGCCGTCGTGGAACGGCACCGGGTGGCGGAAGAACCGCGGCTCCTGGTATATTCGGACGCCGAGTATACCATCGTTCATTCCGACGGCCGGGTCGAGGGCGCGGACGCGATCAGCCGTGAGATCGAGCCGGTGGTCGCGCTCTGTTCGATGGAATCGTTCGACGTCTCGAAGCCCCCGGCCGATGCCGGCTTGCCTGATCCGGCCGGGATCAAGCCCGGTTCCGGTGATCTGGGCCACCGGCTCCTGCTGGGGTTGGCCGTGATCCAGGCGGTGGCGGGGATCGGGCTGCTCGTCTCCCCGGTGTTCCTGCGGCTCGGCCCCGGGGCGGGGGCGCTCACGACGGTGATCGGCCTCCTCTTCATCGGTATCGGCGTCCTGCTCGGAGTCCTGGTGGCGAACGCCCGGCTCTCCGACCGGTTCCGGGCGGCGGAGTTCCGGGACCGTCTCGAGGAGGCCGGCGTCGGTAGCAACGAACGCCCCGATTTCCTCCCGTCCATGGAAGCGGACGGAACCGGTTCCGACGCGTCGGACCCCGATGGGTCGTGACGGGTTGAGAGATCCCACCGAGCGTCCGGAAATCGGGGGCGTTGGAGGGGGCCGGACCCCGATGCATCGGTGGGTTTAAGCGATTCGGCTCCCGAGCGCAGGATACATGCGACGGCGGGAGTTTCTGCGTGTTTCCAGTGGCGCCGCGGCCGCCACGGCAGTGGGCTCTGGAGTCGCAAGTGCCCAGGAAGAAGGCGGGGGCGATTCCGGGTCGACCGTGCAGGTCGACCTGGTCGATTTCGCCTTCGAGCCGGGCACCGAGGAACCGCTGACGATCCCGCCCGGGACGACCGTCGAGTTCGTCTGGCAGACCTCGAACCACAACATCAACGTCGACTCGAAGCCCGGCGGCTCGGACTGGGAGGGCCACGAGCCGATCGAGAACGAGGGCTTCACCCACGAGCACACCTTCGAGACCACGGGCGAGTACCACTTCTGGTGTGATCCCCACCGTGGGCTCGGGATGATCGGCGATATCGTCGTGGAGGAAGGCGCCTCGGTGCCCGGCGCGGGCGGCGAGGGCGGCGGCGTCCCGGAGGAAGTGGATCCCGAGGAGATGGGCGTCCCGTTCCAGGCCCACTTTGTGGGGCTGGCGACCATCCTGGCGATCGTCATCTCGTTGGTGTTCACGTTTTACCTCCTGAAGTACGGCGAGACTCCCCACTCCGGGTATCCAAAGAGGTGACCTGACATGGCATCATCCGGCTCCAAATACGGCGACATCTACCGCTACGAACCCGCTCGCGAGAGCACGGCCGCCGCGGTCGGGATCGTCGTGTTGACGCTGATCGAGGTGGTCCTGGTCGGCCTGTTCACCTTCGGCCTCCTGGCGGGCTGGGGGTTCACTGAGTACGGGAACATGTACTTGGGCGGGCTGCTCGCGCTCATCTTCATCGACCTCTCGTTCATCCTGCTGCTCTACCGGAAGGAGTTCCTCCCCGATGTCATGATCGTCAAGAAACGCCGGCGCAAGTGGGAGGACCTCTACACCCGAGAGGAGGACGTCGAGGGCGAGCAGTTAGGCGATGGCGCGATCGAGACGTTCAAACGAGCGGTCTACCCCTACTACAAGCGATAACATGGCCAACGACGACAAATATCCCGAGAGCTCCGGACGCCGCCGGTTCGTCAAGGGCGTCGTCGGCAGCGCCGCGCTCGCGGGGGTCGGCACCTCCGTGGGCTCGATGATCAACACGACGACGAACCCAACCGGGGCCGGCGGTGGGACGACCGAGTACTTCGGGATAGAGAACACTGACGGCCCGGCCCCTCGGGCGATGCCGCAAGTCCCGGTCCGGATCGACGATGAGGGGTTCCTCCAGGGCTTCTGGCCGGAGGTCGAAGAAGTCGAGGAGGGCGGCCGGACCTTCAAGACCGCCCGGACCGACCTCGGCGGCGTCACCTACTCGAACGAGTGGTTCCAGTACTGTGGCGTGCAGACGTTCCCCGGCGTGCAGCCGGATGCCGACCAGGACCAGTACCTCCGGTATGCGCAGAACCCACCGTACACCTGGCAGCAGGAGGAGGTGTCCTCCGGAGACCGCATTCATATCGACGACTTCGAGGACTACGGGAGCTGGGGCAACGACATCGGCCGATCGGGCCTCGGCAAGCCGGCGTTCGCGACCTGGCGGTCCCAGGGCGTACCGCCCCAGAACACGATGCCCATCCAGCTCATCCGGAGCGAACGGGTCGAGGAACAGGCGCCGAACGACGAATGGCTCTCCGCCAGCACCCGTGAGGGCTTCATCGCCTTCCTCGACAAGTGCACGCACTTCTGCTGCGTGCCGGGGTTCAAGTCCTTCGGGGACAGCGGCAAGTTCAACGCCGAGGACATGGTCTACTGTCAGTGCCACCAGTCGGTCTACGACCCGTTCAGCATCGTGAAACGAGCGTACGTGGCGCTGCCGCGCCCGGAGGGTTGATCGACGGATGAGCCTGGAACCCACGGACGAGACGGACCACGACGCGTGGCTCGCCGAACGCGACCTGACCCCGATCGAGACCATCTACCTGACGGGCCTGATATGGGTGGATAAACGACTCCGGCTGGTGGACTACCTCGAGCTGCTCGAGTCGCTCTACTACCGGATCAACCTGCAGATGCCCCGCAGCCACACCGAGCAGTACGACCTGGACAACAAGTTCTGGTACTGGTATCCCCTCTACTCGCTGGGCTCGTTCTCGCTCATCGCCTATATCGTGGCCGCCATCTCGGGCGCGCTGCTGGGGTTCTATTACGCCCCGGCGACCGCCGGCGATCCGTCGGCCGCGTACAACCAGATCACGTTCATCATGACCGATCTGAACTTCGGGTTCATGCTCCGGAGCATCCACCGGTGGTCGGCCCAGGTGATGGTCGCCGCGGTGTTCCTCCACATGGTCCGGGTCTATTTCACCGGCGCCTACAAGGAGCCCCGGGAGCTCAACTGGATCGTCGGGATCCTGCTGCTGAGCCTCCTGCTCCTGTTCGGCTACTCGGGCTACCTGCTGCCGTGGGATCAGCTGGCCTTCTGGGCGGGCCAGATCGGCGTCGAGATGGCGTTGTCCGTACCGATTCTCGGCGAGTGGGTGGCCCAGCTCATCTGGGGCGGGTTCTCCCTCGGCCAGCCGACGCTCCAGCGAATGTACATCATCCACGTGTTCCTCCTGCCGTTCGTGATGACGGCGCTGATCGCGATCCACATCGGGATCGTGTGGATGCAAGGGATCGCTGAACCCCATTGACCATGACCGAGACTCCAGAGGACGACGGCGAGACGGTTCGGACGGACGGTTCGGGCGGCGGCCTGGTCCCCCCGGACGACGAGACGCCGAGCTGGCTGGAACGCAAAGAGCGGTCGGCTGGCCTCGCCCGGCTGACCTACGAGTACTTCGAGCGGTCGCGTCGGGAGGACGACGCGCTCCGGCGCCAATCGACGTACCTCGAGCGGGACGTACTCGGTTTCCCGACGTGGCCCCACGAGACGATTCGAAACCTGGCCATCACGAGCTTCTTCGTCGGGTTCATCCTCCTGCTCTCGGCCACACTGCCGCCCCACATCGGCCCGCCGGCGAACCCCAGTCGCACGCCCGCCGTGATCCTGCCGGACTGGTACCTCTACTGGTCGTTCGGCCTCCTGAAGCTCGGCCCGCTCAACCCGGAGCTCGCGATCCTTGGCGGGGACAAGCTGATGGCGGACCGGACCTACGGCGTGCTCGCCAACGTGGTGGTCGTGGGCGCGATCGCCGCGCTCCCGTTCCTCAACAAGGGGTCGGCCCGGCGGCCGGTCGAGGAACCGTTCTGGGCGGCGGCTGGCGTCGCCGGGGTGACCTTGGCGTTCATGCTCTCGGTGCTGTCGATCAAGAACCTCGTGCCGATGGACTCCCACCTGCTCTTCGACTTGACGTTCCTCATCCCGCCCCTGGCCGCGGTCGTGACCTATGCCGTGCTCAAGACGCTGCGGGAGGGCTACATGTTCGACTTGAACCGCCGGTACTATCGCTTGCGGCCGCCGAAGTAGGCGCATGGCCCCCGACGGCGGTCGCGACGTGGTCGTGCCGCTCCGGTTGTACAAGACCGTGACCGTTGTCTCAACGCTCCTGGCCGTCGCCGGGGTCGTTGCCGGCTTCATGCTCCTCGACATGGCGACGAACGCCGGCCGCGCGGCGGTCGCCGATATCAACGGTCCGTTGGCCTTGTTCGGGCTGCTCTCCATCCTCGGCGGCGCGGGCGTTTTCGCCTACGGCTCGCGGTTCCGCGCCCCCGGAATGGGAAAGGCTAAAGACGACACCGACGAACCCTCGAGCGATGGCTGACGAGTTCGTCAAGGGCCTGGGAATCGCCACCACGGCCGGTTTCGGGTGGATGGTACTTTCGGGGTGGTACACGACGCCAGGCTTCGAGGACACGCAGCTCGTCGGCGAGGCCCCAGCCTCCCTGGACGTGTTCGGCGAACTCGCGTTGCTCTCCCGGGAGGCGTTGTTCTGGTTCATGATACTCGGGGCCCTCGCGTTCTGGGTCGTGATCCCGGGGATCAACCAAGTGCGCTCGGCGGTCGGCGGCGAGGACGAGCAGTAGGAGCCCAGGGCGAACGCTTCGCTGGCGAGTACCGGGCTAGCAGTTCCCAGCTCGATTCGGGGCCGTCTGGCCCTAGACGACCAGTTCCCAGAACGGTTTGACGAGGAAGAAGAGGCTCTGGTAGGCGGCGTACGCGAGCGCGATCATCGACGCGATGATGGCTCCCTTGGGTCGGTCCAGGTCCCAGCCCTGGCGCAGCTCGACCTGGCGCCCCTCGAACTCGAAGAAGTCCGCGATCACCGTCACGAGTACGATGACCGAGAGCACCATCCCCGCGTGGTGGTGGACGCTGAGGTAGTAGAAGGCGCCCAGAACGAGGACGATGTTCGACGCCTCGTGCAGCCAGTGGCGGGAGAGGGACTCCGCGCCGGCTTCGGCCTGTTGGACGTGTGAGCGGTGGGCGAGCAGCCGCGTGCCCATGTTCGCGACCACGAGGACGAGCAGGACGAACTCGATAACGGGCGCGAGAAGCGCGTCCAAGGGTCCGAACAGGGCCGGTTCGACCATGTGGGAGCCAGCGACCGATGGGCATTAGAGTTTTTCCAATCGGCGTGGGGGCCCAACCGGCGATTACGGCCCGCCGGCGATCGTTTCCAGCGAACCCTGGCGGCGGACGGTCACCGTCGATCGTCCGGAGAACCGGCGCTGCTCTCTTCCGTCGACGAGGAGCGATACGGCCCCCTCGTCGCGCTCCACTCGTAGTTCGATGTCAGCTCCGGGGTCCTGGATCCAGGCGTCCGCCCCCAGGCCGAACGCGGCTACCGGCGTGATCGCGACGGCCGCAGTGTCGAGGCCGAGGCGCGGGCCGCCGGCCGCGTGGGCGTATCCGTGACTCCCGCGTGGAGTGGCGAGCACGACGCCGTCCGCGCGAAACTGGGCTCGATCCGCCCCGGCGGACCAGCTGTATTCCGAAATCCGCCCCGGCTGGCTGCGGACGAGCGTGACGTCGAACAACGAGCGCCCCACCGACTCACCGTTCGCACTCACGTCCAGCAGCAGTTCCGTTCGGAGTTCGGCGTCGCCCTCCCGGAACCGCTCGATAGTCCGACGGACCGCTTGAACCTCGACCTCGCCGGGATCCGAGGGAGGCTCCGTCGGGAGCACCGGCACGCCGGGATCGGCCACGGCCACGCTGGAGAGCGCCTGCTCACCGACAGCGACGATCAACTCCAGCTCGGCCGCAGCAACGTCGCCGATCGAGGTAGCGTCCGCCGGCTCCCCGGCCGCCTCCAGCTCCCTGACCGCCCGGTGAGCCACCTCGCGTTCGCCGACGACGCCGATCATCGCTGTCGGCTCCGGCCGGCTGGCACAAAAAGCCCGAGCTAGTACGGCCAGTCGCCGATGACGCGCATGCCTTCGGCCTTGTCCTCCGCCTCCAGTTGATCGGCGATCGCCTCCGGATCGCGATGCGGGATCTCGACCTCGTCCGAGGCGAGTTCGACCGCGAGCTCGGTTAACAGGATCGCTTGTTCGGTGAGGTTGCGGCGGTCGACCTTGTCGAGCGTGTCCGCCGCGGTGTGGCCCCAGCCACGACCGCTGCCTGGGGTTTTGCTCTTAGCATGATACCCCGGCACGCCCCACTTGGTGAACGGCCAGTGGTCGCTATGGGGTCCGAGCTCCGGCGTTTGCGAGATCGGGTGTTCGAACCGGTCGCCGACCCGCTCCGCCGCGGCGCCCAACTCGTCGAAACCGTGTGTCAGGAGGTCCAACGTTCGGCCGCTCACCACGCCGTCGTTGTTGAGGACCGCTTTGATGGTCCCATGATCCGTTTCTGAGGCGAAGTGTTCCGAGCCGACGAGGCCGACTTCCTCCGCGCCAAACGTGACGAACTCGATCCTGGTGTCCAACTCGGCCTCGCGCGCAGCGAGGGCCCGGGCCAGCTCGACCACCATGGCGGTCCCGGCCCCGTTGTCCACCGCCCCTTCCGCGATATCGTGAGCGTCGACGTGGCTGGTCACCAGCACCCGATCCTCGGTCTCCGGCCCGAGCTCGGCGTGGACGTTCTGGCTCGTCGCGGGAAACACGTCGGCTTCGACCGACACGGTTACTGCCTCGCCATCGTGACGCCGGGCCAACCGGCTGCCGACCTCGCTGCTGACACCGATGGCCGGGACGTCGCCGATCGGTTCGTCGTTGGTTCCGACGCTTCCAGTCGGTGGGAGCTGGCCCTCGACGTGGTTCCGGTAGACGAACCCGGCCGCGCCGGCCTGGACGGCGTGGTAGTACTTCTCGCGGCGATGGATGTAGCGATCGTGATAGTCCGGGACATCGCTGCGGGCCATGGCGATCCGGCCCTCCAGGTCGGCGTCCGCGAAGTCCTCCGGCAGGCCGTGTTCCAGGTCCACGAGGGTCCCGCTCGCCGAGTCGCTGGGGGTCCGCGGCAAGGCGATGCACTCGTAGGTTTCCTCGCCGACCTCCAGCGTGCTGGTGCCCCGTTCCCACCCCTGGATGTCGAACTCGGACAGGTGGGCGTTCCGAGCACCGAGCGATCGCAGGGCATCGGCCGTCGCCTCGGCGCCGGCTCGTTCACCAGCCGATCCGGCCATCCGATTGCCGATATTTACCAGTTCATTGAGGTGGTCCCAGCCGGCGTCGGAGGTAAAGGTCTCGCCGATCCACGCTGTCATGGCTTGGGATGCTGGGCGGGCGCACGTAACGCTTGCCTCGGCGGCACCGGCTGCCGCCTGGCCAGCGGCTCCGATCGCTGCCGTGTAGAAACGAGCCTGTCGCGGTTCAGATCAGGTCCTTCTCGTGCAGGCCGTCGATGAGATCGTCGACCATGGTCTCAACGTCCTCGTACGGGAAGTCCTGGATGTCGGACAGCTTGGTGCCGAGTTCCATGGCCGTCATCGAGAAATCGCCGGCTTCGAACCGGGTGCCGACCCCGTCAGGCATGGCGGGCACGAGGTCCATCTGGTTCGAGACCGGGTAGTCGGCGCCCTCGAACGCCCGGGTGAACTGCTCGCGGAGCTCCTCTTCTATATCGGACATGATTCGGGGTGTTCGGGCGGCGGCCAAAAGCGTTCCGTTCCCCCGAACGCCGTCGCCATCGGTGGATTCCAGCGGGTCCGCGACGCCGGGGCCTTCGCCAACCTTTATCTCGCCGACTGGTGGAGTGAGCGTATGCGCGAGGTCCTCGAGCGCTGGCGACCCGTCATCGACGACGCCATCGCCGAGGTGCTCCCCCGAGAGATCGACGAGGACTACCTCGATTCGTTCTTCGGCGAACCGACGTACGCGTACGACGCGCACGCCATCCAGAGGGGACTGGCCGATCCGGTCTGGGCCCTGCTCGACCGTGGCGGGAAACGCTGGCGAGCGATCCTGTTCGTCCTGCTCGTCGAAGGGTTCGGCGCGGATCCGGAGGAATACTTGACGTATGCCACGATCCCTGAGATCCTGCACACCGGGACGATCATCGTGGACGACGTCGAGGACGAGGCCGAACTCCGGCGCGGCGAGCCGGCGCTCCATCACCAGTTCGGCAAGGACGTGGCGCTCAACGCCGGGAACGCGCTCTATTTCATCCCGTTGAAGCTGCTGGGCAAGAACGAGGCGAACCTCTCCCCCGAAAGACAGCTCGCCGCGTACGAGATGTTGACCTACGAACTCAACCGCACTCACCTCGGCCAGGGGATGGATATCGACTGGCACAACCGGCCGGACAGTGACGTGACCGAGGCGGAATACCTCGAGATGTGTGCCTGCAAGACCGGCTGTCTGGCTCGGATCGTGGGGCGGCTTGCGGCGATCGTCACGGGACAGCCCGAAGGCGTCGAAACGGCCGCGGCCGAGTACACCGAGCTCCTCTCCATCGCCTTTCAGATCATTGACGACGTGCTGGACGTCGAGCACTCCCTCGGCCGGGCCGGCGACTTCGGGAAAGCCTTCGGCAACGACATTCGCGAGGGCAAGACGACACTGCTGGTCATCCACGCCATGCGCACGGCCGATTCCGATGACGCCGCCGACCTCGCCGAAACGTTAGCGGCCGACCGGCCGTCTGACGCCGCGGTGGCGGCCGCCATCGAGCTGCTCGACGATCTCGGCAGCATCGATTACGCGCGGGGGGTCGCCGACGAGCTGTCGGACGCGGCCGTCGAGGCGATCGACGGGCTCGATCTCGAGCCGGAAGCCGGCGACGCCCTCCGGTCGTTCCCGAACTACATGATCGAGCGGGAAGTCTGAGTCCCGCCGGTTCGTCGGGCTTATAGGCCGGCTGACCGGTGCTCGAGCCATGAGTCGAGACGAGTTTCCGTTCGATTACGGCCTGCTCCGGGAGCTGACCGAGGCGTCCGGCGTGCCGGGATACGAGGACCGGATCCGTGAGATCGTCCGCCGCGAATTCGACGACGCCGTTGACCGTGTCCAAACGGACGCGATGGGGAACGTCGTGGGTACGCTGGAGGGCCAAAGCGACTACGCGGTCGTGGTCGCGGCCCACATGGACGAGATCGGCTTCATGGTGAAGCACGTCACCGACGACGGTTTCCTCCGGGTGGATGCCCTCGGCGGGTGGGATCCCCGCGTTCTGAAGGCCCAACGGGCGACCGTCCACACGAGCGACGGGGACGTTCCCGGGGTGATCGGTTCGCCGCCGCCCCATACGATGGACGAGGAGGACCTCGAGGGCTCCCCCGAGATCGAGGACGTGTACATCGACCTGGGCTTTGACGGGGAGGCCGCCGCCGATCGGGTCGATGTGGGCGATCTCGTGACCCTGCGTCAATCGACGACAGTCGTGGGCGAGAACGTCACGGGCAAGGCCTTGGACGACCGCGTGTGTGTCTTCCAGCTGCTCGAGGCGGCGCGGCGCCTCGAGGACCCCGCCGTCACCGTGCACTTCGCGGCGACCGTTCAGGAGGAGGTTGGTCTCCGAGGCGCTCAGGCCATCGGAGTGGACCTGGCCCCGGACCTCGGGATCGCGCTCGACGTCACGGTCGCGAACGACGTGCCGGGGTTTGACGCCGGCGAGCAGGTCACCCGGCTGGGTGAGGGGACCGCGATCAAGCTGAAGGACAGCTCGGTGATCACGACCCCGAAGGTCGTGCGTCGGCTCCGGGATGTCGCCGAAGACGCGGGGATCGAGCACCAGCTCGAGGTCTTGCCCCGTGGCGGGACGGACACCGCCCGGCTGCAGAACGCCGGCGGTGCGACACCGGTGGGCGCGATTTCGATTCCGACGCGGTACCTGCATACCGTGACCGAAAGCGCCCACACCGACGATATCGCGGGGGCGATCGACCTCCTGGTGGCCTTCCTGGAGACCGAGACCGGAGAGCACGACTACCAAGCGTAGCCCGGCGCCGAAGACCGGGGGTGCGTCGGCTTCCTCGCCGTTCCGGAAACCAAAGTATTCAGTACGGGGTGGATCGAACCGTCGTCAATGACAGAGCAGGGCACGACTCGCCGAAGCTTCCTCCGGGGCGCGGCGGGGGCGGGTGCGCTGACCGCAGCAACCGGCCAAGCGTCGGCGCAGGAAGGTGGCACGCAGGAGATCGCGCTCGTCGATTTCGCGTACGAACCGGGCACGGAAGAACCCGCGCGGATCACGCCAGGGACCACGGTCAACTTCGTTTGGGAAACCCCGAGTCACAACATCAACATCGACAGCAAGCCGGAGGAATCCGACTGGGAAGGCCACATGCCGGTCGAGGACGCCGGCTTCGAGACCTCCCACACGTTCGAGGTTACCGGCACCTACGAGTTCCACTGTGACCCCCACGAGAGCCTCGGCATGGAAGGGACGATCATCGTGAGTGAAGATGCCGGCGGCGGTGGCGAGGAAGGTGGAGGCGGGGCGCCGGCGATCCCTGACGCCGCCAAAACGGTCGGCGTCGGCGTGTTCTTCGCGATGATGGCGACGCTCGGGTTGGCGTATTTCCTCCTGAAATATCAGGGGTCGCCGACAGCAGAGGAGTGACGTCGTTCCTTTCCCGCGACGTGCAGTACCGGGACCCACTCCGGACTCCGTAGATCTCAGGGCCTTTCCAGGAGCTGCTTGCGGGTTGACGGAGGACCGAACCGCCCAGCCCGAAACACCCGCTCTCCGAGCTTCCGTTCGACTCCTCGCGAGCCCGCTTGTCGGTGATAGTAGGTTCGAGGCCGTCGAACGAACCGACGGTTACTCGAACTTGGCCACGAACAGCGCGAGCACCGGGACGATTTCGAGCCGGCCTACCCACATGAGGAAGACCATCAGCAGCTTCGAGGCGTTCGAGAACTGCAGGTAGCTGCCGAACGGACCGAGCGAACCGAACCCCGGGCCGATGTTCCCGATCGTGGCGAGCGACGCGCTGATCGCTTCAAGTATCGACAGCTGATAGCCGATGCGGGCGGAGTCGAGCGAGATGAACACCGCGCTCACAGCGAAGAGCACCAGATAAAGGAGCGTGAACGCGAAGATCTTCCGGACGATGTCTTCGTCAACGACGTTTCCGGCGATCCGGACGGGCTGAACGATATCGGGGTTGGTCGCCACGACGAGTTCCCGGCGCACCGCTTTCAGAACGACGATCCACCGGATGACCTTGACGCCGCCGCCGGTCGACCCCGCGCTGCCGCCGATGAACATCGCGAACAGCAGGACGAACTTGGCATGCGAGCTCCACTGGGCGAAATCGCTGGTGGCGTATCCGGTCGAATTGAGCAGCGAGCCGATCTGGAAGGCCGCCTGCCGGATAGTGTTCTCGGTCAGGCCGCCGGTGATCCCGCCCAGTTCGAGCACCGGGGCCGCGCCGCGGAGCAGCAGTACCGACAGGAGGGCGGTGAGGACCGCGATCGCTCCCGCATAAGTCCGAAACTCCGGGTCCCGGGTCAGTGCCCGGGCCTCGCCGCGGAGCACCTGCCAGAACAGAGCGAAGTTGACCCCCGCGATCACCATGAACGGGATGACGGCCCACTGGACGGCGGCCGAGAACGCGGCGATGCTCTCGGCCTGTGGGGAGAACCCGCCCGTGGGTAGCGTGGTAAACCCGTGGGCGATAGCGTTGTAGAGGTCCATGTTCGGCGCGAACCCCAGGAGGTGGAGGGCATAGAGGATGCAGACGTAGAGGACGGTGAACCCGAGATAGACCAGCCAGAGCGCCCGCGCGGTCTCCGCGATCTTGGGCGTCAGCTTCTGGAGCTCGGGCCCCGGCGCCTCCGACTGCATCAGCTGGGCGCCGTTGACGGCCACCTCCGGGAGGATCGCGATCATGAGCACGATGATCCCCATGCCACCGAGCCACTGAGTGAGCTGGCGCCACATCAGCAATGCGTGGGAGTGGCGTTGGAAGCTGATTTCGCCCATGACCGTGGCCCCCGTCGTGGTGAAGCCGCTCATCGATTCGAAGAGCGCGTTAACGGGGTCGGCGAGGGTCGAGGCCGTCCCGTACCCGGCGAGGAGATACGGAACCGTCCCGACGACCCCGGCGGCCAGCCACGAAAGCGAGATCAGCAGTAACGCCTCCCGCGGGCCGAGATCCGGGTCGGGGTCGAGTCGCTCGAGGGCCACCCCGATAGCGACCGTGATCACGATCGAGACGACGAACACCCAGACGTCTTCCCGGTAGACGATCCCGACGAATAACGGAATCAGCATCGCGACGGCTAGGTACTTCACGACGGTCCCGACGAGGCTGATGGCGGCCCGCCAGTCGAGCCATAGCTTCACCGGAAGGCACCCCGGTGATCGGTCATTGTCGGCCGAAGCCCTGCAGGTGGCAAAAACCCATTGGCATCAGGATGGGGGCCGCAGCTCGAGGATCTGCCGACCAATTCCGTGTGGCCGAGCCGAGTCGGTGCGATGCCCGGCGCCGATTCACTCCGATGGCCGTGGGGAGCTACCTACAGGACATCGTGGGCACCCGACGGCTCGCGGCAACGCGATCAGTCGAGCAAGATGGATTGACCACTCGACCCCGAGGGCCGACAACCGGAGCTTCACAGCAGCGGGAGAACATCGTCCCGGTGGATCGATTCCATGAAGATGACGACGTGATCACCCGGCCGGATTTCGGTCTCGCCACGGGGGGTGATCAGGTCCCCGTTGCGGGTGATGGCCCCGACGACGATGGGCGCTGGCAGCTCGGCAACCGCCTCCTGGAGCGTCCGGCCCACGAGGACGCTCTCGCCATTGACCTCGATCTCGCTGACTTCGGCCCGATCGGACTCGATCAATGCGACGTTCTCCGTCCGGCGCTCGCGGGTAAACCGGGTGATCTCCGCGGCGGTGAGATCGCGGGGATTGATCGCCACGTCGACGCCCGCGGCTTCGAAAAGATCAGCGTAATCGGCGGAATCTACGACGGAAACCGTCCGACGGGTCCCGAGTTGTCCCACGAGGAGCGACACCAGGAGCGTCCGTTCCTCGCTGTCAAGCGCCACGATCGCGAGGTCGGCCTCGTCGACGTGTTCCCGCTCCAGGAACTCCATATCGGCGGGATCGTGGTTCAGGACCGTCGCGTCCGGACACTCGTCGGCGATCGCCCGCGCTCGGGCGTCGTCTCCCTCGACGACCGTGGGCGAGACCCCCCGCTCACAGAGGAGCCGAACGGTCTCGGAGCCGATCGCGCCGGCGCCGAACACGACGACCTCACGGGTTTGGTCGTCGTCCGGCGTCACCTGTCGGGCGAAGGCCTCCACGCTGTCGGGCGGGCCGATGACGATGAGTTTCGTCCCGGCCCGGATGACGGATTCGCCTGTCGGAATGGTGACGTCCGTCTCGTCGATCAGGGCCGCGAACGTCAGCCCCTCGATCCGGTCCGCTTCCTCGACGGCCTGGCCCGCCAGCGGGCTGTTCTCGGGCACCTCGAACTCGGCCATCTGCACCCGTCCGCCAGCGAACTGATCTACGTCCAAGGCGGTCGGGAGCCCGCCGATCCTGACGATCGTCTGGGCGGTCAGCAAGTTCGTACAGACCATGAAATCGACCCCGAAGACGCGCTCCGCCCGTCGCCACGACGTCAGGTAGTTCGTGTTCCGAACCCGAGCGATCGTGAACGTGTCTCCGAGGACGCTAGCCGTCGAGCAGGCGATGAGATTGGTTTCGTCGTCGTCGGTACACGCGATGACGAGATCGGCGCCGCCGACGTCCGCATCTTCGAGCACCGCCATCGAGGTGCCATCGCCCTCGATGGCCAGCACGTCATAGGAGTAGGTCAAGGCCTCCACCTTCGCGCCGTCGATATCCACCACCACGATCTCGTGGTCGTCGTCGAGACTCGCCGCGATGGAACTGCCCACTTCACCCGCGCCGATCACGACGATGCGCATGCCCGACCCACCTGCCACATACCGTGCACTCGATGCCTCCACCCTAAGTCCGTTTCCGTTCGCCACCCAGGGGGAGGCGCTCGCCTGGCTCGGAAACCCCGGCAATCCGGGGTGGCTGCCGGCCACTGGGCCGAAGTTACGGTCATTGTGCTCGAGGACCGCCACGGGTCGATCTATCACAAACCTGGTGTGGCGCCGACCAGGTGCTTCATCGGTCGGGATCGAGAGGTACCGCCGGGCTGTCGAGGAGTCCAGTAGGCGGAACGCCGTGAGCGGGAACGCGACTCCATTTCCGCGTCGCGGGAAGGATTCGCTGAACCCCTTCCACATCAGCCGGACCAATACCCCAGCGTCACCGAAGATCGGGATCGTTGTGCGACCGCCACCCTATTTACCGTCAGCCCTCCCAGGAGGCGACAGTGATGCTGGAGGGCGTCAACGTCGCGCTCGGCGTCACCGGGAGCATCGCCGCCGTCAAGGTGGTCGAGCTCGCCCACGAACTCCGCCGTCAGGGCGCGGCGGTGAAGGGGGTAATGTCTCAATCCGCCGCGGGCGTCATCCACCCGTGGGCGGTGCAGTTTGCGACCGACAACCCCGTGGTGACCGAACTGACCGGCGACGTCGAGCACATCGCCCTCTGCGGGGAGGACGGCTGGGCCGACGTCTTCCTGATCGCTCCGGCGACGGCGAACACGATCGGCAAGATGGCGGCCGCGATCGACGACACGCCGGTGACCACGTGCGCGACGACGGCCATCGGGGCGGGGCTCCCGGTCGTGGTGGCGCCGGCCATGCATGCCCCGATGGCCGATCACCCGGGCGTCGTCGACGCCATGGACCGCCTCGAGTCGTGGGGCGTTCCGATCGTGGATCCCGAACTGGCTGAGGGGAAAGCGAAACTCGCCGCCGAGGAGGCACTCGTGGTCGAGACCGCGCGGGCCGTCGACGAGGGTCGGCTCGATGGGCTCTCGATCGTGGTGACGAGCGGGGCCACCAGCGAGCCCATCGACCCGCTCCGGACGCTCACCAACCGGTCGTCCGGCAAGACCGGCCGGGCCGTCGCGCGGGCCTGCTATGTGCAGGGCGCGGACGTGACGCTCCTTCACAACGGTGGTCCGGTCCCGTACGCCGACGTGCGGTCGATCGAAACCGCGGCCGAGCTGGTCGAGGCCGCCTCCGATGCCGCTGAGGAGGCCGACGCGTTGATCTCGGCGGCGGCCATCGCGGACTACCGGGTCGACGAGCCGGCCGCGGAGAAGATCCGCTCGGGCCAGGAGCTCAGCATCGACCTGACGCCGGCCCCGAAGCTGCTCGACGCAATCCGGGACGCCCATCCCGAGCTCCCGCTCGTCGGCTTCAAGGCCGAAACGACCGGCGACGAGGACGCCATGACGGCCTCGGCCAGGGAACTCCTCGATCGGGTCGACTGTGCCTTCGTGGTGGCCAACGACGCTTCCGTGATGGGCGAGGACACGACGGAGACGCTGTTCGTCACTGCCGATGAGGTCACACGGTTCGCGGGATCGAAGGCCGCTCTCGGCGTCGCGGTGGCCGAGCGGCTGGCGGCCGTGTTGGAATAGGCCACCTCACTCCTCGGGTTCCTCGTCGGGGACCGGCCACTTCGCGGAGCCGTAGAACTCGACCCCGAGCCGGTTGGCCGCCCGCGAGATCATGTGGGCGCCTGTCGGGGCTGTCAGGAACAGGAAGAGGATCCCGATCAGGGACGTCAACCCGGGGCCCTGGGGACCGTAGTAGACGAACCCCGCGAGGAAGATCGACGCCGCGCCGAGCGTCGTCGCTTTGCTGTTGGCATGCAGACGGTTGTAGACGTCCGGGAGGCGGAGAATCCCCACGGTCCCGACGGTCAGGAAGAAGCCGCCGACCGTGATGAGGGCGACCACCGCCGCGGCTTGGACAGTCCCGACCATTACTGGATGATGTCCCCCTCGGTGAGGTATTCGGCGACGGTTATCGTGCTCACGAACGCGATGATGGCCAACACGAGGCTCACGAGGACGAACTGGCCGAACCCGGACGCGATCGCGACGAGGACGGCGATCGCCACCACGTTGTTGGCGATGGTGTCCAGCCCGACGACCCGGTCCGGTACGCTCGGGCCCGCCACGACGCGATAGGCTGAGAGCAGTGTCAGGACGCTCACGAGGACGAGCGCGGCCTCGAGGGCGGTTTCGAGGAACGCCGGATCAGCCATCCTCGGCCACCCCCTGATACGGGCGGGGTGGGGCTGGATCGCCCGGGTCGCCGGTCTCGTCGAAGATCTCGAGCGCGAGGTCCTCCCAGCGGCGGATCGGGGCCACGACCGCTTCCCGGTCCCGGCCGTCGATCGCGTGGATGAGCAGTGCGTTGTTCGCGTCGTCGTGCTCCAGCGTCAGTGTGCCGGGAGTGAGCGTGATACTGTTGGCGATCGTCGTGACCGCGAGATCTGATTCCACCCGCAGTGGCAGGACGATGACGGCCGGCTCGACCGGCATCCACGGAGCGAGGACCCGGTACGCGACGTCGAAGTTCGCCTCCACGACGTCCCGGATGAAAACGGCCACGTATTGGGCGGCATAGGGGCCAGCGCGGGCCGTCCGGCCGAGATCGACCGTCTCCCCGTACAGCCGGCGGGAGAAATACGCGATCGGCACGCCGACCAGGACCCCGATCAGGAACTCGCCGAGGATCGCCCGTGGGGTCAGCGGGACGTTCCGGACGAACAACCACAGGACCGCGAGCATCACGGCCGTGACGTGCCAGGTCCGCGTCATCCGGGACCCTCCAGCACGGCGGTGACGTAGCCCGATCGATCCAGCGCGGCGGACGCCCCGGATTGCGCTGCCTCAAGGACGGGATCGGCGAGCACGCCGAAGAGGATCACCAGGACGGCCAAGGTCACGACGACCCCGAGCAGGCCGACCGTGGGTCTGAACTGCTCGACCTGCGGCGATTGGGCCCCCCAGAACGCCCGGTTCCAGGCCCGCGAAGCATAGGCGATCGTGAGCAGTGCGCCGATGAGGGCGCCGGCCAGAGCCAGCTCGGCGCCGGCCCGCCCGAGGGTATCGAACACGAACAGTTTCCCGAAGAACCCGACGAGTGGCGGCACCCCGACCAGCGAGAGTGCGCCGACGAAGAACGCCCCACCCAAGAGGGGTGAGCGTCCGGCCAAGCCGCCGAGGTCCGCGAAGCGGTCCGATCCCAGGTCACGCTGGAGCGTCCCGCTGATCAGATAGAGCAGTGCCTTGGCGAGGCCGTGGTTCAGGGTGTAGACCAGCGCGGCCCCGATCGCCACGGCCCGCAGGCCGGGCAGCGTGGCCGCCACCGCCAGCGGTAGGACCACGAACCCGAGTTGGCTGATGCTCGAATGGGCCAACAGGCCGTCGAGGTCCGGCCGGCCGATCGCGGACACGCCCCCGACCACGATGCTCGCGAGCGCCAGGACGAACAGTACCGGCCCGAAGAACGCGAGCGCCGACCGGCCGCCGATCCCTGGTAAGGCGACCGGCAGTGTCGCGGCACTGAAGACGGTGAAGTACAGCCGGATGATGGCGTAGACCCCGACCTTCTTGACCACACCGGCGAGCATCGCCGCGACCGGCGCCGGAGCCGCGCGGTAGGCGCTGGGTACCCAGAAATGGAACGGCACCAGCCCGGCCTTCAGCGCGAACACGGCGAAGAGGATGCTCGATAAGCCCAACACCGGGGCCACGTCGATCCCATAGGCCGCCGGTTCGGCCAGTCGCCTGGCGATATCGGCCAGGTTCAGCGTCCCGGTGACCGCGTAGATGCCACCGACCGCGACGAGCATGAGCGCGCTCCCTGCGAGGTTGAGGACGACGTAGATCAGGGCGGCCCTGGTCTGGGTTGGGCCCCCGTACAGAACGACCAGGGCGTAGGAGGCCATCAGCATGACCTCGAACCAGACGAAGAGGTTGAACAGATCGCCGGTGAGGAAGGACCCGGAGACGCCGACGAGCATCAGGTGATAGAGCGGGTGGAACCCGATCCGCTGGGCGAACGCATCTACGGCTTGAATCGCGTAGACCAGGCCGGCCAGCGAGACGATCGCCGCCAGGGCGAGCATGAAGGCCGATAGCCCGTCGGCGACGAGACTGATCCCGAACGGGGCGGGCCAGGCTGAGAGTTGGTAGGTCAATCGGCCCTGCGTGCTCACGGCGCCGAACAGGGCTACGACGGCTCCGAGGTAGGCGAGGCTGCCGAGGAGGCTTACCCCGGCCCGGAGCGTCGATCGGCGACGAATGAAGCCGGTGAGGACGGCCGTCACCAGTGCGGCGAGAACTGGGGTTACGACCAGCTGGCTCACGGCTCGGCCCCCAGGTCGTCGAGGTTGATCGTCCCGTGCTCCTCGTAGACGCGATAGGTCAGCACGAGGGCGAACGCCGTCGTTCCAAACCCGATCACGATGGCCGTCAGCACCAGGGCTTGCACGAGCGGATCGGTAACGGACCCGCCGTGTCCGCCGCCATGAGCCAGAACGGGCACCACCTCCTCCGGCCGGGGACCACCCATCGTGACCAGGTACACGTTGGCGGCCTGTCCCATCAGGACCACGCCCCAGATCACCCGCACGACGTCCCGCCGGAGCACGAGGAACGTACCGAGGGCGAACAAGGTCCCGAGCGCGACGGCGAGGGCGAACTGGGTCATTCAGTGCCCACCACCGCGACGATCGTCAGCAGGCCGCCAACCACGGTCAGGAAGACGCCGACGTCGAACGCGATCGCGCTCGCGACCTCGAACTCGCCGTAGAGCGGAACGTGGTGCAGGATCACGAACGTCTGGGTCAGGAACGGCTCGCCGAAGAGAATCGGCACCAGGCCGGATCCGGCGGCGAGGGCCAGTCCGACCGCGAGTACAAGGCGGTACCACTCGATAGGGCCATGCCCGAAGATGGACCCCTCGCCCGACGCGCCTAAGAACGCCTGGAGCGGGCCGAGGCCGTGGATCACGTACACGAGCGCGAACCCGCTCGCGACCGTGACGGCCGCGATAAAGCCGCCGCCCGGCAGGTTGTGGCCCTGTAGAAGCAAGGCGATAGCCGCCACCAAGATGATCGGCACCGCGATCCGGGACGCGGTCCGGGCGATGACGGTACTCATCGGTCGATCCCCTCCCTGTGCATCGCCACCATGACTAGCACCGAGAGGCCCGCGATCCCGACGACGGAGATCTCGCCGAGCGTGTCGAACGCGCGGAAATCGACCAAGATGACGTTCACCACGTTGCCCCCGCCGCCGAGCGGGATCGCGTTTTCGACGAAGAACGACGCGATGCCCTCCCTCGGATTCGCGTCCGTGGAGACGAGCACGCTGATGAAGACCGTCAGCCCCACGGCGACGGAGAGGACGCCGTCCCGGAGGGCTCGCAGGAGCGTCGCTTCGCCGTAGAAGGCCGGGAGCCGATCGAGCACGAGCAGGAAGATCACGAGGACGAGCGTCTCGACGACCAACTGCGTCAGTGCGAGATCGGGGGCGCTCACGAAGATGTACACGATGGCGATCATGAACCCGAGGATCGAGAGGGTCAGCACGCCGACGACGTGTGAGGGGGCCCGGGCGGTGGCCACCCCAGCCCCGACCGCGACCAGGAGGACGATGACCGCCGGGAGGCCCAGCGTCAAGCCGTCGAAGGACGGCACCACGGCCCCGGTGGCGGCATACCCGGCGAGCGCAAGGGCCGCGGCCGGTCCGAGCAGCCAGGTCGCGTACGTCCTGATCCGGCCGGTCATGACGAACGGGGTTCCGGCTATCGAGAGCTGCGCTAACCCCCCGACGGCCCCATCGTAGTACCAGTCCACGGTCAGTTGATCGATGTCGAGTACCGCTTGCAGGGTTCGATTGATCCGGTCGACGAAGGGGAACGCGACCAGCCCGCCGGCGATGGCGACCGCGCTCATCCCGACGGGGACCGAGAGGTGCGTCGGGAGCCCCACGTGGAACGATTCCGGGCCCCCGACGGCCGCTGTCGCAGCGCCGACCGCGGACTCCACAGCCAGATCCGGCGTGATCGAGACGACCGCGGTCAACACCGCGAGCAACGCCGGGGGCAGTAGCATCACCCACGGCGGCCGGTGGACCTCGCCGAGCTCGGTGGGGCGCCGCCCGAAGAACAGGGCCAGGAACCGCAGCGAATAGAGCACGGTGAACACGCTAGCGATGACGGCCACGGCCGGGAAGACGAGCCAGAGCCCCCCGGCGTCCTGGGCGAGCTCGTAGACGGCCTTGAACAGCAACTCCTTCGAATAGAAGCCCGAGAAGGGCGGAAGGCCGGCCATCGAGAGCGCGGCGACGACGGTGATCCCCGCGGTCCACGGCAGGTCGTGACGGAGGCCGCCCAGTTCGTTGATGGCTCTGGTACCGGCTTCGTGAGCAATGATGCCGGCGACGAGGAACAGGGCGGCCTTGAACAGCGCGTGGTTCAGGATGTGGAGCGCGCCGGTTTCCCCGCCCGTCTTCGAGAGCACGCCGAACCCGGCGATCACCAGCCCGAGGTGCGAGGCGGTCGAATACGCCAGCAGTGCCTTGATATCGGTCGCGGCGACCGCGAGCGCGGCGGTCACCAGCATGGTCAGCAGGCCGAGGGCGACGAACAACACGGTCCACTCCGTCCCGGCCA
>CAZKPC010000007.1:43751-44952 GCA_964554565.1 uncultured Halobacteriales archaeon
AGCATGGTCAGCAGGCCGAGGGCGACGAACAACACGGTCCACTCCGTCCCGGCCAACAGCGGGCGGAAGCGGCCGACCAGGTAGACCCCGGCCTTGACCATCGTGGCGGCGTGGAGGAAGGCCGAGACCGGCGTCGGGGCTTCCATCGCGTTCGGCAGCCAGATGTGCAATGGCACCTGAGCCGACTTGGCGCCCGCCCCGACGGCTACCAAGAGCAACACGGGCACGAAACGGCCGGTGGCTCTGAGCTGGGACTGCACCCCGGCCGGATCCGCCAGCATCGCCGCCAGGTTGAACGTATCCGCCGCCGAGCTCAACAGCAGGAAGCCGACCAGCATGAACAAGCCCCCACCGACCGTGATCAACATGGCCTTCCGGGCGGCATAGCGGGAGCTCTCGGTCAGCTGGTAGTGTCCGATGAGGACGAACGAGGAGACCGAGGTGAGTTCCCAGAAGACGAAGAGAACCACGAGGTCCGCCGCGAAGGCCACGCCGAGCATCGACCCCAGAAAGACCAGCAGCGTCGCGTAATACCGCGGCTGCGCCGGTTCGCCGTGCATGTAGCCGCCGGAATACGCGAGGATAAGCACGCCGATCCCGGTAGCGAGATAGCCGATCAGGATGGCCAACCCGTCCACGTAGAACCGGAGGGCCACCTCGAGGCTCGGGAGCCAGGGAATCGAGACGGCCCCTTCGCTGCCCTGCAGGCTGGCGACCAGTCCGAAACAGACCAGGGCCACACCGGCGGCGTAATAGGCGGTTCGCTCCCCGATGGCCCGGTGGACCAGGGGAACGAGGGCGGCCGCGAGAAACGGCAGGAAGACCAGGGCGGCCACCGTAGTGAACGCCGGAGGCACACCCGGAGCTGACTGGAACCCGCCCCTTAAGGGTTCGCGTTGGGAGCGTGGCGCCCTCGGCAGGTTCGGCGCTGCGATCAGTCACGATTAGCGCCCCGTGGTTTCGGGATCGGGAGGAGCGTCGACCGGTTCGAGTCGGCAGCTTTTACTGCTGGGTGTTGAACGCAGCGTATGGACCAGCTCGCGGCGTCCTTGCGGTCCGCCCCGATCATCGAGAAAGAGGGGTACCACTACTTCGTCCATCCGATCAGCGACGGGGTCCCGATGCTCGAACCGAGCCTCCTCCGCGAGATCTGCGTCAAGATCATCCGGAAGGCGCGCCTGGAGGACGTCGACAAGATCGT
>CAZKPC010000008.1:0-43194 GCA_964554565.1 uncultured Halobacteriales archaeon
CTCGACTACGTCCCGAACCTGCCGATCGGCAAGGCCTTCTCGGTGATGGATCAGATCATCGCCGAGACCGTGAAAGGCATCTCCGAGACGATCACGCAGCCCTCGCTGATCAACCTCGACTACGCCGACATGACGGCCATCATGGACTCCGGCGGCGTGGCCGTGATGCTCGTCGGCGAAACCCAGGACAAGAACAAGACCCAGGAAGTGGTGAAGGACGCGATGAACCACCCGCTGCTCGACGTCGACTATCGGGGCGCCTCGGGTGGGCTCGTCCACATCACCGGCGGTCCGGATCTGACGCTGAAGGAGGCCGAGGGCATCGCCGACCACATCACCGAGCGCCTCGAGGCCTCGGCCAACGTGATCTGGGGCGCCCGCATCCAGGAGAACTACAAGGGCAAGGTCCGGGTCATGGCGATCATGACCGGCGTCCAGTCCGCCCAGGTCCTCGGGCCCTCCACACAGAAACAAGCCGATCGGTCGCGCGCCGACCTCGCTGAAGCCGATACGGGTCCGTCGACGTTCGGCGCAGAGTCCGACGGCGGCCAGAACGAGCTCGAGCAGGCGAACGGGCTCGACGTGATCCGCTAAGCCGCCTCGATCGACTCGACGAGCGCGCACTTCCGGCACACTTCTCTCGACGTCACCGACCCGCAGCGACCGCACTCTCCGAGGTCCCCGGTTCGGCTCCCCTGCCGTCGTTCCCAGGCCAGGGCGGCCAGCTCCTCGTAACCGGCCATGATCGAATGGCGGGTACCGGGATGGGCGTCCTCGAGCTCCAGCAGATGCCGTTGGATCTCGCCGCGATAGGCCTCGCTGGCGTGCGGGCATTCCGCCATGTGCACGGGCAGGTCGGCGAGGTGAGCGAACAGGGCAACCTCCTTCTCCGGGACGTCCCGGAGCGGCTTCGCACGGGGCACGAACGGCGCGTCCGATCGCTCCGCCAGCGGCGCCAGGCTGGCGTCGTAGTGTTTGGCCATCTGATCGACATCGCCGGAGAAGAGGTTCATGACGGCCGTCTGGGCCTCGTCGTCGAGGTTGTGTCCCGTGAGCAGGATATCGGCGCCGACGGTTCCGCCGACCTCCTCGAGGAGGTCTCGGCGGAACACCCCGCAGTAGGCGCAGGCGGCCATGTCTTCCGGGTCCGTTTCCACGACGTCGTCCATGCGGACCCCGAGCTCCTCCTCGTAGGTGCGGACCTCGTGACGGACGTCGTATCGCTCGGCGAGCTCGGCGGCCGCAGCGAGGCTCTCGTCCCGGTAGCCGTCGATCCCCTCGTGAACGGTGAGCGCCACCAGTTCGACCCGTGGATCCGCCTCGAAAGTCCGGGCGAGGACATCGAGGAGCACGACGCTGTCCTTCCCGCCCGACAGCCCGACGACCCACGTCACGGGCGACTCCGGCGTGGCGTCTTCCGGCACCAGGCCGTCCTCGCGGACCCGACGCCGGACACGTTTCTCCACGCTCTCTCGGAGGTGCGACTCACAGAGGTGCTGGCCCGAATAGGCGGCGTGTAACACGGCCGGAGCCCCACACCGGTCGCAATCCATGAACCGCAGGTAACCGGCCGCGCGGTTTACGGTTTCGCCTCGCCACCGTTCAACCCAATTACGACCTCGAGTTCCGCACGGCCTGCGCGGCGTCCCGACCGCTTCGGAGCGCGCCCTGGATCGACGACCAACGGGTGTAATCGCCCGCCAGATAGATCGGGCCGGCCGGGTCGTCCGGCCGTGGAAGGCTGGCATGCCGCCCGGGCGGTTGGTCGAACTGCGCGAAGGGGATCCGGTCCGTGGCCAGGACCGCGAGCTCATCGAACGAGCGGTCCGGATACCACGCCTCGAGGGCTTCCCGGCTGCGGGCGGCCAACGTCTCGTCGTCTGCGGGGACCGGATCGAGGAAAACGGCGGCGAGGAGCTGCTCCCCGGGCGGGGCGTACTCCGGCGCCACCGCTGAGAGCGGCGCGACGTGGTTGGGTTCGGCCTCGGCAGCGTTCAGCAGGAGCCGACCGCCGGTTCCAAGGCCGACTGACTCGGGCAGCGAATAGTACTGGGTTGCACACCCGCGGCCCTGGGTGGGGATCGTCTCGACGTGGGTAAGGTCGGCGGCCGTAAGGGGGTCCGTCGCCACGATCGCCGCGTCGGCGGTCTCCGTTTCGGTCTCCAGCTGGATCCGGACGCCGCTATCGGCGCCTTGCCCGTCCACGGTCAGTCCGCTCACTGGAGCGTCGGTCTGGATCGTTGCCCCTGCAGCCGACGCCCGCGTAGCCAACTGGTCAGGGATGGCCGCCATCCCATCGGCCGGGAGCGCGGCGGCGCCCCGAGCGAGCATCTTGAACGTGTAGGTGAAGACCGCCGCGGCGCTCGAGAGCGATCGATCGAGCGTGATGCCGCCGTAGAAGGGTTGCAGAAACGCGTTGACGAAGGCCTCGGAAAACCCGCGGCGCGCGAGGTCCTCGCGGATCGACCGGTCCGGACCCGGGAAGAGGTCGCTGCTCGAGCGACCGCGTACCTCGGCGACCAGGGCGAGCAACCGCAGCTTGTCGCCGAGGCTGGCCTCCCGGGTCCGTAGCGTCGAGAGCGCGGCACCGGGATCCCGGAGCGGGTCGGCGAACGTCGACCGCCGGCTGGGCCGGGCGATGACCGCACCCGGCGGGAACCGGCGGAGGTCCAGGTCCGCCAGATCTAGCTCCCGACGGGCGGCCGGATAGGCGGTGAACAACACCTGGAACCCGCGGTCAAGGGTGAAGCCGTCGACCTCGCGGCTCCGCACGCGGCCACCCACGGTCGATTCGCGCTCGTAAACGGAGACCTCGTACCCGGCGTCCGCGAGGTGTCGCGCGGCCACCAGGCCCGCCAAGCCAGCCCCGACCACCGCGATCTGCGGCATGGCGGCACCAGCGGCGAGAGGCACTAAACGCCACCGGGGTCGCGGAAGCCTTTAGCGAGCTGGCCGGGTAGCCGAGCGTGATGGAGCGGGCCGTCGCGATCGATCACTTGGAGGCCATCCTCGAGACCGTAGAGGAGGGTGATCTGCCGGTGCCGGTGCGGGAGGTCTGGACCTTCGGGGACGTCGGACTGGGGCTCGACCCCGTCGAGCGGCTCGAGGTCTACGTCACGAAGGACCTGCTCCTCCGTGATGACGATGCCGAGAGCGAACCCGAGCTGCGAGAGTCGTTGGGCGTGAAGGGGATCGGCCGCACGATCCGGGCTGACTGGGCCCGGGCCCATCCCGACTGGGTGCGGACCAACGACGCCGGGTACGCAGCCCCCGAACGCTGCCTCGCCGCCCAGCTGTTGCCCGATGGCGCGCCGGCCCACCTCGAGGTGTGTAATACGGGCTTCGAGGACAACGTGACCCAGCGCCTGGAGGGCGCGAAAGCCAGGGAGTCCTACGAGGAGGTGCTCGACCCACGGGGCGTCTGTCTCTGGGTGGAGGGCGAACGGAGTCCGACCGCGATCGACCGGCTCCGCGAGGGCGACCTCGTCTTCCCGACCCTGGCCGAGTCCCTCCAAATGCTCGGCCTCGAAGCCGCGGAGGCCGAACGCGCCGCGGACGCGGTCCGGGACTATCGGGAACGCCAGTCGGGGGCTACCGTCCGCGGGGACGTCGTCTGAGAGAGCCCTCTGTGCAGTTGGACTGCTGGCCGCTTTAGGAGCAAAGGGTTCGATGGTCGAGCCGAACGAGAGGGCATCAGACGCGGCCGACCGTGACGTAGAACGGGACCGTCTCGGTCCGCTGGTATTCCTCCGCACCCATCTGCTCCACGACGGTTCGGCCCATCGTCTTCCAGTCCTCGACCAGGCCGTCGAACGCCTCGCCGGACAAGCCACCGGCCCGGAGCTCAGGTTCCTGGTCCCGCAGCCGACTGGCCGTGACCTTCCGCTTGGCCGACTCGATGGCGTCGGGGCCGTACGGCGGGGCGATCTCCCGGATCATGTCGTGTCGCGTCGTCGTGACCGACCGGAGGTCCGCTGACTCGAAGATCGCCGGCGTTCTGGTCCCGAGCGAGCCGTCCGTGTCGAGGCCCTCGAGGTATGCCTCCCGCGCCCGGGCCGCCAACGGGGCCTCCGTCCCCACGGACGACTCGACCGTCACTCCGGCGTTGTCAGGCTCCACCGCCGCGACCAGTTCAGCGGAGACCCGCCCGAGTTCGCGCACGCCAGCCAGCGGGTCGGGCAAGTTCACGAGCAGGGCCTGACAGGTGACCAGATCGAAGGTCCGGTCGGCGAAGGGTAGCCGGAGGGCATCTCCCTGGACCCGCCCGACGTCGTCGATCGCGGCCAGCAGCGATCGGTCGGCATCGAGGCCGACCACCTCGGCGTCGGATTCCTCCCGGAGCACGGTCGCCAGCGAGCCGGTGCCACAGCCGACATCGAGGATCCGCTCGCGACCCGAGAGATCGAGGTCCGCGAGGGCCTCACGATCGGTCCAGAGGCCCGCGCGGGTTTCAGCGAGGTACTCCGCGGAGAACCGGCGCACGGGTCCCTTCGGCCCGGATCGGCCAAAAACGGCCCGGTCAGCTCGCACGGAGCTCGCGGACCCGTTCGACGTTCCACGCGTCGCCCTTGCCGCCTTCGACCGGCGTCTCCAGCACGAACGGCTGGTCGCGGAGGGACGGATGGTTGATCACGGCCCGCAGCCCCTCGGCTCCGATCTCCCCTTCCCCGATATGAGCGTGCTGGTCCTTGTGTGACCCACACACGTGCTTCGAATCGTTGAGATGGACGGCCCCCAGGGCGTCGAGCCCGACGACGGCAGCGAACTCGGCGACCGTGGCTTCCACCGCCGCTTCGGAGGTCAGATCGTACCCGGCGGCGAACAGGTGGGCCGTGTCCAGACAGACCTCGAGGTCCACGGCACAGGCCTCCAGCACCGTTGCGAGGTGCCCGAACTCGCCGCCGAGCTTCGTGCCGGCGCCGGCATCGCTCTCAATCAGGATCGTGACCCCATCCGGGATGTCGAGCGCCGCGAGCGCGGTGGCGGCGTTCTCGAGGCCGACTGCCTCCCCAGCGCCGGTATGGGCGCCGAGATGGACGTTGACGTACGGGATGTCGAGGCGGTCCGCGGCATCGACCTCCGCCTGGAGGCTGGCAATCGACTGCTCGCGAAGGTCCGGGTCCGGCGTCGCGAGGTTGACGAGGTAGGCCGAGTGGATCAGCCACGGCCGCACGTCCGCGGCTGCGGCCCCCTGGCAGAACTGCTCGGCGGCCGCGTCCGTCAGCTCCGGCTGGGCCCAGACCTGTGGCGAGGTAGTGAAGATCTGGCCGCAGTTCCCGCCGATCTCGCGCTGTCGGTCGACCGCCTTCTCGATCCCGCCGGCGACAGAGACGTGGGCGCCGATCAGCATCCGGACTCCGGGAGGGAACGGGGCCGATCGGCCGCGGGGCATCGGTTTCTCACGTCTGCGCCGGGGCCTCCCGATGCCGGACCCAGGAATCGGCCGCGTATTTCTCCGCGGCCAGCTCGCGTGCGTCGGCGAGTTCAGCCGCGGACCAGTCCCCCTCCTCGGCGCCACACCAGTCGGCCAAGGCGTCCTCGAAGGTCGCGGCGACCTCCTCGCGGCGCACGTCGGTTTCCGACCGGATCGACGTCACGTGCTCGGTGAAGGCCGCCCGATCCGGGGGGTCCGCGAACACCCCGAGGTGGGCGTCGACCGCCAGATCGTACCTCACCGAGCCGTGTTGGATGACCGCGTCCCGCTGCCGGTACTGGGCGTTGCCGCTGATCTTCCGGCCGTCGACGGCGAGATCGTGGGCCGGGTTCAGCTCTCGCAGGTAGCAAGCCGGTTGGTACACGGCCGGTCGCGCGGCCTCCACGAAGTCGACTGCCATCCCGAGGCGGTCGAACGCCTCCAAGACCGGTTCCAGCAGCTCGTGGTACGCTTCCATCAGTTCGCTCGGGAACTCGGCGGCCGGGGCGGCGATGCTGTAGGACAGATCACCGTAGTCGTCGTGGTAGATCCCGCCGCCCCCGGTCTGGCGCCGGGTCACGTCGATGTCGTTACGGCGGCAGAACCCCCAATCGACGGTTTCGCTGGCCTGCGTGTAACCCATCGACAGCGCGCTGGGCTTCCAAGTGTACACGCGCACCGTGCGTGGGCCGCCATCGGCCGCGGTCCGCGCGGCGACCTCGTCGAGGGCCATCTGGAGGGGGCCGGCGCGGGCCTGGTCCCGAACGAGCCGCCAGTCGCCGCTGGGCATGCGTCCGCTTACGCGGGCGCTGGCAAATCCGTTGCGACAAGTCGACGAACACTCGCCACGTTGGCGGGACGATTCATCAGGCAAACTTGTGCTCTGTTTCGGTGAAGTAACCGCGATAGCCCAGGATCCGGGGAGCAACACAAAGCTACTTGCAGTAGGGCCACGACAGCTCGGAGTATGAGCGAGGCGGACCGGCACGATCTCTCCGTGCTGCGCCGCAAGCGCAACGCGACGCGCTACCGCGTGCTCGTGGAGATCGCCGCCAGACAACCCGCCGTGAGCCAGCGGGAGATCGCCGACGCCATCGGGGTCACCGCCCAAGCCGTCAGCGAATACGTGGGTGAGCTCGTCGAGATCGGCCACATCGAAAAGGAGGGCCGGGGGCGGTATCGGATCACGAAGGAGGGTGTCGACTGGCTGCTCTCGCGGACGGACGAGCTGGAAGCCTTCACGGACTACGTCTCCGAGGAGGTCCTCGGCCAGGTGGATGTCGAGGCGGCGATCGCGACGGAGGCCGTGGGGGCCGACGAGCCGGTGGGCCTGTCCATGCGCGACGGGATCCTCCATGCCACTCCCCGGACCGAGGGTCGTGCCAGTGCGATTACAGTTACCGAGGCGGCCGCCGGCGAGGCGGTCGGGGTCTCGGAGTTCGAGGGCCTGCTCGACTACGATCCGGGCGTCGTCAGGATCATCACAGTGCCGGCCGTGGGTAGCGAGGGCGAGCAGCCGGACCCGAGCACCCTACAGGAAGCGGCCACTGAGCACGACCTCCTGGCCGCGGCGGGCGTCGAAGCGATCGCGAGCATCCGAACGGCGGGCCGGGAGGCCGACGTCCGGTTCGGGACGCCTCAGGCGGTCGAAGCAGCGGCGGCCCGGGGGCTGGACGTCCTGTTAGTGGCGGTCGAGACGACCGTCTCCGCGCACACCGATCGGCTCCGCGATCAGAACATCAGCTACGAGGTCATCCACGCCGCCACGTAACCGGGACCGCAGCCCCGTCGCCCTTTTGGTGTCCGGTCGGGAAGTTTCGGATGATGGTCGAGTCGGTGGCGGAGCGCTTTGTGGAACTCGAACCCGGCGATTTCTATCTCCTCTCTGGGGTGGAACACGGGATGCGCTTCGCCGAGTGGGTCCGCCGGGACCGCCTGCCGGAGCTCAGCGGCCTCGACGAGGACGCGGTCGACTACCGGATCGATCGGTGCCTCGACCGCGAACTGATCGAACGGCGGACCATGCAGTACGAGGGGTACCAACTCCAGGTCGACGGGTACGACGCTCTGGCGCTCCGGACGTTCGCCGAACGGGATACCGTCGAGGGTTTCGGAGCCCCCTTGGGCGTCGGCAAGGAGTCGGACGTCTACGAGGTCCAGTCCTACAAGCCGCTGGCGCTGAAGTTCCATCGCGAGGGCTACACGGACTTCCGGGAAATCCATCGCGAACGGGAATACACGGCCGATCGGGAGCACGTCTCCTGGCTGTACACCGCTCGCGTCGCGGCCGAGAAGGAACACGAGGTCCTCGAAGCGTTGTACCCGACCGTCGCCGTCCCGCGACCCATTGACCAGAACCGCCACGCGATCGTCATGGAGCAGATGGACGGCGTCGAGGTCTCCCGCTCCCGGCTGGATCCGGAACAGGTCGTCGGGGTGCTCGACCTCGTTCTCGCGGAACTGGCCGCCGCCTACACGGCCGGCTGGGTGCACGCGGATCTGAGCGAGTACAACGTCTTCGTCGGGACGGAGGGCGTGACGGTCTTCGACTGGCCCCAAGCAGTGCCGACCAGCCACGAGAACGCCGACGACCTCCTCGAGCGAGACGTCGCCAACATCGTCAGCTACTTCGAGCGGAAGTACCCGAACCAGGTGTCGTCGGTCGATCCGAACGCCGTGACGGCCGAGGTCATGGACGGCTCCTTCGAGAGCGTCGAAGCCGTGTAACCGGACGTTTCGAAGCCCTTAAACCCGCCTCAGGGTTAGCTCTGAGTAGTTCCTGTCGGGTGACGGACCCCGACGGGCACCCGCTGCACGCGGGTCATTGGGATGTGGCCCTTCGGGCTGAACCAGCCAACGTCCGTCGGTGACAGCCATGGCACGAAGCTTCTATTCCCATATCCGGGACGCATGGAAGCAGCCCGACGACGGGTTGCTCGGCGAACTCCAGTGGCGACGCAAACAGGACTGGCGGCGACAGTCCGCTATCGTCCGGCTCGACCGGCCGACCCGGCTCGACCGCGCCCGGGAACTCGGCTACAAGGCCAAACAGGGCGTCGTGGTCGCGCGCGTGAGCGTGCTGAAAGGCACCGCTCGCAAACAGCGCCACACGGCCGGCCGACGCTCGAAACGCCAGGGGGTCCGGCGCATCACGCGGAACAAGAACCGCCAGCGCGTGGCCGAGGAACGGGCGAGCCGGAAGTTCCGGAACCTGCGGGTGCTGAACTCCTATCCCGTCGGGGAGGACGGCCGCCAGAAGTGGTACGAGGTGATCCTGCTGGACCCGGACCATCCCGCGATCGAGAACGACGACGATCTCAACTGGATCTGCGACGATTCCCACCGCGGCCGGGCCTTCCGTGGCCTGACCTCCGCGGGCCAGCGCAATCGGGGGCTGAACGACCGTGGCAAGGGCACCGAGCACCGCCGACCCAGTGTGGCGAAGGGCCGCCAGCGCGACGGGTAACGCCGGCAGTCGGACCACCCCGCCACTCATCGTATCGATCTCTCGTGAGCGGGGCCGTCGCCGGTGTAGCCGGACCCGATGGCTACTTTTATGAACCTAACACCCTGCGTTTCCGCAACGATGGCTATCGATCCGAACTTCGAGGAGAACCGGGAAATCGTCGACGAGCACGAGGGCCACGACGTCTGGGGCCCGGTCGACGAGCCGGAGACCCTCGGCATCCACGGCACCCACGTAGCCGTCGATTTCGATCTCTGCATCGCGGACGGCGCCTGTATCGAGGACTGTCCCGTCGACGTGTTCATCTGGACGGATACGCCGGGGCACCCCGAGTCCGAGGAGAAGGCAGATCCCGCCAAGGAAGCCCAGTGCATCGATTGCATGCTCTGTGTGGACGTCTGTCCGGTCGACGCGATCGACGTTGATCCGGGCCGGACCAGCCGAGCGTAACCACGGTTCTCGTTCCTTCCGGGTCCCTGCCGCGCCAGCAGACCGACATCAACTTACCCGCGGAGCCTTCAGTCTCTACTAATGGACTACGTCGTCCTCACCAAGGGCGTACCGGACTTCAGCGAAGGGGCGGTTTCGTTCGACGAGAACGGTCACCTCGAGCGGGGGAAGACGCCCACCGTGATGAACCCGAACGACAAGCACGCGCTCCGCGCGGCGCTGCAGACCAAGATCCGGCATGGTGGCGACGTCAGCGTCATGAGCATGGGCCCCCCGGGCTATGAGGAGATCTTGCAGGAGGCCATGGAAACGGTGTACGCGGACGAGCTGTACCTGCTGTCGGACCGCGAGATGGCGGCCGCCGACACCTGGGCCACGGCCATCACGCTCGCGACGGCACTGGAAAAGAAGGGCGTTCCCGACCTCGTGTTCGCCGGGTTCAAGACCGCCGACGGGGAGACGGGTCACACCGGCCCCCAAACCGCCTGGTCGCTGCAGCTGCCGACAATCACTCACGTCATCGCGATCGACGTGGACGAGGAGAAGGAAGTGGTCCGGGCGAAGCGACTCGTCCAGGGCGACGTCGAGGAGATCGAGACCGTCGAAGCGCCGCTCCCGGCCTTCATCGTGACCGATCCGGAGTTCGAACCCACCTACCGGCGGGCCGAGCACCGCTTGAAGCTCAAGGACCTGCAAGAGGACACTGCCGAGCGGGCCCAGGACTACGAGGAGTACCTCACGACCTGGGACCACACCGACCTCAACCTGGATCCGGAGTACATCGGCCTCGACGGGTCGCCAACCATCGTCTCGTCGGTGGACCCGATCCCAAAGGCACCCTCCGAGCGGGAGGCCATGATGGTCGACCCGGCCGACGAGGAGGATCTGGGAGCGGTGTTCGAGGAAATGGCTCCCTTCGCGGGGGGTGCCTGAGATGGCCCTCGATCCGGCCGACCACACGGTGGCCGAACTGGAGGAGGCCTTGGAAGCTATCGACGATCCGGACACGCTGCAGGAGATCCTGGCCGCCGAGCGCGAGGGCAAGGACCGCAAAACCGGCGTGGCCGCCATCGAATCGCGGCTGGACGCGGTCGAAGGACAGGAGAGCACTTCCGGCTCAGGACGCCATCTCGCCGGTCAGGAACCCAGCGAGGAGGCCCGCGAGGAGGAGGACCTCACCCACCCCACGGCCGACAAGCGCCACGTCCGGGCGCTCGTCGGCGGCGACTACCGCGACATCTGGGTCTACTGTGAGACCCAGCGCGGCGAGCTGATCGACGTGTCGAAGGAGATGCTCGGCCAGGCTCGGGACCTCATGGACACCTACAACGAGGACTACGACGCCGACGAGAAAGTCGTCGCCGTGGTCATCGGCGACGGGGGCTCCGCCGATCTGGCGGAGGAAGCCATTCACTACGGGGCGGACGTGGCCGTGTACCACGAGGACGAGCGCCTCGACCGGGTGCTCGTCAAACCCTACACCGAGATCTTCTGCGATCTGGCTCGGGGCGCCGGCCACCCGCTAGCTCGGGATGACCGGCCGGAGTACGACTGGCACGGCTACGACGCCCCTCGCTACGTGGTGTTCCCGGCCACGAACAACGGGCGCGACCTCTCGGCCACCGTGCAGGCGGAACTCGATTCCGGCCTGGCGAGCGACTGTTCGGACCTCTATATCGAGCCCGAGCTCGTCTCGAACCCGGCGAAAACCGGGGAACCGGGGACCAAGAAGGAGTTCGAACGGATCTTCCACATGAAGCGGCCCGACTTCTCGGGCTTCGAGTACTCCACGATCCTCTGTATCGACAAGCCCGACCGTGACTTCCACCCGCAGGGGGCCTCCGTGATCCCGGGGAGCTTCGACCTCCCCGAGCCGGATGCCGACCGGGAGGGGACCGTCGTCGAACACGAGATGGACCTGGATGAGGACTGGTTCGCGGTGGAGGTCACCGAGACCGACCTGCTGGAGGGCGGCGTCGACCTGACGGGCCACGAGGTCGTCGTGGCCCTCGGGCGGGGCATCGGCCGCGACCCCACCGAAGGCATCGAGCTCGGCCTCGACCTGGTCGAGGCGTTCGACGACGCGGCGCTCGGGCTCTCCCGGGGCGTGATCACCGCCTCCTACGAGTTCGCGGGCCACGTCGATCAGTACGTCACCGAGGAGCGCCAGATCGGCGAGTCCGGGCAGCTCGTCGAACCGCCGCTGTATATCGCCGCCGGGATCTCCGGGGCCGTCCAGCACAAGGTCGGCATGGACGAGTCGGATACCATTGTCGCCATCAACACGGATCCCGATGCCGATATCCAGGACTTCTCCGACTACTTCATCGAGGGCGACCTCTTCGAGCTGCTGCCGCGGTTCACTGAGGCACTCGAGACCGGGGAACTCGACGTCTCGGCGATTGCCGACGGCGGGGTGACCGATGACTGACTACGAACACTACGAGGCCGTCGTCGTCGGGGCGGGCCCCGGCGGAGCGGCGGCCGCGGCCGCGCTGGCCGACCGCGACGTCGAGACGCTCGTGCTCGAACGCGGCGTCGAGGCCGGGTCGAAGAACGTCACCGGCGGCATCATGTATGCCGAACAATCGGCGCCATACACGATCGACGATCTCTTCGACGGGTTCCGCGACCACGCGACCGAACGGCCGGTCACGAAGAACTACATCCACAACATCGCCGGCCGGAAGGTCAAGACCTACGACATCACCGACCTCCACGAACACGATACCGAGTGGGCGGACGCCGTGCTCCGGCGGAAGATGGACTCCTGGCTCGCCGAGCGGGTCCACGAGAAAACCCGCGAATCCGGTGGCGGCCTCCTCACGGACGTCCGGGTGAACGGCCTGCTCCGCGAGGAGGGCCGGATCGTCGGCGTCACCACCGACGAGCTCGAGCCGATCCGGGCCGACTTCGTCGTCGCCGCTGACGGCGTCAACTCCGAACTGGCCCGCGATGCCGGGCTGATGGATTGGGACGATCCCGCGGAGTACTTCCAGGGCGTCAAGGCCGTGGCCGACATGCCGGAGGGCGCCATCGAGGACCGGTTCGACATCGCCGAGGACGAGGGCGAGGCCCACCTGTTCTCGGGCGACCTGTACGACGGCGTCCGGGGTGGGGGTTTCCTCTACACCAACGCGGACACCCTCTCCATCGGCAACGTCTTCCACCTCGACAGTATCGTCGCGGAAGAGGCCGACGTCGGCGAGCTGCTCGACGCGCTGTTGACCCATCCGCTGCTGGCGGATTGGCTGGGCGACGACTACGAGGAGCTCGAGTACTCCGCGAAGCTCGTCCCCGATTCGAAGAAGATGGCCCATCCCGAGCCAGCCCAGGGCCGGCTCGTGCTCGTCGGCGATGCCGGCGGCCAGATGCAGGCCCAGGGCCCGATCATCAAGGGGATGAACCACGCCGTCAGCGCCGGCGCCCTGGCGGCCGAAGCCTTCGTCGAAGCCCAGTCCCGGGGCCGGCCGGCCGAGGCCGGCGACCTCTACGTTCGCAAACTGAAACAGGAGGGCGTGATGGAGAAGCTCCGGCCCCGGGCCTACCGGACGTCGCGGGCGGTCACCGAACAGCGGACCGTCTCGCGGCTCCTGGACGGCATCGCGAACTCCCGGCTGGGCACCATGGGTGTGAAGGCGCTGTCCGGCCGCATCGAGCAGCTCTTCAATTCGCCGCGGCTGATGAAAATGCTCCCCGATACCCGGACCGGCTACGTGACGGTCCCCACGCGGATCGCCGAGGCCCTCGGCGAGCCGGTGGACGCCGAGAACACCGTCGAGCCCCCGGACCTGGCCGACCGGATCGGCGACCTCACCTACGACGTGGGGGATCCGCACATCGAAGTCCTGGACAACTCCTGGGCGGCCAGCGGGGCGGCCGTCACCGCCTGTCCGGTCTCCGCCCTGGATTACGGCGGCGGCTGTTACCGCCGTGAAGCCGTCGAGACCAACGGCGACACGGAGTACCGCGTCAGCCTCGACACCCAACCGTGCATCGAATGTGGGACCTGCGCCGTGGTGGCGGACACCCATTGGACCCATCCCGCCGGCGGGAAGGGCGTCGAGTTCAAGCAGGGCTGATGGCCGACTCCGGGCTCGAGTCGCGGATCGACGACCTCGCCGAGCGGGCCCGGGCGGAGCGGCGGGCGTTCTCGATGCCCGAGGACCCGCCGGACGAGGAGCGGGCGATGGCGTTCCTGCGCGAGGGCGTGGGGCCCGCGCTGTCGGTCTACATCGAAGCCCGGACCGGCGAATGGGTCCGGTTCGAACCCGAGTTGTTCGCCCGGCTGGAGCGCGCCATGAACGCCTGGCTCGAGTGCTACGCGGGCTGTTACGGCGTCGAGCTCGACGCCGAGTTCACCCTCCGGACGGCCGCCGAGGCGTTGATCGATACCCACGACATCGGCGACGTCGCCCGCGTCCTCACGAAGGTGCCCGAGCGCCACTGACCGGGCTGTTCGCCTCGACGACTGCCGACGGACGACGGGACGGTTTTGTAGCGGCCCCGAGAACCCTCGGCCGATGGACCGGTGCGCCGAGTCCGGTTGCCAGGAGCCCGCGGCTGTCCGCCTGCACGTTCCATGGGGCGACGATCGGGAGGTCTGTGTCGGGCACGCCCGATCGATGGTGCAGCGGGACGGGGTGGTCGCCGAGCCGCTCCCGGAGGCCGACGTGGACTGGCCCTGATCCAGTCAGAGCTCCGAAAAACGGACTATCGGTCGCGTTTCGATACGTGAACGTCCACCTCGATGCGGGCCGAGGGCCGGCGTTAGCCGGAGACCTCGATTTCCTGGCCCCGCATCGTGGCGCCCTCGACGACGGGCAGCGAGACCTCGAGAACGCCGTTCTGGTAGGAGGCCTCGATCTCCTCAGGCTCGATGGCTTTCGGGAGCCTGAACGAGCGGTGGTAGGTGCGCTGTCGGCCGCGCGCCTCGTCCTCGTGCTCGGCCGAGATCGTGAGCCGCCCCTCGTACCAGTTGACCTCGATGTCCTCGAGGTCGAAGCCGGGCAGCTCGATGCTCAGGAGGAACTCCTCCTCCTGTTCGTACAGTTCGATGTCGGTACTGCCGGAACCGAACAGTCGGGTCGGGAAGTCCAGGCTACGCGTGAAGTCTGAGGTGGGACTCGTCGGTAGGAGCTTGGACACCACCCGTACGGCCAATGGGCCGCTGAAAGCTAAAATTTAGTGTGATATCGCTTCACAATCCGACTGATCAGTCATTTATAGCCAGCTTCTCATTGGTTCCGAAAGAAAAAAGCGTGAATTGGTCGATCGCGATGCCGCGCTCAGACAGACTGACCGTCCGTTCCTGGGGCCTCAGGCGGGTTCAGGAAGAGCGCATCCACGACCGCGAGGCCGCCGATCAGGCCGCCCAACAGGATCGCCGTCGTGGAGTTCAATACCGATAGTCGATGCAGCACGGTGGCGGCAAGAAAGGCCACCGGGATGACCGCGAGGACGAAATCGTATCGGGTGGCTCGATCGATCGCATCGGCGAGTCGACGGAGAGTGAAACGGGTAGTGGAGACAACCATCGTTAGTCCTCCGCTCATCCACTATTAGTGAAGCCTACGGTAAAAAAATTACTCCGATGGCCACCAACCAACACACGTTGAAGTTGAAACAATCGCTCTTCAATTATCTATATAACTTATCAATCAGTAACGGCTCGAGTGATAAGTTGAAGCCATCCGGCAGACTACTCCCGATCGCCATGTTCCGCGCGATCCTGCCGGACGGGGACCTGACCGCCGCCCGCTACGAGGAGCACGAACACGGCGTCGATCTGTTCACCGACGCCGACGAGCTGCTGGCCTTCGTGCCCTACGCGAACCTCGTCGCCCTGGTGAACGAGGAGGTCGAGCGCGAGGCAGAGCGGTCGATCATGTAGGGGCCCCGAATCGCCGGAGAGCAAATTCAAAGAGCCTACGACCACCTCTCGCGTAGGCGGAAGGAATGAGCGTCCTCCGGAACGCCGCCCTCGTCCTCCTCGTGGTGCTGTTGGCCGTCGACCTCGCCGCCGCGAACGCGGTCGTGGCAGCCGACCGAACGGTCCTGAACCCCGGGTTCGTCACGACCACGCTCGAGGAGGAAGGGGCCTACGAGCAGGCCGAGCCGATCGTCCTGGAACAGCTGCCGACCGATCAGTTGGAGGGGGAGGACGCCCCGCCGCTCCCGGTCGACCCACAGACGGTCGCGGCGGCGGCCGTCGACCCCGCGTACCTGCAGGCCCAGATCGAGCCGAACATCGAACGCACCTATGCGTACCTCCACGGCAACCGGCAGGACCTGGAGCTCACCATCGACCTCGAGCCCGCGAAGACGGCGATCGCCGACTCGGTCGAGGCGGAGCTGACGAACGCCAGCCCGACCGAGCTCGTCGACGCGTTCGGGGGGAACGAGGACCTGTCCTTCGAGGCCGAGGGCGTGACGATCGAGCTCTCGACCGTCGCCGAGATGGCGGAGGAGGAGTCGACGTTCGAGGCCGAACGGGCGGCGCTCCGCGAGGCGATCCGGGACCGGGTCATCGCCCGGCTCGTGAACCAGTCGTTCGCGGAGGCGAGCAACGACGAGCTCCTGGCGCTCGTCATCGACGACTACGACCCGACCGCTTACAACGATTCCGAGAAGGAGCAGCTCGTCGCGGACAACGAGCCCGAGATCCGGGCCGCGCTACGTGACCGGATCGAGTCCGAACGCGGCGGCGAGATCGACGACGCGGTGGATCAGCAGCTGGCGGAGAAACGCGAGCGGATCCGGACCGAGGTCAAACAGAACCTGAACGAGAGCTTGAGCGACGTGGCCCCCGTCGTTCGCGAACCGGCGGTCGACCTCGTGCTCGTGGGCGTCGACGGCTACGTGGCGGACGTCACCCACGACGAGTTCAGCGCGGAGTTCGACGCGGCCACCGACGACCTGGCCGCGGGCATCTCGGTCCTTATCGAGCGGAAGCTCGACGAGGAGGTCCCCGACGAGCTCGACCTGACCGAGCAGCTCGACCCGTCCGCCCGGCAGAGCCTGGAGGACGCCCGACAGGCCGTCGGGATCGTCGATCTGCTGTCGATGGGGCTGCCCGCGCTCGGCGCCGTGCTGATCGGCCTCGTCTTCCTCGTCTCGCGCTCGGTGGCGGTCACCGGCATCGGGGCCGGTGTCGGCCTGACGATCGGCGGCCTGCCCCCGCTCATCGGGACGGGCCTCGTCCGGTCCCGCCTCCAGGACGCGATCGCCTCGGCCGAGCTCCCCGCGGCGATGGGTGACCTCGTGCTGGGCGTCGTGGGGCAGGTCATGGACGCGGTGTTCCTGCAGTCCGCCGTCGTCTCGGGGGTCGGCGTCGTGGTGCTCGCGGCCGGCCTGGCGCTCCACTTCGGGGTCGTCGCGCTCCCCGGCGGCGGGGACTGAGGGGGCGGGGTCGACCAGGCCATCAATTTAAACCGGCGGGCCGGGTTACGGGCCGGTGATGAGCCACGAGCTCGCGGCGCAGGTCGCCGACGCGACGGGGGTCGACCCCGACGCGTTCCACGAGCGCGTCGACGAGGAAGCCGAGGCCCTCAAAGCGGCTCTCCGATCCGGGGACTTCGACAACCCCCAGGCGAACGTCGGGTTCGAATACGAGTTCTACGCGGTGGAGGCCGGCCTGGACACGAGCGGGGTTCGGGCACCCGAGGTGCCGCTGGTACGCGTGCCCCGGCTACTGCTCGATATGATCGGTTTCGAGCCCGAGCTCGGGTTACACAACGCCGAGATGAACACCAGCCCACAGCCGCTCTCGAGCTACGGCCTCAGAGCCCAGGAGGCCGAGGTCCAAGCGCGTCTGTCAGCCGCCCTCGAAAAAACACGACTCGAGGGCATCAGGCTGGTGTCCGATGCCATGTGGACCGTCCCGCCACAGGGCGAGATCGCCGGCACCTACCTCACGGACAGCGTCGAGATCGACGGGGTGCGCCTCGCGGTCAACATGTCGAAAGCCGTGCGGTACCACGCGATGGCGAACTCATCCCTCGAATCAGCGATGACGATCGAGGCCCCACACGTGTCCCTCGCCGCGGATACCGTCCTGCCGGAGAGCCTGATCAGCTCGATCCAACCCCACTACCAGGTGCCCCACGCCCCGGACCTGCCGACGTACTACCGCTATGCCCTCCGGATCGCCGGCCCGCTGCTCGCGATCGGCGTCAACTCGCCGTTCTTTCCGCCCGACCTCTACGACGTCGGTGTCGAACCGGCCGCCGTTCTCGCCGACGGGCGTCACGAGCACCGGATCGGCGTCTTCGAGGACACCCTCAACCCGGCAGGCGGACCACCGAAGGTGGCCTTTCCGCCAGACATCGACACGGTCGAGGAAGCCGTCGATCTGGTTGCCGCTGACCGGACGATCGTCCCCGCCTGGATCGACGAACGCGGCCGGTATGACGACGAGTTCCGGCACTTCACCCACAAACACGGCTCCTTCTGGCGATGGGTCCGACCGGTGTTCGAGGGCGCCAGCCAGTCCTCCGCTCACGCTCGCATCGAGTTCCGGCCGATCCCGGCGCAGCCGACGGTTCGGGACGGCATCGCCTTCCTCGCGGTCCTGGCCGGCCTCCTCGAGGAAAGCTTCGCCACGGATCACCCGGTGATCGGGCTGCCATGGGAGACCGCCGAGTCGAACCTCTATGGCGCCGCCGACGACGGACTGGGCGCGCAGCTCGAGTGGATCCGGTCCGACGGGTCACGAACGACCGACGTCGACGAGCTGTACGAGGACCTCTTCGAGACGGCCAGACGGGGCCTCGAGCGCCGCGGCCTGGAAATCGCGGAGGCCGAGCGATACCTCGGGCCGCTCCGCACCCGGGTCAGCGAACGCCTGACGCCGGCCGACTGGAAACGGGAGCGGGTCCGCGATCACCTCGACGACGGCGCGACCCTGGAAGAGGCCATCAGCGAGATGCAGGGCCGCTACGTGGCCCGCCAGGCCAAGTCGCTCATCGAGGGCAGCTTCGCCGACTGGCTGTAGGGCCGGCGGCGCCCACCGGTTCGCGAACGGTTATGCCGTCGGCTCCAGTACTGCCGGGCATGGCCAGCGAGGACGCCGAACTGACCGTTTACTCGGATTACGTCTGCCCGTTCTGCTACCTCGGCCGACGGTCCCTCGAGCAGTACGAAGCTCAGCGCGGCGAGGAGATGACCATCGACTGGCATCCCTTCGACCTCCGCAGCCACCAGCGCGGACCCGAGGGCGAGATCGACCCTAACGTCCCGGACGGCAAGGACGAGGAGTACTACGAGCAAGCCAAGGAGAACGTCCGGCGTCTCCAGGAGCGCTACGACGTGGACATGACCCTGGACATCGCCGAGGACATCGATTCGCTCCCGGCCCAGCAGGTGTCCTACCACGTCAAACAGGAGGCCCCGGAGCACTGGCGGGCGTTCGACGAAGCCGTGTTCGAGGCGCTCTGGCTCGAGGGCCGGGACATCGGGGATCGTGCGGTGCTGCGGGAACTCGCCCGGGACGTGGAGATCGATCCTGGACTCGTCGACGCGGCCCTCGATGACGAGGCCCTCCACCAGCAGCTCCAGGACCGCTTCGAGGAAGCGCAGCGCCACGGAGTGACCGGCGTCCCGACCTTCGCGTACGACGGGTACGCGGCCCGCGGGGCGGTCCCGCCGGACCAGCTCCGGCGGCTGATCGAAGGCACGGACTGAGCCACAGCGGGCCGGAGCCGGGCGAGCCGCAGGACTTTATTCAGGGCCGCTCGGCGAGTCGAGCATGGCCTCGGCGTCAGGCATCGTCGGCGAGTACCTGGACCTGCGGGCCGATGCCGACGCGGACATCCTGGCGATGCAGCTGGGCGATTTCTACGAGTTCTTCTGCGAGGACGCCGAGACCGTCGCGGCCGAGCTCGACCTCAAACTCACGGAGAAGCGCTCGGGGGGCGAGCACTATCCGATGGCCGGCGTGCCCGTCGCCGAGCTGACGCCGTATCTGAAGGCCCTGGTCGAACGTGGCTATCGGGTCGCTATCGCGGACCAGCACGAAACCGACGACGGGCACCGGCGCGAGCTGACCCGGGTCGCGACGCCCGGGACGCTCCTCGAAGCCGACGGCGCCGACGCCCGGTACCTCTGCGGCGTGGTGAAACACGCCGGGCGCTACGGGGTGGCGTTCGCGGACGTCACGACCGGTCGGTTCCACGTGACGGCCGTCGACGGCCCCGACGACCTCCTCGCCGAGGTCTACCGGTTCGATCCGGTCGAAGTGCTCCCCGGACCGACGGTGCGTGATGACGCGGCCTTGGTGGCGCGGCTCCGCGGCGACGACGCGCGCCGGATCACCGACTACGAGCCGGACGCCTTCGCCCCGGCGCGGTCGGCGCACACGGTGGCCGAGCAGTTCGGCGAAGGGACCGCCGAGAGCCTCGACCTCGAGCAAGCCGCCGTTCGCGCCGCCGGCGCGGTCCTCGATTACGTCGCGGCCACCGGCCTCGGCGTTCGGCGGTCCATGAGCCGCTTGACCCCGTATCGGGCGGACGATCACGTGGCGCTGGACGAGACGACCCAGCGGAACCTCGAGCTCGCCGAGACGATGAGCCAGGGCGCCGGCGAGGCGCTCCTGGACGTGATCGACCACACCGTCACGAGCGCCGGATCGCGGCTCCTGAAGGGCTGGCTCCAGCGCCCGCGTCAGGATCGGGACCTGCTCGAACGGCGCCAATCGGCCCTGGCGGCGTTCGTCGAGTCGCCGCTGGCGCGGGACGCGATCCGGGATGCGCTCGGCGGCGCGGCCGACCTCGAACGGCTGGCGAGCCGAGCCGTCCACGGGTCCGCCGACGCCCGTGACTTGCTGGCGGTCCGTGATACCTTGGGCCTCGTCCCCGAGCTGGCCCAGCGGATCAGCGACGATCCCACGCTCGCCGAATCGCCACTCAACGAGCGGTTCGCCGATGTCGACCGTGAGCAGGCGGCGGCATTGCAGGACCGGCTGGCTGCCGCGCTGGCCGACGACCCGGAACAGGAGGGGACGTTCCGCCGCGGTTACGACGCGGAACTCGATGCGGTCCTCGAACGGTACGAAGAGGCGATGGACTGGATCGAGTCCCTGGCCGATCGGGAAGGGCGGGCCCACGGCCTCTCCCACCTCTCCGTCGACCGGAACCGCACCGACGGCTACTATCTCCAGGTCGGCAAATCCGAGGCCGACGGGGTCCCGGAGCACTACCGGGAAATCAAGACCCTCAAGAACGCCAAACGGTTCACGACCGACGAGCTCCAGGACCGGGAGCGGGAGATCCTCCGGCTCGAGGAACGCCGCGAGGAGCTGGAACGCGAGCTGTTCGATGCGCTCCGGGAGCGCATCGCGGAGGCGGCCGATCTGCTCCAAGCCGTCGGGCGGGCGCTGGCCGGGCTCGACGTCCGGGCCGCCCTCGCCGAACACGCCGCCGATAACGGCTGGATTCGGCCCGACCTCGACAGTGATGGCGTCGATATCACGGCCGGGCGTCATCCAGTCGTCGAACAGACGACCGAGTTCGTCCCGAACGACCTCCGGTTGGGGCCGGACCGCCAGTTCCTGGTAGTCACGGGCCCCAACATGAGCGGCAAGTCGACCTACCTCCGACAGTCGGCGCTGATCGTCCTGCTCGCACAGATCGGTTCGTTCGTCCCGGCCGATGCGGCCCGGATCGAGCCGGTCGACGGCATTTTCACCCGCGTCGGCGCGCTCGACGAGCTGGCCGAGGGTCGGTCGACGTTCATGGTCGAGATGCAGGAGCTGTCGAACATCCTGCACGCCGCGACGGCCGACTCGCTGGTGGTCCTGGACGAAGTGGGGCGCGGGACCGCCACCTACGACGGCATCTCGATCGCCTGGGCCGCGACGGAATACCTCCACAACGAGGTGCGATCGCTGACCCTGTTCGCCACCCATTACCACGAGCTCACGGGCCTGGCGGACCACCTCGATCGGGTGGCGAACGTCCACGTGGCCGCCACGGAGCGCGAGGGCGAGGTCACGTTCCTCCGGACCGTCCGCGAGGGCGCCACGGACCGGTCCTACGGGATCCACGTGGCCGAACTCGCCGGCGTGCCGACGCCGGTGATCGACCGCGCCCGGGACGTCCTGGAACGGCTCCGCCGGGAGCAGGCTGTCGAGGCCCGCGGCGGAGCCGGAGGCACCCGACAGGTCGTCTTCGACCTCGAATCCGGGACGATGGAGGGGGCTGACACCGAAGAGTCCAGGGAGCTCGATCCGGCCGCCGAGACCGTGCTCTCGGAGCTCCGAACGGCCGACCTGGAGAACCTCACGCCGGCCGAACTGTTGGGGATGCTCGAAGAATGGCAGGAGCAGCTCGACGACGCTTTATCGGCCGAATAACGGACCACCAACTCGCCGGCTGCCGGAAGCCCGCTACCGGATGGTCACGTACTCCGAGTCCTCGTCGAGGGCCAGGTTCGTGGCGATCTCGACGTTCCGCATCGCGTACCCGGTCGTCTGCTGGAGGTCGACGAGGACCTCACGGACGCGAAGGAGGTCCGTGTTGTTCATCTCCGGGAGGTCGGCGAGGATGTCCTGTTCGCGGTTCTCGAGCTCCTGGAACAGCGCCCGGGCTTCGATCGTGACCTCGTAGTCCCGGTCGACGGCCGCCCGGACCGCCATGGCGGTGAGTTCGTCCACCTGGTTGGTGAACTCGCGGATCCGACGGATGACTGACTGGTCGACCGAGAGCGCGTTGCCCTCCGTCTCCAGGACGGTCTCCGCGATGTCCTGGGCGTTGTCGGCGGTGAGTTCGAGGTTCTTGGCGATCGTCCGATAGCCGATCAGCGGGAAGGTCGAGGCGACCCCGACGGCGCTGGCGAGCGTCGGGTTCTGATAGGCGGTGAAGATGAGCCGGAGCATGAGCACGAAGATCTTGTTGGCCTGTCGTTCGCGGTTGAGCGCGCGCTGGGCGAGATCGGGGTCCCCGCGGGCGAGCGCCTTCACGGCCTCCCCGCGCATCGTCGAGCCGGTGTTCTCGAGCCGCTCGAGCAGGTTGTCGAGCGTGAAGTCCGCGGGATCGACGGAACACCGGATCGCGATCCGCTCGGGCGTCTCCTCGACGACGCCCAACCCCATCAACTGCGACTCGGCGCTGTAGACGGCGTTGATCGTCTCGTTGTCGAGCGTGTCCTCGCTTTCAACGTAGATGACCCGCCGGCCGAGCACGTACTGGGCGACGATTGCCCGCTCCACGGAGTCGGCATCGAGGTGTTCGGCGTGGATCGTCGCCTCCGATTCCCCGGTCTGGGTGGATTGGGGCATCACCGTGAGGGTCCCCTTGCTTCCCATCCGGATCGAGACCTCGTCGCCCTTCTCGACGGCGTGCTCGGTCGCCCACTCCGCCGGCAGGGTCATGGCCAGCGTCGAGGGCCCCAGCCGCTGGACCTTCCTGGTTTCCATACCCTACTACCACCGGTTCGAGACCTTAACGGTGACTATATGCCACTTATTCACACACAAGACGAGGGCGGCGGGGTGCCGCTGAACCGGCGTGACAAACAGGATCCCGCTGGCGTCAAACGACCTGCAACAAGCGGTGCTCGAACCGGCCCGTGCGGACCTTCCGCCAGCCGCGCAGTTCCTCGTCGAGCTCATCGTCGCCGGTATCGACCCGCAGGACGCCGGTGGTGTCGAGCTTCCGGCGCGAGGCCACGACGTGGACCTCAGATTGCTCGATCACGGCCGGCGAGAGCTGCTGGTTGCCGCGACCGAAGACGAACCCCTGGCCGCCGATCGGCGACACGATGATGACGTTCTCGTCGCCGAGCGCCGCCAGGATGGCCGACTCGCCGCCGTCCTCGACCAGGACCTCGCCGTCCCGCCAGACATCGACGCCAAGCGGCGAGCCCTTGAAGCCCAACTCTCGTTTGATGGCCTGGACCGTGCTCCCCGGGCCGAGAACGTAGGTGACGCCGGGCTCGACCTCGTCGGCCACGCCCTTCGCGATCCCCTCGACGGTGCCGCCGCCGAGCTGTTTGGCGGACTGGAGCGCGTCCGCCACCGGGACCCGGACGATCCCCCGCAAGCTGGTCTCGACCTCGCCGGACCGGTAGGCCGACTCGTCCAGATCGACGACCTCGCGTTCCTCGGTCGACGAGAACGTCGCGGCGACCCGGCCGGCCGCGGCCGGCGTGACGGCGAACACGGAGGAGTAGACCTTGACCCCGGCCGGCACGCCGAGGATCGGCACGTCGGCCTCGAGGGCCTCCAGCTGCTCGGTCACGTCGACAGCCGTGCCGTCACCGCCCACGAAGAGGATCAGGTCGACACCGGCCTCGACGAACGCGCGCACGGCGGCCTCGGTGTCGGCGGCCGTGGTTTCCGCCGAGACGGCGTTCTCGGCCTGCCCCTCCGGCTCGCCAACGACGGTCGGCTCCAGCCCCGCGGTTCGGGCCTCCTCGGCCCCCATCACGCCCGCGAACGTCAGCAGCTCCAGGTCGTCGGCCCGTTCACGAAGGGATTCGAGGGCTTCGACGGCGCGGCCGGGTGCCCGGGGCTCGGCGCCCCGCTCGCGGGCCGCCTCGACCTTGCCGTCAGTCCCCTTGAGCCCGACCCGGCCGCCCATGCCGGCGATGGGGTTGACGACGAACCCGACGCGCATGCCGCCGGCTTGGCGGGTGGGACCTGAAAGCCGTTCGGAAGCCGGCGCCGTGAAACCACAAGGGTCACCCTGGCGGCCCGACTCCGATCGACCGATGGAGCTGTCGTCGCTGCGCGGGACCGTCGCGGTCTCGAACCCACGGCGCGTCTGGCTCATCACCGGAGCGCACGCCGTCAACGAGTTCTACAGCGTGGCGCTGCCGCCGATCCTGCCGCTGCTCGTCGCGGACTTCGATATCACCTATGGACAGGCGGGGGCGCTCCTGACCGTGTTCTACGTGATGTACTCGGTCTTCCAACTGCCGGCCGGGGCGCTCGCGGACCGGGTCGGCAAGAAGCCGGTCCTGGGGGCCGGCATGGTGGTGTTGGCCATCGGGATCTTCATCGCCGGCCTCGCCGGCGACTACCTGACGCTGGTGCTGGCCCAGGTGCTCGCCGGCATCGGGGGCAGTACGTACCATCCCTCGGGCATGTCGTTGATCAGCGACCTCGAGACCGGGAACACCGAGGGCAAGGCCATGGGGATCCACGGGCTCGGTGGCGTGACCGGCACCGCGATGGCCCCGGCCATCATCGGCGGGCTCGCCGTGGTCTTCGACTGGCGGATCGCCCTGATGGCCGGGGCGGGCGTCGGCCTGGCTTATGCGGCAGTGTTCGTCACCTGGTTTCCGGACGTCGAGGATCGCCCTGGTGAGACCGTCTCCGCGGACGGTGGCGCTCGCGCTCCAACCGGGCTCCGGGAGCGGGCTCGGGCCGCCGTCAACGTCCCGCTGGCCTGGTGGGTCGCGGCGCTGTTCGTCGCCAACCTCCTGATCTCCCTTGAGATCGGAGCGGTCCGGACCTTCGCCACCGCCTACCTGTTCGAGCGCACCGCCGGTTCGACCGCGATCTCAAACGCCGTCTTCTTCGTGATGCTCGCCGGCGGCGGCATCGCCTCGCTCGGGGCCGGCAGTCTCGCCGATCGCATGGACCGGATCACGCTCGGCGTCGGCGTACTGGGCCTCTCGGCGCTCGCCCTAACCGCCACCATCGCGGTCCCGGCGCTCCCGCTCGTGCTCACCGCCTGGTTCTTCGTCCTCGGCGTGATCCTCTACGCCGCCTTCCCGGCGATGAACGCACTGACCTCGGCCTACGCCGAGCGGGAGTTCAGCGGGAGCCTCTTCGGGGTCATGCTGACTGCCGGCGCCCTGGGTGGGGCCGGCGGCCCGCTGCTGGTCGGGGTGGTGGCCGAGCGGGTCGGCCTCGAGGTCGCGTTCCCCCTGATCGCTGTCGTCAGCGTGGCCGCGGCGATCGCCTTCCTCGGGCTCTACCGCGTCTGAGCGCCGTCCGAACGGTCACTGCTCGATGCGCGCCTCGAGCCACTCGGCCGCGTCCGAGACCGCCTGCGGGTCCTCGCCCTCCAGCTTCACCCGGACGCGTTCCTGGCCCGGATAGGACCCGACCGTCACCCCATCGAACCGGTCCTGCAGCGCCTGGAACCGGTCGATCAGGGCACTCTCGGGTTCGCTGGTCTCGACGAAGGCCCGCTCGCGGAGCTGGCCCTCGAACTCGTCGGCCACGGACTCGAACATCGCCTTCATCTCCTCGGGCACGCCGGGCAGCACGTAGATCGGGACGCCGTCCTCCCCGGAACAGACGGCGCCGGGCGCGACGCCCTCCGAGTTGGGAAGCAGCCGAGCGCCACGCGGGAGATCGGCAGTCCCGTCGACGAGATCCTCCCGTGCGTACTCCGGGTGGTCGTCGTACCAGTCGAGCGCGTCCTCGCTTGGCTCGACCGGCACGCCGAGGGCCGCCGCCACGCCCTCCATGGTCAGATCGTCGTGGGTGGGGCCGAGCCCGCCCGTCACGACCACCGCGTCGTACTCGGCGCGGAGCCGGTTGACTTCGGCCGCGATCTCGCCGACCCGATCGGGCACGACGACGATCCGTCGCGGCCGGGCCCCGCGGCGATCGAGCTGCTCGCCGAGCCAGGCTGCGTTGGTGTTGACCGTGTCGCCGGCGAGGAGTTCATCCCCCACCGTAACGACGGCGACGCGCATACCCGACCCTGGATCCGCGGGGGCAAAAGTCCGCCGACGGGGACGACTTCACCCCGACCACGAGCGCGACTCAGGGGGCGCCGGAGTCCTCGTCCCAGGAGACCTGTTCCCGCCGTTCGCGCAGCGTGCGCAGCTGCAGCCAGAAGTAGCCCAACCCGCCGAGGACCCCTAACAGCGCGATCGCGAGGACGCCCCCGAAGATCAGCAGGTCGCGCTCGAGGTAGTACTCGACCAAGATCCGCTCGCCGGACACGTCCTCCCACCGCAGTCGGACACGCCCGTCCGAGTCCACCGATCGCTCATCCGCACTTGGAGCCACCCGGCCCAGGAGGAAGTAGCGCACCCGCGCGTTCGATGGGAGGACCACCACGTGAGAGCCCTCGACGACGACCGGCGTCCGGACCTGCTTCCCGGACTTGGGGAGCGTCACGCCGAGCTGGCCTGACCTCGCCGGGAGCGTGATAACGGTGCGTGAATTGGCGGTCGTGAAGTTCATCGCGTCCGGCCCAACGACCGTCCCGTTGGGATAGCGGAAGCGGACCGCCACCGGATCGAGCGGCCGTTCGTTGTTGAACCGCCGGAACCCGTAAACCTCGACCGTGGAACGGTTCTCGATGGTGTAGACCGCGAGGATCTCGTCGCTCTGCACGGTATAGGAAGCGTTGGCGGAGGTGCGCCAGTCGTACTCGGCGGACTCGTTGGCGCGCGTGGTATCGATCCCGCCGCCGAACGGGCCCGTGCAGCCGGCCAGCACCGCCAGCACCGCCAACACGCCGACCGCCGCCAGCTGCCGGTTCATGGGACGACACAGCGCAGCTCCGAGGGGAGGTACGGCCCGATCGCGGCCAGCAGCCCCGGCGGGTCGGTGCCCTCCGCACAGACGATACTCTGTTCGAGCAAGCCCAGCCGCTCGACGGTCACGATGTCCTCCGCATGGCCGGCCCGGTTCACGGTCGCCCGCACCTCGCTCCGGGTGGCGCTGTTCACGTTGACCCGGCCGGCCCCACGCTGCCAGTCGTAGAGCCGGTCGCGCTCGGCATCGGCCAGCCGTGACGGACGGCCCTGAACGAACTGCAGCGGCACGTGCTGGACGAGGCCGAAGCGCTCCCGGACCTGCGCCGGCGTCCCGGGGCCGAGGCCAAGCTCGTCGGCCGGGACGGTCACCCGCTCGCCGGCGTCGAGCTCGATCGCCTCGTCGTCCCAGGATTCGAGGGTACCGGTGTAGACCTCCCCGTCCCGCCGCGTGGGGCTGATCTCGCCCCACTGCTCCCGGAGCACGTTGCGCGCCGCTTCGGCGTCCTCGCCGTCGATCGTCACCGCGGGGAAATCGTCGTGCCTGAGGCCGATATCGACCGTGACATCGAGCCCCTCGACCGCGTCGTGCACCACCGACCGGAGGCTGTCGAGGGCGCGGTCCCGAGCGTCGCCCTCGACGTACAGCTTGGTCGCCAGCACCACCATCCTCAGGCGTTCGCCGGGTGGCCGAGTTCCTGGATGTTGAGTTCGTCCTCGAGGGCCTCGATCCGGGCCTCCATCGCGTCCACGAGATGGGTGTTCGCGAGCGATTCCAACTGGGACCCACAGTCCGGACATTCGAAGCCGTGGTCCATCGCCTCCCCGAACTCGAACCGCAGGGAGCAGACTTCACAGAGGTAGAACTCGTGGTCCCGCTCGTAGTCGAGCCGTTGGCGGAGCGCCTCGTAGAGCCGGACCATCTCGTCCTCCAGGTTGTCGGGGATGTTCTCGTACTCGAAGGTCCAGAGGTAGGTCAGCCAGCCGGAGTCCTCGTCACGTACCCGCCGATAGGTCGCCAGGTCGTTCTCGTAGAGAATGAACAGCGATCGCCGGACGTCGTTGAGTTCGAGGTCGAGTTCCTCGGCGAGCTCCTCGTCGGTGACCTCGCCCTCCGGGGGCGCTGCGGCGACGGGCATTCCCCGGGGGCCCACGAGCTCGTGGAGGTACTTCTGAATGACCGGATCCTCCAGCATCCCTTCAAAAGCCATTGGAGAAGTGTCGGCGGTCGCGAACCTTGAATCTGTTCACTCGTCCGAGGGTTCACCCCGGTCGGGTTCCTCCACGTCCTCCACCTGCTTGCCGGCCGCCCGGGGCACTACCCGACGCTCGGCGCCCTGCCAGGAGCGGTTCAGTTCCGTCCCCTCGAACAAGCGGTCCAGGAACACCGCCAACGCTGCGACTTCCGAGTGAGGTTGGTTCGTGACCGCCACGTTCCAGTCGGCGTGTTCATAGACGTCAAACGCGACCTTTGCGGCGCCCACGACCACCAACAGCGGTCGGTCGGCTCGGGCCTCCCGGACCTCACTTATCACGTCCTGGACCGGTTCGCCGTACATCGTCAGGTGGCCGATGAGCCCGTCCCAGTCACGGACGAGCTTCTCCGGGTTCTCGGTCGAGGTGACGGAGAAAGGGCCCCCGAACCGGTCGGTGATATCGGCGACAGTCTCCCGGGCGTGGCCCGCCACTGCTGGCAGCACGACCCGATCCGCCCCCAGGGCCCGGGCGGTGAGCCCGACATGCGTCGTCATACGGTCGTCCCGCCCGGGGCGGTGGCCGAGCCGAACGACACAGACCCCCGGTCGGTCCTCCATGTCCTCCCAGTCGAGGGCGGCCGGGTAACAGGTTTCGGATATATCGGGCGGCGGCTTCCCACCGCGGTATCCGGGACAGCCGGCCTTAGCCGAGCGCTCAGAGCGGGTCACGATGGCACACCCACAGAGCGCCGGGGCGTGTCGTTGAGTCATCAACAGGCCGGCAGTCGAACCGCTCCTGACCGGAACGAACTTACCGGTCCCCTTGCAGCCTCCGCCATGGACCTGGCCGGCCGCCGCGTCCTCGTCACGGGCGGGGCGGGCTTCGTTGGGAGCCACTTCGCCGATCGGCTGGTTGAGCAGAACGAGGTCGTCGCCGTCGACGACCTCAGGCACGGGAACCGGGCCTGGGTGCCCGACGAGGCCGAGTTCGTCCAGGGCGATCTGACCGAGCCCGCGGTGGCAGCCGAGGTGATCACCGCCGATCTCGATCTCGTGATCCATTGTGCCGCGGACAAGTCCGTCGAGCGGGACGACGTCGCGCAGTTCCGGCTGAACAACCGACTGACTGAGCACGTCATCGAGCGGATGGCCGAGGTCGACGTCCGGCACGTCGCGTTCACGTCGTCCTCGACGGTCTACGGCGAGGCCCCGCGGCCGACGCCCGAGACCCATTCCCCGGAGCCGATCAGCATCTACGGCGCGAGCAAGGTCGCCGAGGAGGCGCTCCTCTCGGTGTACGCTCACAGCCACGGGTTCACGACCTGGACGTTCCGGTTCGCGAACGTGGTCGGCCCTCGCCTCCAATCCGGCCAGGTCATGGTCGACTTCATCGAAAAACTCGAGGCGAACCCCGAACGGCTGGAGGTGCTCGGGGACGGCCAGCAGCGGAAGTCCTACCTCCATATCTCCGACTGTCTCGACGCGATGACCCGGGTCATCCAAACGACCGACGAGCCCGTGAACGTCTACAACCTCGGGACGGACAGCGCGACCAGCGTGGACGAGATCGCCCGGATCGTGGCCGAGGAAATGGGCGTCGATCCGGCGCTCGACCACACCGGCGGTGACCGCGGCTGGGTCGGCGACGTCCCGCGGATGCAGCTCGACGTCTCGAAGCTCGAAGCCCTCGGGTGGGAGGCCGAGCTGGGCTCGACCGAGGCGGTCCGTCGAGCGACGCGGGAACTGCTCGAAGAACGGGGCTGAGGCGCCAGACTCGAGGTGCCGACGGGATCGGCGACAGGTAGGAGAAGCCAATGTGCAATCATCCCCTCGGATGGCCATCGGCGGACGACTCAGCCGCTCAGAAAGTGATCTACCGGTAGTGAGCCCCGTCCGTCACCGATGCTGCCAGTAGATTGATTCCGGCCGCGACCATAGACTCGGCCATGCCATCCGGGTGGGCCGGTCCGCTCGAGGCCCTGCGGCAGCCCGAGTACACCGGCCAGAACCGCTGTACCCCGTGTACGGTCGTCAACATCGGGATCGCGTTGGTCCTCGCCGTCGGGGTGGCACTGCTGCTCCCGCTCGATCCGGTCTGGTCGGCTGTCGCGGGCGGCCTGGTGCTCTCGGGGTCCCTCCTGTCCATCGCCCTGCGGGGCTACCTCGTTCCCGGCACGCCTTGGTTGACGCGGACCTACTTCCCGGATCGAGTGCTCAAGTACTTCGATCACCACAAATCGAGCTCCGTCGGCGAGGCGACCGTCGAACCGGCCGCGGTCCTTGATGCGGCCGGGGCCGTAACGGCCTGTCAAACGGTGGACGACCTCTGTCTCACCGATGACTTCCGGACCGCCTGGCACCGGGAGATGGACACGTTCGACGATCCGGAGGCCTCCCGATCGGAGCTCGCGGGGATGTTCGGCCTGGCCCCGGACGGGATCCGGCTCGAGAACCACGGTCAGGCGTTCGTCGCCGTCGCCACCGATCACGACCGACACGGCCGCCAGCGCCTGGGTCAGTGGGAATCCCCGGGGGCCTTCGTTGCCGATATGGCTGGCGCCCGCGTGCTTGGGAATCGATACGCGGAGTGGGAGGAACTCAGTACGATCGACAGGGGGCGGGTACTGAACGGGCTGCGCGTGTTCCTCGAGCGCTGCCCGAGCTGCGGGGGCGCCGTCCGGTTGGGCGAGGAGACGGTCGAGTCCTGCTGTCGGTCCCGCGAGGTCGCCGCGGTGACCTGCGATGACTGCGGGGCGCGGTTGTTCGAGGCTGAACAGCCTGAACCCGGCTGATCACACGGCGAACCCCGTTCGGGCCTCGAGGTCGCCATTCGAGGCTTCCAGCGTGGCGTTTGCCTGGTCGGGGCCGGGCCGGGATCAGACCAGGTGGCCTCGTAGCTACCGTTTCGCCTACCGCAAGAGACCCCTCGAGAATTCGGCATCTACTGTAGAGAATTATATCGTACCCCACAGTTAGGTATCTCAGAGCCTGTCCGACTGCCTATTGATTGCCGTTCCATCCCCGGGCTTGCTGTCGATCGGCGGTGTAACGCCACCACTTTAGGTAGGGCTGGCTTACGCCGCGGCGTGCAGGTCGTCGGCTACGACACTGGCCTCGCCGACCTCGAGTACGATCCGCTCGAAGGCTTCCTGGGCGAGGCTGCCGAACCCGCCCTCCTGATCGGCGAGGACGGCTCCATCCGCCGGGAGTCCCTGGCCGCCGGCGTCGAGCTCGCCTACACGCTGGAGTCCCGACATTGCGCCGGCGTCCTGGCGGACGACGAACACTACGGCTGCGATGCCGAGGCTGCGCCCCACTGCGCCGATCACCAGGACGACTGGCCATGTGCGCGCTGTATCGGGAACTGCGACAAGCCGCTTCCCTCCTGTGAGGCCGAACACGCGGTCTACCTGGCAGGGTTCGCCCCCGACAGCCTGAAGGTCGGCGTGACCCGTCTCAACCGGTTACCTGAACGACTTCGGGAACAGGGTGCCGACCGGGCGGCCCACCTCCATACGGTCTCCGACGGCCGGATCGCCCGACGGATCGAGGGCGAGCTCGCCACGGAACTCCCGGACCGGGTATCCACAGCCACGAAACTCGCAGGGATCGCCGAACCGTTCGACGACACCGCTTGGGCGGAAGCCCTTGATCGATACGAGGCCGCGGACACCTTCAGCTTCGATTACGGGCTCGAACTCACCGACCGGCCACTCGCTGAAACACTCGTGACCGGGACCGTCGTCGGGACGAAGGGCCGGCTCCTCCTGGTCGATCGTGGCGGCGGAACGTACGCCGTGGACCTCCGGGACCTCATCGGGTACGAGCTGGAGCCGGGAGCGTCCGACCAGGACGTACAAGCCAACCTCGGTACCTTCGGGTGACCCCCCGAATGCCAACCCTTTTCCGAAACCCCAAACGAACTCCGACCATGGCAGACGACGAGGCCTCCGGCGGTAACGGCGGCGACGAGAACGGTGGGGGCGACGACGAGGAGTCCTTCCGCGAACGGGTCGAAGAGCTCCGCGAACAGCGCTCCGAGGGTGGCGGCGGGGACCCCCGCGAGGCGATGGGCGGCGGCCCCGGCGGCATGGGTGGCGGCCCTGGCGGCGGCGGGAACCCGTTCGCCCAGATGATGGGGGGCATGATGGGTGGCGGCCCCGGCGGCATGGGTGGCGGTCCCGGCGGTGGCGACGGCCTGGACAGCGAGACCTACACCCGGGAGATGGAGCGCGTCCGCGACGAGATCCGGGCGGCCACCGAGGAACTCGAGCGCATCGCCGACGCGCTCGAGGACGACTGACCGAACAGCCCGGTCCCGGAACTCTCAGAGGTCGGCGTAGAGCGTCTCGAGCCGAGTGATGGCTTCAGCCACGTCCAGCTCCGCTCGGCGATCGAGACAGGCCTGCGACAGCGTGGCTTGGTCCTCCAGGGCTCGCCGGATCCCCGCCCGGAGGGCGGCCGGGTCGCCAGCGGCGAAGTGGTACCCGGTTTCCCCATCGTCGATCGTTTCAGCCAGCGCGCCCTCGTCGGCGCCGACGACCGGCGTGCCACAGGCCATCGCCTCCAGCGCGACGATCCCTTGAGTTTCGACGGGGCTGGGGAACGCGAACACGTCGAGTGCCGCGTAGAACGCGGGGAGCTCGTCCCGCTCGAGGAAGCCGAGGAACCGGACGTCGGCGTCCAGCTCGGCCGCCCGACGCTCCAGCGACGGCCTGGCGGGCCCGTCGCCACCCAGCACGACCGTCGCCCCGAGCTCCGCGGCGGCCTCGACGAGCACGTCGAGCCGTTTCTCGTGGCCGTGTCGCCCCGTGTAGCCGATCAACGGGCCGTCGCGATCGAGGCCGTGTCGCTCCCGAAACGCCGTCGTCTCGACCGGGCGGAAGCGCTCGGTATCGACCCCGTTCGGGACGATTTCGACCGGCGTTTCCACGCCGATGGTCTCAACGAGGTGATCACGGGTCGCTCCGCTCGGCGCCGTGACGAGGGCGGCCCGATCGAAGAACCGGCGCTCCCAGCCCCGGCTGAGCCGCGCGAGCCGACGTTTCAGCGCCGGCCGCGACGTGAGATAGCCCGCGTACTCGCTGGTGGGCGTGTGATAGGACGCCACGACGGGCACCTCCTGCTGTCGGGCCAGTCGGAGGCCCGCGACGCCCATGGAAAACGGCGTATGAACGTGGACGAGATCCACGCCGTCGAGCCGCGAAGGGAGCCGCGGCAGCCCGAGCCGGAACCCGTCGTAGAACGGGAACGGTAGGCTGGTGACCGGGTACTCGTTCGACCCTGGCACGTGGCCCTCAGCCCGGGGGTAGACGACCGCCATCTCGCCGCCGCGGTCCCGCCAGCGGTCGCGCCAGGTCGTCACCGTGTAGGTGACGCCGTTGACCGTCGGCAGGTAGGTGTCCGTAAACGCCGCGACGGCCTGCATCACTCGGGGTTCGCCGGTCCCGGGTTAAGGACTTGCGGGTTCGTCCGCAGCCGCGGGCCGGCGCTCAGGGCTCCTCTTCAGAGGGGAGCGGGCCACCGAACTCGATATCGAAGCGCGCCCGGAGCACGGCCCGACGCTCCTCGGGCCCGACGGGCTGCTTGGTTTTCTCGTCGCACCGAGTGACCGTGAGTGCGTTCTCCGAGAGCGTCCATCGGCCGTCGGGCCTGGCTATCGAACAGACGAGCCGATCGGTAAAGGCCGACTCCGGCGCCGTCTGGGTCCACTCGCACATGGATTCGAACTCCTCGCCGGCTCGGTCCGCAGGCGTCAACCGGTACCGAGGCACCCACTGGTCCGCGTCGATCCCAGCCGCTTCTTCGCCGGGGCGCGGGCCCCGGTACTGGCTCTCGAAGCGGCCGTCCTCCAGCTGCCGGACGCGATAGGTGCCGCTGACGTCAGTCCGGGGCTCGCCCGTCAAGGGCAGCGGTTGACGCGCGAAATCGCCGAACCCGACGTCGGCGAGGTACCAGCCGTCGAGAGACGCCGGCGGCCCGGCAGCTCCGAGATCGACCAGCACCGCTGCGTGGGCGAACCGCTGAGAGAACCCGTTCCCGTAGTTGACTTGGCCCTCAACGAACCGCGTCGTGAACCCGAGCTCGCCGAGCAGCCAGTCGAAGAGCCCGTTGAGTTCGTAGCAAAATCCGCCGCGGCCGGCCTCAACGATCTTTTCGTAGTGGGCGCCCCGATCGATCGTGATCTCACGCCCGCCCACGACATCGAGGTTCTCGAATGGGACCGTCCGGAGGTGTCGTCGCTGAAGCTTGGCCAAGAGCTCATGGGACGGGGTTGCCCCGGGCGCAACGTCGGCATCGATCCGGTGCAGGTACCGCCGGGCGTCCACCAGCGACCGGTGGGCCGGCTCCCGAAAAGGTGTTCCGCCACGGGCGGCGCTTACCGATCCGGAACGAGGCTCCTGTAGAGTTCGTCGAGCCGGTCGCCCACCCGGTCGAGGCCGTGGCGTTCGGCGGTCTGGCGGGCGTTCTCGCCGAGGTCGGCCCGGAGCCCCGGGTCCTCGGCCAGCCGGTCGAGCCCCTCGCGGAAGTCGTCGTAGCCGTCACAGAGCAGGCAGTCGACGCCGTCCTCGTAGTACTCCCGGAAGACCGGGATGTCGCTGAGGAGGGCGGGCTTGCCACAAGCCATCGCCTCCAGGACCGCGATACCTTGGTTCTCGACGGCGGCTGGAAAAACGAAGACGTCGCCCGCGGCGAAGGCCCCGCGCTTGTCCTCGATCCACCCCGTGAAGGTCACGTTCTCCGGGGGATCCTGGGTCCACTGCCGGACGGTCGGGCTGGCTTGAGGCCCCGTGTCGTAGGGCCCGAACCAGGCAAAGGGGTGGTCCGTCGCTTCGGCGAGCCGGCAGAAGGTGGTCAGGCCCTTCCGCTCGAAGACGTTGCCCACGGCGAAGGCGACGAGCCCGTCCAGCCCGAAGCGTTCCCGATACGGGTCCCGCAGCGACTCGAACCCCGCCAAGGACTCGAGGTCGACCCCGTTGGAGACAGGTTCGATCGGGGCCTCCACCGGATACTCCGCCAACACGTCGCGGGTATACTCGCTCGGACAGAGCACCAGGTCGGCCCGCGAATAGAACCATCGGAGGTACCGGCGAAGCGGACCGGACGCGAGCCCGGAGCCCCGGAAGCTCCCCCGGAAATCCTCGGCCGTGACGTGGGCGTGAGTGACCACCGGGAGGTCACGACGCCTGGCCGTCCGGGCTACTGCCAGCGAGCCCGGACCGAACAGGTTCAGGTGGGCGAGATCGAACGTCCTGACCGGGCCCTGGCGGAGCGCATCAACGCCGCCGTTCCAAGGCGTCGTGAGCACCTCGTGCCGGGATGCGGCCAACGCCGCGCGCTGGTGAGCGGCCGCCGTGCTGATGCCGCTCCGGTCGAGACGGCCCTCGAGCTCGAGGTAGTTCAGGACCCGCACGACCCGCCGGAGGCCGGGCCGGCAGGTAAGCGTACCGGGACCCACGGGACAACCCTTTAACCGGCCCGCGGCGGCCGTCCGGACGTGCCTGACTCCGGGTCCGACACGAAGTCGATCGCCGTCGAGCGGATCGAGCACCTGGTCGCGCTGGCCCGCGAGGCGGTCCTCGCCGACGAGGAGGAGCGGGCGCGCCGCTACGTCCGCCGGGCCCGCCGCATCGCGGAGCGTCACCGGCTCCGGCAGCCGCGCTCGTTGACGAGACACAGCTGTGAGGCCTGCGACCGCTACCTCGTGGCGGGCCGGAACGCCCGCCAGCGGCTCCAGGACGGGCACGTCGTCGTTACCTGTGACTGCGGCCACCAGCAGCGATATCCTTACGACTGAGGCCGGGCTGACTCCGACAGGCGTTTCAGATGTCGGCGGGAAGCCGACGACAACCATGGACCGCCAAGCCCTCCGCAAACAAGCCCACGACCTCGACGTGACCGTCTGGGTCGGCAAGGGCGGCATCGGCGCGGTAGTCGATGAACTGTCGGCCCAGCTCGAGGACCGCGAACTGGTGAAGGTGAAGTTCCTGGCCGCGAAGGCTCCGGGAAAGTCCACGGAAAACCAAGCTGAAGCGCTCGCCGAGCGGGTCGACGCCTCGCTCGTCGAAACCCGGGGGCACACGGCCGTATACCATTGATGCCTCTTCAGACGACTCCGGCCGGCGGTGTCACGCCGAACACCGGCGGTGGCGCGGTCGGGGATCTGCTTCGCAGCTATGGGGTACCCTTCGCCGAGCCGCTCGGGGCGGCGATCTCGTTCGTGCTCGCGTTCCTGGTGGTGTTCCTGATCGGGCGCTTGGTCATCCTGCCGCTGGTCGATCGGATGATGGCGGCCCGGTCGCTCGATCGGCACGCCAGGAACCCCCTCCGGAAACTGACCTGGTTCGCCATCATCTTCGTCGGTGTTTCGGTGGCCTTCGGCTTCGCGGGGCTGGGGAGCTTCCTGACGGCCCTGGCCACGATCGCCGCCGCGGCAACGCTGGCCATCGGGTTCGCGTTGCAGGACGTCATCAAGAACTTCGTCGCCGGGGTCTTCATTTTCACCGACCGGCCGTTCCGGATCGGGGACTGGATCGAGTGGGACGGCTACTCCGGCGTCGTGAAGGACATCAGCCTCCGGGTCACGCGGGTCCAAACGTTCGACGGCGAGCTGCTGACCGTGCCGAACTCCAACCTCACCGATGGCGTGATCAAGAACCCCGTCGCCAACAACCAGCTCCGCCTGAAGTTCGTCTTCGGCATCGGGTACGAGGACGACATCGCGGAGGCCTCGGAGATCATCGTGGACGTCGCCGAGGAAAACGACGAGATCATGAGCGATCCGGCGCCGTCGGTCAGGCTGACCGAGCTGGCGGATTCATACGTCGGGCTGCAGGCCCGCATTTGGGTCGAGAACCCCGGCCGGTCGGACTTCGTCAGGATCCGGAGCGACTACGTCGAAGAGGTCAAGCGCCGCTTCGACGCGGCCGACATCACGATCCCGTTCCCGCAGCGCGAGCTCTCGGGGGCGGTGGACGTCGACCAGATGCCGCCCGAGTAACGACCGGAGCCCGTTCGCCGACCACGGATCGGTCCGTTGATCCCGGTAGGCCGGACTGTGCAGAGTGATCTGTTCGTCCTGAAGAAACGCGGACAGGTCGGGGTGGCCCGCGCGTCTGAGCCCGGGTGGTCCCGGTTGCCTCCTCCACCCCGCGACCCATCGAGCGACGGGTGTCCGGCGGTGGGCTGCTCACTTCCGTGCCTGACCCGGTGCCGCCGACGAACCGCGGCGACGCAACCCTTCGGTTGCGCGCCGCGGACCGCCGTCCCCGACGGACGAGGCTTCGACGTCGGCGCTCGGGGCCCGCGCCCGTCGGCGAGGACGCCCCCGACGTTCGGCCCCCGCTGAAGACCGTATTGCGGGCGAGGGGCGGGGCCTGGCCGCCCGGCCTAGTCCGCAACATGAGTTCCGAGGGACCGGTAAAGGGCCTTTCGACTACCCCGAACCGGCGTCGGGCGTCGGGCCGTGACGGCCTCCGGACTGACGATCAGCCCATGGGTTCAGATCACGTGTCGGGTATACTGGGCCCCGGCGACCAGTAGCAGCAGCGCGACCGCGAGGAGGCTCCACCGATGGTATTGGAAGGCCGACACGCTCGTCATGCCGCCCACGAGCGATGGCGAGACACCCGTGGCCCAGGACGCCAGCAATCCGAGCGAGAGCACGCCGAGCACCACGACGACCCCGGCAGCCGTCGCCGGATCGGTGTTACCGCGCCGGGCGCCCGCCAGCGCGAGCGCGGCCACGGCCGCGAACAGCCCGGCGAGCGGCGGACCGAGCAGCCCGCCGAAATAGACGCCGACCGCCCGGGCGTCAGCCACCGCGTAGGTCACGAGGACCAGCAGAACGATCGTCACGCCCGCCCCGATACCGAGCCGAGCGGCCGTCCGAGCACCCAACATGTTCGGAGCGAGTCGGCCCGGCCCGATAAGCGGTCTGTCTCCGGTCGCGCCGCCGCCCGGAGGCGGAACGCACAAACGGCGGCCGCTCGTGGTTCGCGGTATGCTCGGGAACGCGGGCCAGAAGATCTCCCGCATCGTCGAGCTCGCCGAGGAGCTCTACGAGCGCGTGGTCGAGCTCCGGGAGCAAGTGGGCGAGCTGCGGGAGACGACGCGGGAAACCCGGGACCAGGTGGCCGAGATCGAAGCCGAGCTGGCCACCCAGCGGGCCCTCCTCGAGGCGCTCGCCGAGGCCCAGGGGCTCGACGTGGAGTCGATCCGCTCGGCGGCCCTCGACGGTGACCAGGACGCCGAGCCCTCGGACCCGGTCGAGGCGCCGTCCGGTTCCGGCCGGGAGCCATGACGACCCACCGGCGACCGCTGGACTCGGTGCTCGAAACGGTCGGCGAAACGCCGCTGGTCGGCGTTCACGCGGCCCCCGACGCGGTCCCGGTCTACGCGAAGCTGGAGTCCTTCAATCCCGGCGCGAGCGTCAAGGACCGGATCGGGCAGTACATGCTCGAGCGCCTGCTCGAAGAAGGCGAGCTAGAGCCGGGCGGCACCGTCATCGAGCCGACCGCCGGGAACACCGGCATCGGGTTCGCGATTGCCGCCGGACAGCTCGACGTGGATGCGGTGTTCGTCGTTCCCGAGCGGTTCTCGGTCGAGAAACAGCAGCTGATGCGGGCGCTCGGGGCCGAGGTCATCAACACCCCCTCGGCCGACGGCATGAGCCGGGCGGTCGAGCGGGCCCACGAACTCGCCGATGAACTCGATAACGCCGTCGTCCCTCAGCAGTTCGAGAACCCGCTGAACGTCGAAGCCCATTACGAGCTGACCGGGCCCGAGATTTACGAGGCCCTCGACGGCGCGGTGGGGGCCGTCGTGGCCGGGTGCGGAACGGCGGGGACGCTGATGGGCGTGGCCGAGTACGCCCGGGAACAGGAGTCCGCGACCCATATCGCCGCGGTCGAGCCCGAAGGGTCGCTCTACGCGACGTTTCTCGGCGAGGAGCCGGAGGAGGCCGAGTACAAGACCGAGGGGATCGGGACCCACGACCCGTCGACCAACGCCCTGTTCGACCCGGGCCTCGTCGACGAGGTCCTGCAGGTATCCGATCGGGACGCCCAGGCCGAGCTCAAGCGGCTCGCCCGGGAGGAGGGCCATCTCGTCGCCTCGAGCGCCGGCGCCGCCAGCGTGGCGGCCCGACGCGTCGCTGAGCGGATCGACGCCGGGGAGCTCGACGTCCCCTATGACACGGTCGTTACCGTGTTTCCGGATTCGAGCGAGCGCTACCTCTCGAAAGGGTTGTATCGTGAGTTCGAGGCTTGGAGCGGCTGAGCGAGGCGACTCTCGTGGGGTACCGACAGGCGGGACCGGTCCCGCCGGGCCGGATATTCCCGCCGCCCCCGGCCGGGGCGGGTGGAGCGCGGACAGGGGGCACCGTGCGGCGTCCCGGGGCCGGATACTTCGAGGCCTCCGAGCCGGGCTATCTGTCCTTTCGAACTCGACACTATTCCGTCTTACGCCCGGCTGACACCATAACGCGGGCAATCCGCACGACTCCCGGAACGGCCCCTACTGGATTTGGACGGCTGGTACAGCCGGTCACTGGCTGGGCACGCGCCACCAGAAGACGGCGATCAATCCGGTGACGCCGGCCAACAAGAGGAACCCCGCATCGAAGCGGCCGGCGTCAGCAAACACGCCGATGACTGACGAGGAGGTGGCCCCCAGGCCGAAGAAGACGGTTCGGAGGAGTCCCCAGCCCGTGCCTTGGACGCCTGTGGGCAGCTCGCGAACGATGAACGCGCTCGTCAGCGGGCCGATGGCGATCCGGATCCCGAGCAGCGGAACGAGCACGCCCAGCGCCAGTCGGCCGCCCACGAACGGCAGGACCGCCAGCGTGACCGTCGAGAGCCCGATGAGCGCGAACAGCGTCGCCCGCTCGCTGACCCGATCAGCGAGCTGGCCGGCGACCGGGTTGATGACGGCCCCGAACACGAACATCAGCCCGAACAGCGCGGCAGTCAGACCCTCGCCGAGGCCCTTCACTTCGACCAGATAGGTCGGCAGGAACGCGACGAACCCCTGGTAGCTGAAGATGAACAGCAGCATGACCATGCCCGCGTACAGCACCCGGCGCTCAGAGAGGGCGGCCACGGTTTGCGAGACGGTCTCCCGGGCCGGGAGGCGATCCAGGCCGTCGTCCTCGCGCTCGGGGACGAGCCACCAGAGCCCCGCGGCCGCGAGCACCATGAAGGGCAGCAGCCACACGATGGCGACCCGCCAGCCGAACCGCGTCGCGATGGCCGCGGCGGCGAACGGGAGGGCCGCCGAGCCGAGGCTCCCCGCCGCGAACGTGATACCGTACGCGGTGTTGTCCGCCGACGGATAGAGCCGCGAGAGCAGCATGTCCCGGGGCGTCCCGAAGAAGCCAGCCCCGAAGCCGAACAGCGCCGTCGCGGCCAGGAACAGGCCGTAGCCGGTCGCCACGAAGAAGGCCGCGAAGCTCGCCGCGGCGAGCAGCAGGCCCCCGGTCACGAGCCGCCGCTCGCCGACCCGATCCGCCGCCAAGCCGCCGGGGAACTGCAGGGCGGCATAGAGGCCCCAGAGTACCGTCAGCGCGAAGCCGGCTTCCGCGTTCCCGATGGCGAAATCCGCCTTGATGCGCGGGAGCAGAACCGGCAGCAGCACCCGGAACCCGTTCACGAGCAGCCAGCCGCCGGCGATGCAGAGCAGCAGCCAGCCGCGGCCGCCACCCCGGAGTGGGGCCAGGGCCGATCGCACCGTGTTGATCGAGCCCGCGTCCCCGGAACCGTCTCCGGCTGACATGGCTCGGCCTACCGCGGCGGCCCCCTTGGGTCCGACGACGCCGGCGATCCCGTGGGCCGTATCATTATTACGGCCCCCGTCGGAGAGTCGGCTAATGCCCGACACCGACCACATCGTCATCGCGGGCGGCGGCCGCGTCGGCCACCGTGTCGCTCAGCACTTCGCCGGCCGCGGCCACGAGGTCACGGTCATCGAACGCAACCCCGACGCCATCCACGACGCCGACCGGCGGGGTCCGATCGAGTACCTCGAGGGCGACGCCACCCGCCCGTCGATGCTGCGGGCGGCCGTCTCCGAGGAGACCGGCGTGCTCGGCGCGCTGACCGACCGGGAGGACACCAACCTGGCAATCTGCATGGCCGCCAGCAAGCTCTACCCAGAGATCCGCACCGTCGCGCGGATCGAGGACGCCGACGCCGACGAATACACGGAGTTCGTCGACGAGGTGTACTTCCCGGAGCGGGCGTCAATCAAGGCCGCGGTCAACGCGGTCTCCGGAAGTGACGTCAAAACGCTGGAGGGCGTGACCGGCGACCTGGAGGTCCTCGACATCCGCTTGGACTACGAGGCGCCGGCGGCCGGCGAGGTCGTCGCCGAGGCCCTGCCGGAGGGCTCGGTCGTCATCGCGGCCGTCGGGGGCCACGTCGCGGTGCAGCACTCGACGAAGCTCGTCGCCGGGCGGCGCTACCTCGTCGCGGCGGACCAGGACGTCGTCCACGACGTGATCACGGCGTTCCGCGGCGCGGACGCCGAGACGTAGGGTTTTGTCCGTTCCCCAGGTTCGGCTCAACCGACGAGCCGGCGGTGTTCCACCATCATGCACCGGTCCTGGACGACCCGGAGGCCGGCCGCCTCGGCCCGTTCCATGGCGGCGTCGTCGCGGATGCCCAGCTGGGCCCAGACCACGTCGACGTCGTCCCGCTCGATCGCCGAGTCCACGATCCCGGCGACTTCCTCGCTCGGCCGGAACACCTCGACGATGTCGATGGGCCTCCGGACATCGGCCAGCGTATCGTACGTACGGCGGTCGAAGATCTCCTCCGCATTGGGGTTCACCGGCACGATGTCGTAGCCCTGTTCGAGGAGGTACTTCGGGATCCGGTGGGCGTCCTTCCCGGGATCCCGCGAGCAGCCGACGACGGCGACCCGGTCCAGCTGGAGGATCTCCCGGAGCTCCGCATCGCTGGTGGCCGGCATGAGCATGAGTAGGCCGAGAGCGCGCAAAAGCGTAGCGTCCACCGCGGCCGCCCAAGGGCCGCCGAACTACGCCAGCGTCCGGCCGACGAGGAAGGCAACGGCGGCGAGGAACATGCCGTACTTGAGGTAGGTCTGTCCGGTGGTCGGGTCCGTGAAGCTCTCGTAGGCGGCGTAGAGCATGATCGCGTCGGCCGGAACGACCACCGCCAGGTAGGCGACGCCGAATCCCCCCACCAGGTACGGCCACGGGCTGGCGATGACCGCCGCCACCAACGCGGCCGTGCCCAGCCAGAGTGCGCGCCGAGACCCGATCGCGATCGGGAGGGTCCGGAGCCCCTCGGCCCGGTCCCCCTCGACGTCCTCCACGTCCTTCACGACCTCCCGGGTGAACGTCGCCAGCGCGGCGAGCGCGAACAGCGTCGCCGCGGCGCCGACATCGCCGACCGCAGCCCCGCCGAAAAGGAAGGTCGAGCCCCCGAGGTAGGCGACGAGCGCGTTCCCCGCCCCCGGGCGGCCCTTGAACCAGGAGGTGTAGGAGACCAACGCCAGCAAGTTGATCGCCGCGATCGCCAGCGCCAGCGGCGGCAGCGTGAGGGCCAGCGCCACGGCCCCGGAAAACAAGAGCAGGCTGTAGGCCAACGCCGAGTTGGGGGCGATCGCGCCCCGCGGGATCGGCCGGCCCGGCTGGTTGACGGCGTCGACCTCGCGATCGAAGTAGTCGTTGATGGCATTGCCAGCAGCGGTGGCGAGGACCGTCGCGCCCACGGCCGCGGCCACCGCCGCCGGGGCCGCGATGGCGTCACCCGCGACGTAGGCACCGATCGCCGTCAGGACGCCGGCCGCGACGGCGTTGACGGGCCTCGCGAGCTCCAGGAGGCCCCGGACCGCCTCGAGGGGCGCCATGCGGGCTCGTGCTCCGGTGATTCGCTTAAAGGGTGCGATGGCCCAACGGACCTGATGACTCCCTCGACGACTACTGACCCTTCGGCTCAGACATAGCGTCGAGCATCCCAGTGCTCCTTGAGCCACTGACGGGTAACGCCCCGCGGTTTCAAAATCGGACAGAGTACTTTTCGCTACGTCCTACAAAGCGTACCCATGTCTCGAGAGGCTCGGACTCCCGGAAGCCGCTAGAACCGCCGGAGTTAAGCGCGCCGACGGGGAATCAGGGTCTCGTGGGCGCTTAGCTCAGCTTGGACAGAGCACTTGGCTTCGGACCAAGGGGCCGCGGGTTCAAATCCTGCAGCGCCCGT
>CAZKPC010000009.1:0-41579 GCA_964554565.1 uncultured Halobacteriales archaeon
CATCTGGACGTTCAACGCGTTCATCCCGAGCGGCAGTCCCGTCCTCGGAACCATCCTGGCGGTCGTCATACTGACGCTCCAGAACGTCGTCTACGCCACGCTGGTGTCCTCGATGCCACGGGTCGGCGGGGACTACGTCTGGCAGAGCCGGCTCCTCGGCGGGTTCTGGGGCATGGTCCTCTCCTGGCCAGGGTGGGTCTTCATCCTCTGGCTCTGGGTCCCGATCTACGGGGCCATGCTGTCCTGGCTCGTACTCGCGCCGCTCTCGGCGCTCTCCGGGAACGTCGCCCTCGCGAAGTTCTGGCTGTCCAACCCGGGACTGTTCATCTCGTCGATGGTCGTGGTCCTGTTCGTGTTCATCTATGTGAGCCTCGGGATGCAGTGGTACGCCAGAATCCAGCAGGTCCTCTTCTATATCGGGGTCGTCGGCATGCTGCTGTTCCTCGGCATGCTGCTGTCGACGAACCCCTCGAGCTTCCAAGCGTCGTTCAATTCTCAGGTCGGCGCTTGGCTCCCCGCGCAGGACATCACCTATCAGGGCATCATCTCGGGGACTGACGTCAACTTCGCACCGATCTTCAACCTGAACTTCGAGGCGGCCTTCCTGCTGCTGCCGATGCTGCTCTTCTGGATCATGTGGCCCGTCTGGGGCTCGACGCTGTTCGGCGAGGTCCGTGAGGCCGGCGAATGGCGGAAGATGTTCGGCGTCTTCGAGGGGGCGCTCATCGCCGGCGCCGTGCTCGCGATCATCCTGTGGTACGTCTTCGACGCCGCGATCGGCTACGAGTTCTACCAGGCGCTGAACTACAACTACTTCCCCGTGCTGGCTGGCGGCGAGCTGCAGTGGTTGTCCTCGCCGACGCTGCTGGCCGCGATCGCCGTGGGTGGCGGTCCCCTCGGGATGTTGGAGGTCGTCCTCATGGCCGGGTGGTTCTTCGCCTGGTCGGGCACCGTCTTCCTCTCCTCGACCCGCGTGATCTTCGCCACCGCCTTCGACCGGGCGGTGCCGGAGATCCTGGCCGAGGTGAAGTTCCGCTGGAACGCCCCTATCTATGCGATCCTGCTGATGGCTGTCCCGGCGGCGATCCTGACCTATATCTACTACTTCGTGCCGGGCTTCCGGACGCTGACGCTCGCGGCCACGTTCGCCATCGCGATCACGTTCTTCGGCACCACGATCGCGTGCATGCTGTTCCCCTGGCGGCGGCCGGAGCTGTTCTCCCAGAACCCGGTCTCCGATTGGGAGATCGCCGGCGTGCCGCTGGTCTCGATCGTGTCCGCGATCTACGCGGTGATCCTGCTGGTGATCTTCTGGCTCTGGGCGACCCGGCCGGTCTACGGCCTCAAGAACGTCCAGTCCGGCGCCTTCATGGCCTTCCTCTACCTGCTGGCGGCCGGGATCTACCTCGTGATGCGGTACAAGCGGCGGCAGGAGGGCGTCGAGCTCTCCGAGGTCCACGCGGAGATCCCGAAGGACTGACGCCACCGCCCGCCGCTGCTTCCGCGGCCCGCCGCCGCTCCGTTATTCCCGGACCTTGATCCACTCCGGGCTCTCCCAGCCGCAGTTCGGACAGGCCAGGCGTCGCCGGCCGCTCGAGAAGAAGCCGGAGCCACCTTTGAACCCGAGGACGCCATCATCGCAGTTCGGACACCAGCCTCGCCGGGATCGATCGACGATATGCTCGACGGGTGGCACGTCTACCTCGGCGTCACCGTCGATTGATGGTGCCTCGGAGAAATCGAGGCGGAGCTGCCAGGGGTTGTCGACGCCGTCAACGGGGACTGACCCATGGGCTCCATGGCCCTCGCCGTCGAACGACCGCACGTGTTGTTCGAGGCTCGTCACGTCGACGGCCGTCGAGCAGTAGGGGCACTGGACCTCCATCCAACCGGTCGCAAGCCCTGGATCGATAAGGGCCTTTCCGCCGACCTCGGCTCACCAGCTCGGAGCCGGTACTGCCGGATCAGTCAGTCCCGGTCGCGGTCCGATTGTGGGCCGCTCGGACCCACGCTGGACGCTCGACGGTCGTGGAGCCGACCGCCCCGTACTGGATCGAGCGCCGGATGAACACCGGTTCGCCCATGATGGCTCCCGTGTACTGCAGATGGATGCGGTGAATGAGGCCTCGCCCATCGATCACGAGCCGGGCCGAGAGGTTCTGAATCCGGAGGGTCGTCCGCGCGGTCGGCGGGCGGGACGGTTCGGTCAGGCCGGTCAGCGTCACCCGGGCGTAGTCGTATTCCTGGCCGGCTCGGTGCACCGGCGTCACGTCCGTGATGGCCGAGACGCTGAACACCCGAGCGAGCTCCCGCTCGAACCGGGGATCGATCGGCAGCGCCCGGCGGGGTGGCTCCAGGTCCTGTCGCGCCGTGAGGTTGACCTCGCCGTGACCCGTTTCGGTTCCCTGGAGCACGCGGGTCCCGTTCGACCAATAGAACACGCGCTCCGGCGAGGTCGTGCCGAACACCGATCCGTTCTTCTCGATGGCGACCCGGAAGCGATCCCGCTCGTCGAACTGGCCAGCGAGGCGCCACTCCCCGCTTCGGTTGGCGTTCGGGAATTCGAACTGCTGGGTCACGACGAGCGAATAGGAGGTGTTGTCGAGGACGGCGGCATGCGCGGCCGCTTGCGCCGCGGGGTCGGCGAACCCCTCCGGCTCGCGGGCCGTCTCGGTGTCGGCGGTCGTTTCCGGTTCGGTCGTGACCTCCGGGACCTCGGCCGGCGTCACGCTGACCGGCGCGGGATCGACCCCGCCGGTCACACTGCTACACCCGGCGATCACGACGAGGAGGATGATCCCGAGGAGCCGGGGGCCGGAGGCCATGTCCGGCCATAGGTGAGCGGCCTTTTACCGTTGGTCCCGGCGAGGGGGGGGGGGCGGAGCTCGCGACCGGTTCATCTCCCCAGTTCGGGGGACTGACGAATCTTTGAAGGCCAGTTACCCCGCGATAGTCCAATCCCGTGCTTCCCTGCTACCGATCCGCGTCAAGGCTCTCCTCATACGAGTGCCGTCGATCCAGGAAGTCCTCGTAGCGCTCCAGCTCCGCCGCCCGCCGCGCCTCGGTCCAGTCGAGCAGCGCCGCCATGTGATCGGCCACGGTGTCGACGGCGTCGCGGCCCTCGCAGGGCTCGAACCCGACCGTACAGCGCCGAAAGATCACGTCAGTGAGCCGTCGGGCGTGTTCTTCCTCGACGGCGACCGTCACCTGGGCGAGCACGTCCTCGGTGTGTTCACAGAGCGGCTGGTTGAGGTCCGGATCGGCCGCCAGGCGCTCGAGCACGGCCTCGGCGCGGCTACCGTAGATCCCGGAGAGGTGCGTCTTGACTGACGCGGGCACGTCGGGATGGCTGTCGCGTCGACCACGGGCCCCGGGCAGCGGGATCTCCGCCGTGCGGCAGGTCGTGTCGACGCCCAAGTACTCGGCGACGGCGTCCGTGGCGTCCTCGGCCGCCTCGCGGTGCGGCGTCACCTTGGCGCCGATCAACGAGAACAGCCCCGCGTTGTCTGGCCCGTGGTCGAGTACCTGATGCCGGCGGGAGACATCGGAGGCGTCCTGTTCCGGATCGCCGGCCAGGAGGGGTCTGACCCCGGCATAGGAGTAGTGGATGTCGTCGGCGTCGAGGTCCGGGAAGAACCGGCCGACCTCGTCGAGCAGGTACTCGACATCCGCCGCGGTGGCCCGGGCCCCGGCCGGGTCCTCGCCGAAGTCGGTGTCCGTGGTCCCGATCAACGAGTAGTCGTACCATGGCACCACGAAGACGACGCGGCCGTCGGTGGTGGGCAGCGTCAGGGCGTGCTCAGTGAGCTGCGGCACGACGAGGTGGACACCTTTCGTCGGACGGACGAGGGGAGATTCGTCGGCGGATCCAGCGATGTCGTTGGCCCACGGGCCGGTGGCATTGAGCACCGCCCGAGCGTCCACGTCGACACGCTCGTCGGCGAGCCGGTCTTCGAACGAGAGGCCGATCACCTCGTCGCCGTCCGTCCGGATGTCGGTCGCCTCGGCATGGTTCAGGACGGCCGCCCCCCGTGCGTCCGCATCCAGGATCGTTTCGAGACAGAGCCGTTCGACGAACTCGGCCTGCCGGTCGTGATAGGTGAAGCCACCCTGCAGCCCCGACGCCGGCAGCGACGGTTCCAGATCGAGAGCCGCCTCCGTCGAGAGCGCCTCGTGGTTGGGCATGGTCTTCCCGTAGGAGAGGACATCGTACAGGATCATGCCGAGGCGCACCTTGAGCCGCTCCGGCCAGCTCGTGTCGTACTGTGGGATGAGGAATGTCAGCTCGTCGACGAGGTGCGGGGCGATCTCGGCCAGGGTCTCCCGCTCCTGCAGGCTCTCGAAGACGAGCTTGAAGTCGAACTGCTCGAGATAGCGGAGTCCGCCGTGGATCAGCCGGGTCGTGTAGGCGGTCGTGCCGGACGCGAAGTCGGCCTGTTCGACCAGCAGCGTGTCGAGGCCGCGCAGGGTCGCGTCGCGGGCCACCCCGGCGCCGGCGATCCCCCCACCGATGACGGCGAGGTCGTAGTGCTCCCGACCGGCGGCTTCGACGGCGGCCTGTCGGTCGGTCATCGGGGGTCTCCGAACCGACTGGACTGGCTGGGGTCTGACACGGGTCTTGGGACGGAGGACTGGGGCGCCCGGTATTGAAGTTCGGGTTTGCGGCCCCGCCGACGGATCCCCTGTTAGCTTTAACCGTCCGGTCCTACGTCGGGACAGATGGATCGCCGTCGGTTCCTTGCGGGGGCGGTGACCGGCCTCAGCACCGCCTGGGCGGGCTGTGTCGGCGCTCGGGTCGGATCGCCTGACGCCGAAGCCGCTCCGGCGAGCGGTACGTCGGAGCCACCCCAGGGGACTGAGACGCCGGTCCCGACCGTCGAGCAAGTGGCCGGCAGGGACCTCCCGCTCCCGGAGGAGGCCCTGACTCGCGGGGCGCCGAAGGACGCGATCCCGGCGATCACTGACCCCGTCTTCGCTCCCGATTGGAGCGACCTGGAGATCACGTTCATCAACCGGTACGGGAACGAGAAGGTCATCGAGCCACGGCTCGCCGACGACGACCGGGTCATCGGGGTCACCCGCCAGGGGATCGCGCGGGCGTATCCACTGAAGGTCCTCAACTGGCACGAGGTCGTGAACGATGTCTTCGAGGGGCCACTGCTCGTCACGTTCTGTCCACTCTGTGGCAGCGGCGTTACCGCCGAGCGGCGGGTCCAGGGGGAGCCCACGGTGTTCGGCGTCTCCGGCCTCCTGTGGAACTCGGACCTCGTCATGTACGACGAACGCACGGAGTCGCTCTGGAGCCAGATCGCCGGCGCGGCCGTCCGGGGACCGATGACGGGCCAGCGGCTCGAACTGATGCCCTCCACGATAACTACGTGGGGGACGTGGCGGGACGCACAGCCGGAGACCGAGGTCCTCCTGCCGCCGCCGGAGTCCAGTACGGTGCAGGGCGACGACGCGATCCGGAACTACACCCGGAGCCCCTACACCCTTTACGAGGACAGCGAGCAGATCGGCATCGGCGCGAACGAGGTCCCGGACTCCGACGTCGATCTGCATCCGAAAGCCCAGGTCCTGGGCATCGAGGCAGGGGAGTCCGCCCGGGCCTATCCGCTCGAAGCGGTCGCGGAGGCCGGCGTCGTCAACGAGCGGGTGGGCGACCGCCCGGTCGTGGTGACGACCACGGCGGACAACCAGACCGTGGTCGGCTATGTCAGATCAGTCGAGGGTACCGTCCTCCGGTTCGAACGGGCCTCGGAAACTCACCTGCGGGCCGGCGGGTCGCGCTGGGAGATCTCGACGGGGCGAGCCGTGGACGGCCCCTACGAAGGGACGCAGTTGCGGTCGGCGTCGGAGCGGGGCCAACTGTTCTGGTTTGCCTGGCTGGATTTCCAGCCGGACACGACTGTTTTTACGGGTCCCGCCGAGGGGTAAAGCGATCCGCGGGGCCCTCACACCTACGGTAGCGAGCGTCGCTGACTGAGAGGAAAACGAGGGCGACGTCACTTCATCTGGATGTTGAAGGTCTCCATGAGCGGCCGGTGGGCCAGAATGAGGATCACGAGCGGCGGGATCAGGGCCAGGATCGTCCCCGCCATGATCAGGCCCCACAGCGTCTGGGCCGCCGCTTGGGCGCCCTGGAGCTGGCGGATCCCCACCTGCACGACCTGATTGGCTTCCGACTGGATCGCGACGAGCGGCCAGAGGTACTGGTTCCAGCTCCAGACGAAAGCGATGACGTACAGCCCGACGATCATGCTCTTCGACATGGGGATCAGGACGTAGACGAGGAAGTTTAGCGGGCCGATGCCGTCGAGTTTCGCGGTTTCGACGAGGGACTCGGAGATTGATTTGAAGTGCTGGCGGAGCAGCAGGACCGAGGTCGGGCTCGCGAAGTACGGCAGCACGAGCGCGAGGAGCGAGTCGTTCCAGCCCAGGTTCACCATCATTTCGAACAGCGGCACGATCCGGATCGGCACCGGCACCGTGAGGGTGAGCAGGATGATGAAGAACAGCGTGCGCTTGAACCGGAAGTCGAAGTACACGATGGCGAGGGCAGCCATCAACGAGATGCTCAATTTCCCGATGGCGATGAGGGTCGCCATCACGAAACTGTTCCACAGGAAAGTGCCGAACCCGTGCTTCTCGACCACGACGCGGTAGTTCTCGAGGCCGTCGCTCCCGAACCAGAGGTAGGTAAAATCGAGGATCTCGTTGAGGGTTTGGGTGCTCATCAGCAGCGCCAGCGCGGCGGGGAGGAGGATGATGACCAGGGAGACGATCAGGAGGACGTGGAGGCCCCATTGCTGCCGGATGTAGCGGAGGTAGCGGGTCGCCGTCCCCGGCTCGTAACTCAACCGGCGGAGGTCCATGACGCTCATCTCAGGCCGCACCCCCGTAGTGGGCGTACCGGTCGGAGAGCCAGATCTGCAGGAGCAACAGCCCGCCGACGATCACGAACAGGACCAGCGACTGGGCGGCGGCAAGCCCCATCTGGCTCGCGCCGAACGCCGTTTCGTAGAGCTGGTAGATGAGGATCGACGTCGCGTTCCCCGGGCCGCCACGGGTCATGATGTCGATGACCGGGAAGGGCAAGAAGAACGCGTAAACCGTGTTGATGATCACGAGGAAGGCCAACGTCGGCGAAATGAGCGGGATGTACACCCGGGTGAGCATCTTGAAGTGCCCCACGCCGTCCAGCTGCGCGGTTTCCTGGATCGTGTCGGGAATGCTGCTGAGCGAGCCGACCACGAAGATGACGTTGTAGCCGATCATCTTCAGAATCGTCGCCAGCGAGACCATCACGAACGCTTGGATGTCGTTCGAGAGCCAGTCGATCGAGACCCCGAAGACCTGTTCGATCGCAAACGTGATGATCCCGACCGTCGGGTGCATCAGGAACAACATCATCGAGCCGACGATGGCGAAGGAGAACCCGTAGGTGAGGATCGAGGCCACGAGGTAGATCGAGCGACCGACGAGGACGCTGTGGACGAGGTACCCGAGATAGATGGCGATCGCTATCGAGCCGAACACCACGACGATGGCGAAGGCGAACGAGATCAGGAAGCTGTAGTGATAGCGCGGACTGTTCAGGAGCCACTCGAAGTTCCCGAGGCCGACAAAGACTAGTCGCGCCCCGGCCGCGACCGTCTTGTACAGCGCCAGCCGGAAGGTATCGATCGCCGGGATGTAGAGGAAGGCGACGCTCGCCGCGAGCGTCGGCAGCAACAGCAGGTACGCTTTCCAGTCGCTCGTGTATATCTCGCTCATCTGTCACCCCGGGAGAGCGAACGCATTCGGAGGTCGCCTCGTCCCTACGTGCGCTCGTAGCGCTCGAGCTGTCGGTCGCCGAAGTCCTTCAGGTCACTGAGGCCATCGTCGATTGACTTACCCTGGAGGATCTTGTCGGATTGGACGGCGATCTCCTTCGTGATCTTCGAGAACGGCCCCATGAGGATTCCCTGGTTGTAGGGGGTCTCTTCCCAGGCCATGAGCTGCTCGCGGGCCTGGTTGAACGTGTCGGCGTTTTCCTCGTAGAACCCTTGCTCATCGAGGACGTCGAAGGACCCCTGGTGGGAGGCGAAGTACCCCGTTTGCTTGGAGTAGAAGGCCTGGAGCTCCGGTCCGGTCATCTCTTCGAGGAAGGTCTTGATGCCCTCCCGCTCCGCCTGCGTCCGGTCCTTGTCGGTCACCCAGACCGCCGCTCCGCCCATCGGGTGGCCGATCCGGTCCTCGGGCACGGGGAGGCCGGTTACGCCGACGTTGATGTCGTTCTCTTCGAAGCCGGGGAGGCTGTAGGCGATGGAGCCCGAGGAGTTCATGTGCATCGAGGCGACCTCGTTCTGGAACGCCTGCTCCGAGGAGCCCCAGTCCTCCTGCCCGGGATTGTGATAGGCGTCGCCGAGATCGTTCATCCAGAAGTCGAAGATCCGTTGGGCCGCGTCGTTGTCGTACATCACCTCGTCTGGTTCCCCGGCGCGCCCGTTCTCCTGGTTGCACACGAAGGATTCGAGTTCGGCCATCCAGCTGTGGATCCACCAGGAGTGGTTCGGCCACGTCACGCCGAAGTCCGCCACGCCCTCCTCGACGATCGTGTTCGCCGCGTTGGAGAACTCGTCCCAGGTGTCCGGCGGCTGTTCGGGGTCCAGCCCGGCCGCCTCGAAGTGATCCTTGTTGTAGTACATCACGATCTGGGAGTTGTTCCAGGGAACCGACCAGATCGTGCCCTCGATGATGCTGGATCCCATGGCCGATCCGAGGTATTCGTCCGGATCGATATCCGGCCAGATGTCCTCGACGGGGGTGAAGAAGCCACTGTCCCGTGCGATGATGGCCTCTCCTTTGTCCAGCTGTCCGATATCGGGCGGATTGCCGGCGTTGGCCGCGTTGAACAGCGCCGACTTGGACTCGCGGTAGCTGCCCTGCGCCGTCATCTCCACGGTGATGTTGGGGTGTTTCTCCTCGAACCGCGAGATCATCTCCGTGAAGGTCTCCTCGTAATAGCCACCCCAGGCCGGCCAGAACTCGACCGTGACCTCCTCCGGTTCCGGCGATCCCATGGCCGTCGTGGCCATCGTCTCCTCGGCGGTCGGCGTGTCATCACCGCCGCCTCCGCCACCCTGGGTGCAGCCTGCTAGTCCAGTGACCGCAGCTGCACCTCCGGTCTTCAGCAATCCACGTCGCGATAAGCTGTGCTTTCGGTTCTCCGAGTCACTCTTTGTCATGGCTGCCAGAAGCACCGTTATCGAGCATCCCACATGAACGTTACTCAATTTGGGAACGTTTCACAGTGAAGCTGGCTCGACGAGGCCTGGTGCCTGTCGATTCCGAAGCTGACAGCAGGGATGGCGGCGGTTCGTTCAGGCGGAAGAGATTAGCCGGCCGGCCGTCCGGACCCGGATATATGCGAACCGGGTTTGTCAGCTTCGATCGGTGGCCGTACGACGAATCGATCTCAAAGGCCGCTGCACTCGGCTTCGATTTCGTCGAACTCATGATGGACGGGGATGCCCATCGGGCGTCCCTCGCGCCGAAAACTGAGTCCATCGGTGATCGATTAACAGCCCTCGAACTGGACCTACTCGTCCACTTTCCGTATCCGTTGTTGATCGGCTCTCCTCACGAAAATCAGCGCGACGGGGCCGTCATGGAAGTGAAACGGTGCATCGATGTGGCCGTCGAACTCGGGGCCGAGAAGGGGGTCCTCCACCCGGCCTCGTACGGGTGGAGTCGTGTCTGGGACGAGTCCGAGATGGCAGCACTGGTGGCCGAATCGGTCCGAGAACTGGATGAGTATGCAACCAAGCGCGGTTTCGAGATCTGTGTCGAGAACTTGGTTCGGCGTGGGGCTCTCGATGTCAATCAGTTCGAGGAGCTACTCGAGCAAACGAAAGCCGCGCTAACGTTTGACACCGGCCATGCAGCTCTCGCTGGATTAGACGAGGACTCTATGGCGGCCTTCTTGGCGGACAACCGGGCGCGCGTTTCGCATCTCCACCTCAACGACAACCGTCACGGCGATTCGGGGTATCGGGGGCAGGACGAACATCTCCCATTGGGATACGGTTCCCTCGACTTCGATACGATCCTCGAGCCCTTGTCAACCGGCGACTGGGAGGGTACCCTCTCGATCGAGCTCGACACCGTTGCGTTTGATTATCTCGAGGTTAGCCAGGAGCACCTCGAGCAAGTGATCCGGTAGTCAGGGGGTGGCCGCTGGCGCTTCGACTTCGGCGGAATGATACATCGCTTCGCCGGTTTCCGTGTCGAAGACATGCAGTCGCTTCGGATCACTGACGAGTGCGAGTTCGTCCCCTTCCGTGACTTCCAGATGAGGATCCAACTGGACACGAATCTCCTGGTCGCCAATGCGTCCATAAACTAGCAGCGTATCGCCTAACGGTTCCGTAACCTCGACGGTGATGGTGAGTGGCGTTTCATGCTCGTACTCGGTGGTCTCGTTGAGATGGATGTCTTCGGGCCGGATACCGAACACGGCCCGGCCAGGCTTGAGGTTCTCGAGGTTATGGTTCTCCGGGAGCTCGATCCGGAAGTCCTGTTTAGCGTGCTCAGCCTTGACGAACCACGACTCGCCCACCTCCTCGACGGTTATGGGAATCAAATTGATCGAGGGCGAGCCGATGAAACTCGCCACGAAGCGATTGGCCGGATAGTCGTAGAGCCGTTGGGGTGGATCGACCTGCTGGAGTTCGCCGTCGTTCATCACGACCACCTTGTCGCCGAGGGTCATCGCCTCGGTCTGATCGTGGGTCACGTAGACCGTGGTCGTTCCGAGGTCCTGATGGAGTTCGGCGAGTTCCGTCCGCATCTCGGTCCGGAGTTTCGCATCCAGGTTCGAGAGCGGCTCGTCGAGCAGGAGCACGTCCGGGTCGCGAACCAACGCGCGTCCGAGCGCCACCCGCTGTCGTTCGCCGCCCGACAGGTGTTTCGGCTTGCGATCGAGGAGGGCTGCGATACCGAGCATCTCGGCTGCTTCACTGACCCGCTGGTCGATCTCCTCTGACGAATAGGATTGCTCCCCGGAGTTCATGCCGAACGTCATGTTTCGGCGGGCCGTCATGTGGGGATAGAGGGCGTAGTTCTGGAACACCATCGCGACGTTCCGGTTCTGGGGCTCGATATGATTCATCCGCTCCTCGTCGAAATACAGGTCCCCGTCGGTGATCTCCTCGAGCCCGGCGATCATCCGGAGCGTCGTGCTCTTGCCGCAGCCACTCGGCCCGACGATGACGACGAACTCCCCGGGTTCGGCGTCGAGATCGATCCCCTTGACGGCTTTCAACGAGCCGTATTCTTTAGTCACGTCCCGCAGTGAAAGCCGAGTCTCCCCGGTGGATGCCATATGCTACTCCGTAGCTCGACGGCGGTTTTCATTAACCCTTTGGACGTCTCTGAATATCAGGTGTGCTTCATTGTCTGGGTGCTCGGCATGCGAAGCCAGTCAGTCGGGTCGTGTGGATCGGCTCATTCGTGATCCACTGGGGTGGACCGTGGTCCCGGGTTTCCCCGATCCCGACCCACGGTTACGACCACGATGAGCCCCAGTCCGACCACGAACAATCCGGCGATGAGCCCATATGCCACGGCCCAGCCTGCCCGGCTTACGGTGGTTCCGATAACCACCCCGCCCAGGGAACCGAGGAGCACGTACACCGTCCTGAAGGCGCCGAACCACGTTCCTTTGGTCGCTTGACCCAGCCGATCCAGCACCTTGGACTGCAGCGGGATGTTGTACCCCATCGAGAGGCCGATCGCGCCGGCCAGCAGATAAATCGCGATCGTCATATCGGTGATGACGAGCAGCCCGTGGCTGGTAGCCCCGATGCCCATGGCGACCGCGATCACCGATTCCGGCGAATAGCGGTCCGCCATCCACCCGGCGACCGGATGGGTCACGCTGACCACCAGGAAATAGCCCGAGAACAGGAGCCCGGCGACCGACTGGTCGACGCCGTGAAACGCGATCAGGAACGTCGGCAGAAAAGCGATATTGGCCACCGCGACGAACTCGCCGATACTAGCCAGGCTGGTGGCATAGAGGAGCCGTCGCTGCTTGATGAACCCCGAGAGGAGTGCGGGGTCCAACAGCCCCGGTCCGGAGCGATCGGCTGGGCGATCGCTTGATCTCGGCACGAACACCGCGACCACTCCGGCCATCGGAAGCATGGCGGTCGCGCCCAGAAGCAGCGCCGTCCGCCATCCGTACACCGAGCCGATCGCAACACCGACAGCCGGAGTGACGACTCCGGCGACCTGGGCTCCGATGCGGTGGATCCCGATGGCCGAGCCCGTGTCCCGGAACCGCTCCGCTAGCGCCAGCACGCCGACGTTATAGTACAGACCGACGCTCCCACCGAGGGCAACGGCCACCACGGCGAAGACGAGGATCGACGGTGAGGCGGCCATCAGGACGCTCCCGATGCCGCCGAGAAGCAGCGCCCCGATCACGACAGGGCGGCGACCGATCCGATCGGCGAACATCCCGCTGGGCAGCTGGACGAGGCCATACGCCAGCCAGAGGCCGGTAATGGCGGCGCCGATGGCCGCCTCGGAGCTGTCGAACGCCCTTGTGATGTCCGGAACGAACGGTCCGATCACGACGGGTTGGACCCGGGTCGCGAAGTACGCGAGCGTGAAGATCGCGAGAAGCGAGTGCCGCGACCGCCAACGCTCCAGCATCGCTGGCGTGGGCTTCTCGGAATCGGCCAAAGTAACTACTGGAGGCTGTCCCGTCGTCGGCACCAACCGCTTTCGGACGGTGCCCCAAGGTGGCTTGGCAAAGCTGAATACCGAGCCCCGATAGTCCTGACCTGAGGCCACGAATCCGTTGACTGACGCTGACCACCATGCGCTACGATGCGATCATCTTCGATTGTGACGGGGTGCTCGTCGAGCCGACCGACCCCGCTGTCCACCGGGAGGCCGTGAGGGACGCCTTCCGCGCCTTTGACGTCCAGCAGGTGAGTTCGACGACGGTCGATCGGCTCGTCGAGATCACCGGCGACGAGCGGGATCAGCTCTCTGCGACCAGCGTCGAGGAGATCTGCACGGAGTGCGGGATCGATCCGGACCGGTTCTGGCAAGAGCGGGAGGACCGGGCCGCGACCGCCCAGCTCCGCGAGGTCGACGCCGGACGCAAGGCGCTTTACCCGGATGCCGACATCGTTCGCGAACTGGCCGGTCGGGACGAAACCAGCCCGATGGGCGTCATCAGCAACAACCAGCACCAGTTGATCGTCAGGATGCTCGAGCACTACGGCCTGGGCGAGGCGTTCGACGCCCAGTACGGCCGCGAGCCGACGCTGGCCGGGCTCAGGCGTCGGAAGCCGAACCCCTACTACGCCCGCCAGGTGATGTCGGACCTCGACTCGACGGACCCCGTGCTGATCGGTGACAGCCAGGTCGACGTTCAAACGGCCGATCGACTGGACATCGACTCGGTGTTTCTCCAGCGGGCACACCGGCAGGACTACGAGCTATCCGCGGACCCGACGTATCAGATCAATGGATTGTCCGAGCTACCGACCCTCATCGAGCGCTGATAGGATCGCTCCGGGTCGGCGATTCCGGGTGCGAGGAGCTCGGGTCGATAACTGGGCGTCTCGGCCATCGCTCCGGGAACGCGAGCCGGACCTATCCGGCCGGCTTAGATCGGAAGGGGCGCCCATCAGAGGACGTCCCACCGATCCACGATCAAGCCGTCGGCCCCAGCCCGTTGAAGCCGCTTCGCGGTGTCCCGTTCGTCGACCGTCCAGACCCAGACATCGAACCCGCGGGCATGGGCGGCCTCGATCAGGTCAGTCTCGAGACAGAGAGACGCCTCGGGAACGATCAGCTCACAACCGAGGCGGCGGGCGGCCTCGAGACCGCGCCCGGGATCCTCCCAGAAGATGAAACCGCCATTGGGTCCGCTGCGCTGGTCCATGATCGTCCCCGCGACCGCTGCCCGGTTTGCGGTCAACGCGAACTCGCGGTCGGTCGGTTCGACCAACTCGAGGACGTCCTCAACTAGCCCCGACTCCTTGAGTTCGAGATCCAGGCCGACGGCTGGAGGGACCGCCCGGAGTAGCTCCGGGAGCCGCGGAATGCCATGGGCGGTCTCCTGGATCCGGAGCGTCCGCAGCTTCGACCAGGGTGTCTCGGCGACCTTGCCGGTCTGCCCAGTGAGGCGTTCGAGGCGCGCGTCGTGGAACACCACCAGCTCCCCGGAGGCACAGCGGCGCACATCTACTTCGATCGCGTCCACGTGCGGGGCGACCTGTTCGGCGGCGTAAATGGTGTTTTCCGGGTATTGATCTGCACAGCCGCGGTGCGCGATGAGCTGCATGATGGGGGTCGCTCCCGTCCTGCTCGGCGATCACACCCTCTAAAGAAGTTAGTTACGTCGACACCGTTCTCATCGGGCGCGTGAATGGCGTCGATCCGGTGCCCGCGACGGTTCGCGATTCGGATCCGTGCTGCCCGATTTGGCGACATCCCACAGGGCCAGCCTCCATGGCTACACGGACGGTTGTGGGGCCGACCCGCTCAGGGTCCACGGGGTTGAGCTTCTCGCCGGAGGATCGGCCCATAACGAGCCAGTAAGTGGGTTACTGCGTCGTTCGCGTTTGCTTAACTCCGTTGGCACCCTGGTCCGCCCTGGAGGTTCGAACGTGAGCAAGTACGCCGTACTCCTGAACTCGAGTACCGAGGATGTCGGGCCCACGGCCAACGGCCTCGAATACGCCCTCGACCTGGACGATGGTGGTCACGAGGTCGACGTGTATTTCGATGGATCCGCGACGCAATGGCCAGGGCAGCTCGCCGAGAAACCGAACCATCCGATCAACAACTTCTTCGAGGAGGCTGACGATCGCGGCCTCATCGCCGGCGCGTGCGGGTTCTGTGCGGACTCCTTCGACGCCACGGAAGGCTGCGAGAAAGCCGGCGTGGATATCCTCGGGGGCGCTGACGAACACGCCCCCCGGCCGAGCCAACTCGTCGACGACGAGTACGAACTGCTGACGATCGGTTGATCAGGAGGCCAGATCCTCCGGCCGCCCGGCTATCGGCTCCGCTTCCTGAACCGCGATCGACCGTTCAGTCGCCGTTGACCCGCAGGACCTCGATGTCGAACTCGAGGGTCTCGCCGGCCAACTGGTGGTTGAAGTCGACCTTGACGACCTCGTCGTCGACGTGCGTGATCTCGGCCAGGCCGCCTTCCTCGGTTTCGATGTAGTCCCCGGCGTCCGGCGTCTCGCCGCCGACCATTTCCCTGAACTCCCCGGCCTCGAACTCGCGCACCTGATCGTCCCGTCGTTCCCCGTAGCCTTTCTCGGGCGGGACGGTCACCGTCGGCGTCGAGCCCTCGTCGAGGCCCACGAGGGCTTCCTCCAGCCCTTGGATGACGCGGCCCTGTCCGACTTCCACGGTCAACGGATCGTAGTTCCGGTCGGGTTGCGCGTCGGCCAACCCGGTTTCTTCGGCGACGGATTCCCGGGACGTATCGAAGACGGTCCCGTCCTTGAGCCGGCCGGTGAACTCAACGGTCACCGAATCTCCAGTATCAATCGTCATACACGAGGGACGGGCGGTGGACGGATAAGGGGTTGGAATCCCGCCCCGTCCGCTACTGGAACAGGTCGGACGAGAGGTAGCGTTCGCCGGTATCGCAGAGTACCGTAACGACCAGGTCGTCTGTATGATCGGGATGGGTGGCGACTTCGGCCGCCTTGTAGACGTTCGCGCCCGCCGAGATGCCCACCATGATCCCTGACCGTTCGGCCAGCGCCCGTGAGGTCGCGTACGCGTCCTCGAGGGTCACGGTTCGCACCTCGTCGATGAGATCCCGTCGCAGGACGTCCGGCACGAAGCCCGCCCCGATACCTTGAATGCCGTGCTCGGCGGGTTCCTCCCCCGAGAGGACCGCTGAATCGGCCGGCTCGACGCCGACTACCCGGAAGTCCTCCTTGCCCTGCTCCTCCTTGAAGTACTCCGCAATGCCGGTGATCGTCCCGCCGGTCCCCACGCCAGTCACCAGCACGTCGACCTCGCCGTTCGTCGCCTCCCAGATTTCCGGCCCGGTGGTCTCCCGGTGGACGCGGGGGTTCGCGGGGTTCTGGAACTGCTGGGGGATGAAAGCGTCGTCCGCCTCGGCCGCCAGCGCCTCGGCCCGCTCGATGGCCCCTTCCATGCCGTCCTCACCGGGCGTGAGTTCGAGCTCGGCGCCCAACGCGCGGAGCAGCTTTCGGCGTTCCTCGGTTTTCGAGTCCGGCATGGTCAGGACGAGGTCGTACCCCTTCGCCGCCGCCGTGAACGCCAGGCCGATGCCGGTGTTGCCGCTGGTCGGCTCGATGATCGTGGTCTCGTCGGACAACTCCCCGGCTTCTTCGGCCGCCTCGATCATCGATACCGCGATCCGGTCCTTGACGGAGGACATCGGGTTCATCGACTCGACCTTGCCGAGGAGGTTCGGCGCGAAGTCGTCGAGACGGACCAGCGGGGTGTCCCCGACCAGTTCGGTGGCGTCGGCCGCATAGGTCATATCCGAGGTCAACACACTCATCGTGTCGAACGCACTGGGTCGAGATCCCCCTTAAGGTTGCTTTCTCCAGCAGGTCCTGCAGACGGTTGGTGCGACCGCCTCATCGAGTGGTGCCGAAGGCTTTCGACCCGACACGCGGTCGGCGCCTCGAAACCGGTTCGTCTATAGCCGGCGAAGCGCTATCTGTTGGCAGTCACGGACGCCGCCACATCGGCGGTTCATCGATCTATCCATCGCATCCATGAAACTCTTATTCAACCACGTCGCCCGGTTCGCGTTCGAGGTCACCGAGCAGACGGCCGTGGGGCCAGAGTTGGCCGCGAACGAGCGGTCCGGGGGGACCGGCGAGGCCGTACTGGTGAAGGTGTGTACCGAGTCGGGGGATTCGGACGGGACTGTCGAGGCGGCGGCCGCGGAGATCCAGGACGTCTGTACCGAGATCGGGGTCGACACGATCGTCCTGTTCCCGTGGGCACACCTGTCGCGAGATCTGGCGGACCCGGCGGCCGCCCGGTCCCGGTTGGCGGCCCTGGAGGGCGAGCTCGAATCGGCGGGCCACGTGGTGCAATCGGTTCCCTTCGGCTGGTACAAGTCCTGGGAGCTCGAATCCAAAGGGCATCCGATGTCGGTGTTGAGCCGGTCGGTGTGAGGGCCGGGACTGGCCCGCGATCACTTGCGGCCGATACCGCTCGACGGCTGCCTGATCTCTGGCGCTTGGGCGTCCACCCGAATGTCACCGCTCTCCGGTACGGTGATGTCGAAGCCCAGTCTGGCAACCAAGAGCTCCCGATCGCCGGTGGCCGCCCCCACGGCGAGGTCGAACCGGTTCTCGAAGGTGAAGGTCCCCGGCTCACAGTCCCCGATGAAGTAGAGGCCATAGCGGTGACTCCGCCACTCGCCCGGCACCAGCGTCGCGATTTTCAAGGTCGACTCCCGCGTCAGCCAGGCGGGGGGCCATTCGAAGGGGAGCCGCCAGCACCCGTCGACGGGCGACTCCGGCAGCAGGGCAGTGAGGCGCTCGGGCTCCTCCTCGTCCCGACCGACGATCAACCGGGTCTCGTCCGGCACGAGTGACAGTCCCGGCTCGCCGGACTGGTCGATCCCGGCGTAATCCCGGTCGACGAACGGCAACACGAACTGGGACCCGGCCAGCGCGGTGAGCTGCGAGTCGGTCCGGTTCCAGACGGTGATCTCGAGGCGGGCTGGACTGTCAGTCGTGAACCCGGAACGGACCTCGACTTCGAACTCGAAGCGATCCGAGAGCTCTCTCAGGGGTGTCGGGGTCGGCTCCACGGTTTCCGTCGCGGTCGTCGGAACCGGCGCCGGGGTCACTGACACCGGTCCGTCCCCTGCTGAGCGGGCTCCACAGCCGGCGAGTACGCCGGAGACGGTCGTGGCCGCGATCCGGAGGAACTCCCGGCGTGACCGCCCCGAGAGCATGCTCACTCGGCGCCAGGGTTGGGGCACGGATAGCGTTTCGGACGCTGTGCGGGGTGGCGGTCGAGCCGGGTGATCTCTGGCCCACGGCTCGCTTTACGAACGAAGCCGAGGTCCATTGAGCGCTCCGGAGCATGGAATGGAACTGGCTTGTCCGTCAGGGAGTCCCGACGCCGTTTGGTTTCCACCATCGAAGGAGAGTGGTTGGGAATCGAGACCGGAAACAATCATTGAGACAATCAGAATCGGAAATTGATACGAACCTGCCGATACCGCGATCGATCATCCTACCCGTGCTCCGTTTCTATATAGTTCATTTTTGATTTAATAGAAATACCGGATATCTACGGATTGAACCGCCATTATATAGATTTCTCTCAGGCGGAGTTGCGGCAGGTCGATCTTGATCTCACATCAAAGTCACTGATCCACTACCTGTTCTTGATCAGATCTTTCGTCGAACAAGTCGAGTCAGCAATATAATCTGCAAACCGCACCGTATCGCTCGTCGTTCACGCTACTCAGTCGTCCACGCTGGCCTAACTATCGACCACTTGATGCACTGATGTCACGGTCAGGACGGCGGCGACTCCCTGTCACCAGTTAGCGCTGGCTGGGACCGACTGAGCAAGTCCGGTGTCACGTCCAGGAGACCACAGTCGGGAGGCAGTGGCCGTTCGAAGTCGCTTCTATCCCCAGGACTCCTTTCTGCAGTCCCACTCCGTCACCCTTGGTCTCCCGGACGCTCCTCCAGTACGGACTGCGCTCCCGACCTCACCGACTGCATGGCGGTTCCATCGGTGCCACCCGTCGAACAAACCTTTAGTCCGGTCTTCGCGATGCCACTGACATGACTAGCCAGGACGTCGTCGGGCCGCCGTCGGATGAGTGGAAGGCGTACCAAGGGGCGCCGACGGGCACGGACATCGAATGCGAGGGCTGGCGCCAGGAGGCGGCGCTCCGCCTGCTCAACAACAACCTCGATCCGGAGGTGGCCGAACGGCCGGAGGATCTGGTCGTCTACGGCGGCGTCGGTCGAGCGGCGCGCTCCTGGGACGCGTATGACGCGATCCTCGACGAACTCCGGACGCTCACCGACGAGGAAACGCTTGTCGTCCAATCCGGCAAGCCGGTCGCTCGGATCCGAACGCATGCCCGGGCGCCTCGAGTCCTGCTCGCGAATACCAACATCGTGAGCAAGTACGACACCTACGAGCACTTCCGGGAGTTCGAGCGGGCCGGCCTGACCGTGATGTCGAACTACACGGCGGGCTCGTGGGCGTATATCGGTGCGCAGGGCGTTCTCGAAGGAACGTACGAGACCTTGGCGGAATGCGCCGAGCAGCACTTCGGCGGCAGCCTCGCCGGTCGCACCGTCGTCACGGCCGGGCTCGGCGGGATGGGCGGGAACCAGCCGCTCGCCGTGACGATGAACCGCGGGGCCTGTCTCGTGGCCGAGGTCAGCGGCGAGCGGATCGACCGCCGGATCGCGGACGGGTACTGCCAGGAGCGGATCGACGACCTCGACGCGGCGATCGACCGCGTGTGGCGGGCCGCGGACGACGAGGAGGCCCATAGCGTGGCGGTCCAGGCCAACGCGGCCACGCTCCTCGAGCGCCTCCTCGAACGCGACCGCGTTCCCGACGTCCTGACCGACATGACCACGGCCCACGACGAGCTTGAGGGCTACTACCCGGCCGGGTATTCGGTCGCGGAAGCCGATGCCCTGCGGGAGTCCGACCCGGACCGCTATATCGAGGCCAGCCTCGACACGATGGAGCGCCACGTCGACGCGATGCTCGCCCTCCAGGACGAGGGCGCCGTCACGTTCGCGTACGGCAACAACATCCGCGGAAAGGTGGCGAACGAGCGGGGGCGCGAGGACGCGTTCGACGTTCCGGGCTTCGCCCCGGAGTACGTCCGTCCGCTGTTCTGTCGGGGGCGCGGGCCGTTCCGCTGGATCGCGCTCTCGGGGGATCCGGCCGACATCGACCGGACCGACGAGCTAGTGAAGGACGTCACCGACGACGAGACCCTCCACCGCTGGATCGACCTGGCGAACGAACACGTCGAGTTCCAGGGTTTGCCGGCCCGGGTCTGCTGGCTGGGCTACCGGGCCGAGGACCACCCGGACGGCCTCTCCGAGCGGGCACGGTTTGCTCTCAGAGCGAACGAACTCGTTCGCGAGGGCGAGCTCGCGGCCCCGATCGTGGTGACCCGGGACCAGCTCGACGGCGGGAGTATCGCCAGCCCGAACGAGGCGACCGAGGCGATGCGGGACGGGAGCGACGCGATCGCCGACTGGCCGATCCTCAATGCGCTGCTCAACTGTGCCGCGGGCGCGGACATCGTGGCGGTCCACGGGAGTGCCGGCGCGGTCGGCGAGGTGACGAGCGCGAACAACCACGTCGTGCTGGACGGGTCGGAGCTGGCGGCCGAGAAGGCCCGGCGCGTGTTCGACGCGGACCCGAGCTCGGCGGTCTGCCGGTACGCCGACGCCGGCTACGAGACGGCGCTCGAGGAAGCCGAAAGCTCGGGCATCCACGTCCCGATGAGCGACGGCGCGGGGTCGATATGAGCGGGGACGCGAATGACACCGCGGGCCCCCATGACCTCGTGATCACGGGCGGCACCGTGGTCTCGCCGGGGCAGGGTCGGTTCCGGGCGGACGTCGCGGCGACCGACGGCCGGATCAGCGCCATCGCGGACCCCGGCACCCTCGACGGCGAGACGACGGTGGACGCGGGCGGCCGGTACGTGCTGCCGGGCGTCGTCGATCCCCACGTCCATCACGGGCTGTTCGGGACCCTCGAATCGGAGGCGGATACGGAGTCACGGTCCGGCCTGGTGGGCGGCGTCACGACCACCGGGAACATTTTCCGGCGTGGCGACCCCTATACGGAGGTCTTCGACCAGTACGTCGAGGCGGCCGAGGCCAACTACCGCCACGATTACTTCTTCACCCTCGGCTTGCTGTCCCACGAGCACGTGGCCGAGATCCCGACGCTGATCGACCGGTTCGGCGTCACGTCCTTCAAATGGTACGGCAACTACAAGCTGCAGGCCGTCGAGCGCTTCGGGGTCGAGCAGAACCTCCTGGACGACGTGGCCGATCGGTTCATTCAGGAACTCGCGGCGGCCGACCGGCCCACCACGCTGGCCTATCACGCCGAAAACGCGGAGATCACCGAGCGGCTGACGCGCGAGCTCAAGGCGTCTGGCGCCGACGGGTACGAGGCGATCGTCGAGAAGTTCCCCGGGTACGCCGAGGCCCAGGCTGCCGTGGCCGGCACGACGTTGGCGGCTCAGCACGGCTACGCCGACGACTTCTATATCGTGCACGTGAGCTCTCGGCGGACCGCGGAGGAACTCGAACGGCTCCAGGCGGACGGGATCGGAGTGACCGCCGAGACCTGCACTCACTACCTTACGCTCACTGCGGAGGAGAGTGACCAACGCATGCGCATCAACCCGCCCGTCCGGTCCCAGGCGGACCAGGACGCCCTCTGGGAGCACCTCCGGAAGGGGACGATCGACTGCGTCGGGACGGACCACATCGCGAACCAGCGCGCGGACAAGCTCGGCGAGGACATCTGGGACGGGCTCTGGGGGTCGCCCTCGAGCGCCACGATGCTGCCGTTGATCCTTGATCAGGGCGTGAACGCGGGCCGGCTGAGTCTCGAGCGGGCGGCCGCGGTGACGAGCGCCAACAACGCGAAGGCCTACGACCTGTACCCGCGGAAGGGCGCGATCCGCGTCGGCAGCGACGCGGACCTCGTGATCGTCGACCTCGGGGAGACGAAGACGGTCACGCCGGAGCTCCTCCGGAGTGCCGCCGACTACTCGATGTACGAGGGCTGGGAGCTCACCGGCTGGCCGACCCACACCATCGTTCGCGGCCGGATCGCCTACGATGGCGAGGCGGTAACGGCCGAGCCCGGGGACGGCACCCACATCGATCGGCCCATCCGGGAGAGCTAGCGCTCACAACTGGCGAGGCCCGCCTCAGGCCCTGATGACGCGGCCGGGCGTTGCGCCCGTCATCTCGCCGTCCTCGACGACGGCCCGGCCGTTGACGTAGACCGCGTAGATCCCCGTCGGGAAGCGGGTCGGGTCCTCGTAGGTCGCGGGCGAGGCGACGACCTCGGGATCGAGGACCACCAGATCGGCGTCCATCCCGGGACGGAGCAGCCCTTTCCCGGTCAGGCCCATCGAGCGGGCGGGCAGGGACGTCATCTTGCGGATCGCCATCTCCAGGCTGAGGAGGTCCTCCTCGCGGACATAGGTGCCCAGGACTTTCGGGAAGGCGCCGTAGACCCGGGGATGCGGTTTGCCGCCGAAGAGCCCGTCGGTGATCACGTTCACCCGCTCGGAGGCCAGGATCGCGCGGACGTCGTCCTCGTCGATGAAGTGATTGAGGATGCTGACCCCGAGCTCCGCCGCGGCCAGCAGGTCACAGACGACGTACACGGGATGGGTGTCGCGCTCGGCGGCGATGTCCTCGATCGTCCGCCCCTCGAGGTCCGCGTAGCCCTCGGCCTCCACGTTGGTGACCACGATGTTGTCCCAGCCGGAGTACGCCCCGGGGTTGTCCCATCCTTCGATCCGGGATTCCTCGATGTCTCGCCGGATCCGTTCCCGGGCCGCCTCGTCCTGGAGGTAGTCGATGGCCTGCTGCGGGCCCTCGCTGTGCACCCAGGGAGGGAGCACGTAGGAGAGCAGCGTGCTGCTGGCGGTGTAGGGGTACTGGTCGGCCGTGAAGTCGATCCCCTGTTCGCGGGCGTTCTCCACGATGGCGAGCGCGCGATCCGTCTTCCCGTGTTGGGGCGGTCCGCCGAGCTTGAAATGTGAGAGGTGGAGGGGGACGTCCGCGGCGGCGCCGATCTCGACGAACTCGTGGAGGGCCGCCCAGATCCCGGCCCGCTCGCTCCGGATATGGGCGACGAAGGGCCGGCCGTAGGGCCGGAGTTCGCCCGCCAGTTCCCGGAGTTCAGCCGTGTCGGCGTAGGAGCACGGCGTGATGACCAGCGCGGTCGAGAGGCCGAGCGCGCCGGCGTCGAGGGACTCCCGGACGAGGGTCCGCATCGCCTCGAGCTCGTCGTCATCGGGCGCGCGGTCGTCCATGCCGAGGACCTCGAACCGGACGGTCCCCTGCCCGACGAGGGTGGCGATGTTCGGAGCGGTGCCGTCCTCGGCGACCGCGTCGAGATAGGCATCGAGCCCGCCCCAGGTCCAGTCCCGCTCGGTGGTCCCGGCGAGGCCGCTCAGCTGCTCCGCCCACGTGTCCGCGGCGCCCTCACGATAGAGCGGCGCCATCGAGAAGCCGTCCTGCCCGAGCACCTCGGTCGTAATGCCCTGCCGTGTTTTCGGCGGGAGGGTCGGCTCTTCGAACAACCGCAGATCCGAGTGGGAGTGGGTATCGATGAACCCGGGACAGAGGACGTCGCCCTCTACATCGACCTCGTTGCCGGCATCGACATCGGGCTCGGCGACCTGTTTCACGAACGCGATCTCGTCGTCAGCGAGCCCGACAGAGCCGCGAAACCAGGGCGCGCCGGTCCCATCGACCACGCGCGCGTTAACGAAGACCGTCTCGACGTCCATGGCCTCCGTACCGAACAGGGCGTCTAAAAGGTACGCTCGGCGGGCGGACCCCGATTTATGTAGCGCCCCCGGGATGGTGGGGGTATGACGCAGATCGAGGCCGCGCAGGTGAGGCTGCGATGACGATCGAGCTGGATCCGTCGATCGGAGTCCCCGAGGTCGTCGCGGTCGTGCGGGATCGCGAGCCCGTCGTTCTGGCCGAGGAGGCCCGGCGGGACATCGAGGCTAGCCGCGATGTGGTCGACGGGATCATCGAGGCGAACGACCGCCCGGTGTACGGCGTCAACACCGGCTTCGGCGACCTCTTCGACGTCGCGATCGACCCGGACGACGAGCGGACGCTGCAGCGCAACCTCCTCCGGGCCAACACGACGGTCGGCGAACCGCTGTCCATCGAGGAGACCCGCGCGGCGATGATCGGGCGGGCGGCGGTCTTCGCGGCGGGCTATTCCGGCGTGCGCCCCGTCGTTGTGGACCGGCTGTTGGAGTGTCTGAACGCCGAAGTGCACCCGGTCGTCGGCTCCGGCGGGAACAGCGATGACTACGGCGCGAACGCCCGGATCGGCGCCGCGCTCAGCGGCAAGGGCGAGGCCATCTACGAGGGCCAGCGGCGCCCGGCCGCGGAGGCCCTTGCCGCGGCGGGGATCGAGCCGCTCGACATCGAACCCAAGGAGGGCTTGCCGTTGATGGACGGCCCCGGACTGATGACGGGCCGCCTCGCCCTCGCGGTTCATGACACGGAGCGGCTGGTGACGGCGGCTGACATCGCCGGCGCCTGCACCTTCGCGCTCATCGGCCAGCAGCCGAGCGCGTTCTCGCCGCGGGTCGTCGAGGCCCGCCCGCATGACGGCGATGGGACCAGTGCCCGGCTCGTCCGGGAGACGCTCGATCTCGAGACGGAGACCGAGGCCACCGTGGCTCAGGACCCCCTGTCGATCAGAACGATTCCCCAGATCAACGGCACTGCCCGGGCCGCCCTCCGGGACACCCGGCCGGTCGCCGAAACCGAGCTGGGCGGCGTCGGAGACAACCCGCTGGCGTTCCCCGACGGGACGGTCCTCTCCTGTGGCGGCTTCAACGGGCAGCACGTCTCGGCGGCCGCCGACGGGCTGGCCCGGGCTCTCGTGAAGGTCGGACACGCGAGCGAACGCCGCGTCCACCTGTTCGTGCAGGGGCGGGGCGACGCACCGCCCTTCGTCGCCGACGACCCCGGGCTGCAATCCGGCCTCGTCCGCGCGCACTACTCGGCGGCCTCGCTGGTTCGCGAGGCCGGCACCTTGGGGCCCGCGAGCAGCCGGAACTCGGTCGTCTCGGCCGGGCAGGAGGACATCCAGAGCCTGGGGACCATCGCGACCGATCACCTGCGGACGACCGTCGAGAAGATCCGCGGGGCGATCGCCGTCGAACTCCTGTGTGCGATCGAACTCAGATCGATCCGGGACCCTGAGCTGCCCGATGGGGCCGCGGCAGTCGTGGACGGCCTCGCGGCCGAGCTGTCCTCCGAGAACCGATCGGAACAGATCGCGACGGTGGCCGACCGGATCGCCGACGGGACGGTGGGCCGGCTGGCCGCCGAGGCTGGCGTCGAGCTGCCCTAGGTTCGGTTTAGAGACCGGGGCTCCCTCCAGCAGATCGGCACTGGACCGGCAGTCGTTGTAGTTTCTGTCCGCTTTGGCGCGTCCGGGGACAGCCGCTCATTCCTCGGTGCGGACCGCCTCGAGCTGCGCGAGACCCGTTCCGGCGATCAAGAGGCGTTCGAGCGCGCCCGTCACCGCGTCGAGGTCCTCGATGACGACGTTACGGTGCGCGGCGGCATCGGACTGGTCGGCGCCGACCGCGGGATACACCTCGACGGCTTGCTGGAGATCGAGGGTCCGGTGCTCCAAGTCCGCCGCGGCGGCCTGGACCTCGTCGGTGATCCAGGCCTGCGCCTCCCGGAAGTAGGTCTCCCGGTCGCTGAACTCCTCGGGGGACGGCGCGTCGGCCTCGTCGAGTTCCAGCGCGCTCAGATCCGGAGCCGGGGTGCCGGTGGCTTCCTCCCGCAGGCTCTCGCCCACTTCCTCCAGCTTGTCAGCGATCGCGGCGATCCGGTTCAACCGGTCCCGGGGCCCGCCGTCGGTTCTGATCGAGGGCTCTCGCATACGTCTGGCTCGCCTCTGTCCGCCGTTGTACGGGGTCGGCCGCCATAACCTTGCGTGACGAATCCGGCTGCTGGCGAGTCGAGGTCCCGCCCGGCTCGGGCCACGTCCTGGCTCCTGATCGGGCAGTCCCCGGGCGCCGATGCAAGGGCGGGATGGATCAATCGAACGCGACAATCGTCAGACCCTTGCCCTGCGCTCCGGACACCGGCCACCACAGCCAATGTCGACGCCGACCTACGTCGGGGCCATCGACCAGGGGACCACCGGGACCCGGTTCATGGCCTTCGATCGGGACGGACAGGTCGCCGCGGAGGCGTACGCGACCCACGAGCAGTACTACCCGAAGCCGGGCTGGGTCGAGCACGACCCCATGGAGATCTGGGAACGGACCACGACCGTCGTGCTGGACGGGCTCGCCGAGGCGGGGATCCAGCCCGAGCAGTTGGCGGCGATCGGCGTAACGAACCAGCGGGAAACGACGCTCCTCTGGGACGGCCGGACCGGCGAACCGCTCCATCGAGCGATCGTCTGGCAGGACCGCCGGACCACCGAGCGCATCGAAGCGCTCGAGGACGCTGGTCGAACAGAGTGGATCCGCGGGAAGACCGGACTGAAGCCGGACGCCTATTTCTCGGCGACGAAAGCGGAATGGTTGTTGGAGCACGCCACTGACCTCCCGGCCTCAGTGGGAGTTGATTCCGGGGAGGTCAAGCTCGGCACGATCGATTCGTGGCTCGTCTACAACCTCACCGGCCGCCACGTCATCGACGTCACGAACGCCTCGCGGACGATGCTCTTCGATATCCACGACGTGGCGTGGGACGAGGAACTCCTCGACCTGTTCGGCGTCCCGAGGTCGATGCTTCCCGAGGTGCGGCCCTCGATGGATCCGGCCGGGTATGGCACCACGGATCCGGACGGCTTCCTCGGCGCCGAGGTGCCGGTCACGGGGGTGCTGGGCGATCAACAAGCCGCCCTGGTGGGCCATACTGGCTTCGACGCCGGCGACGCGAAGAACACCTACGGCACGGGGTCGTTCCTCGTGCTGAACACCGCCGACGAGGCCGTCGAATCGGAGCACGGCCTCCTGACAACCATCGGGTACCAACGGGCCGGGGAGCCGGTGCAGTACGCGCTCGAAGGCTCGATCTTCAGTACCGGCGCCGCGATCGAATGGCTCGAGGACATCGGGGTCATCGACGATCCGACGGACAGCGGTCCGCTGGCCGATAGCGTGGACGGCACGGACGGCGTCTACGTGGTCCCGGCGTTCACCGGCTTGGGCGCCCCGCACTGGGACGGCCGGGCCCGGGGGACCATCGTGGGGTTGACCCGCGGGACCGAACGCGAACATCTCGTCCGGGCGACCCTGGAGTCGATCGGGTTCCAGACCCGGGACGTCGTCGAGGCCATGGAGCAGGACGCCGGCCTGGAGATCCCGGAACTCCGTGTCGACGGCGGGGCCGTATCGAACGACGTCCTGTGCCAGATCCAAGCCGACCTCGTGCAGACCTCGATCCGGCGGCCGGTCGTCGATGAAACCACCGCGCTCGGGGCTGCGTATGCCGCTGGTCTGGCCGTGGGATACTGGGGCTCGGTCGAAGTACTCCGCGACAACTGGCAGGTCGACCGGGCGTTCGACCCGGCCATGGCTGCTGAGACGGCCGATGACCGGTATGCTCGGTGGGCCCAAGCGGTCGACCGTTCGCTCGATTGGGCCCGCGACGAGCAGGGGTAAGGGCGAGCGCTCCGCTCCCCCGAACAGGCGTTCTCTCGCGGTGTCGGGTCCGTCCTTCCACGAGGTTTGACGGCCACGGCCGCCGTCTCGAGGGGGTGGGGCGCCACGAGAAAAGACCTTAACCCGCCGTGGCCTGGCCGGAGGCGAGATGGGAGCCCCCGGACCCGAGGTCGATGCGGATACCCTCGCGGCTCATGTCAGTGATGAGGACCGCGTACTGATCGACGTCCGGCCGTTGGCTGCGTACAACGGCTGGCGGCTCCGGGACGAACCGCGCGGCGGTCACCTCCCGAACTCCAGAAGCCTGCCGCTCGCGTGGTTCGAGACCGGGGCGGTCGAGGAGGTGCTCGAGGAGCGCGGTCCCGCTCCTGAACGGCCAATCACGGTCTACGGGTACGATGCTGCACAGGTCGGGCCGGCCGTCGACGCCCTCGGGGATCGGGGTTACGAGGCGGTGACGGGTTCCACGAGCTTCCTCGAGGGGTGGGCAGCCGACCCGGACCGGCCCCTCGAGCGGTTGTCCCGGTACGACAAGCTGGTCCCACCCCGTTGGGTGAAGGCCCTCGGGGAGACCGAGGATGTCCCCCGGGCTCCGTCCGATGACGTCGTCATCTGTCACGTACATTTCGGCAATCCGGCGGATTACGCGGCCGGGCACGTCCCCGGAGCCGTCCAGTTGGACACCCAGGCGCTCGAAGCGCCGCCGGACTGGAACCGTCGGCCACCGCAGGAACTGGAGCGAACCCTTCGCCAGCACGGGATCCGCCAGGACACGACCGTCGTCCTCTACGGGCGGCCCATGGATACCCCGAGCGGGGACCCCGAGGTCGAGGCGGATCCAGGCCAGCTCGGGGCCATGCGGGCCGCCGTCATCTTGCTGTATGCCGGCGTCGAAGACGTGCGCGTGCTCAACGGCGGGCTGGCCGCCTGGCATCGGGCCGGCTTTGCTCTCGAGACGAGCGAAACCGAGCCGACTCCGGCGGATGAATTCGGGGCGGCGGTCCCTGGGCGCCCCGACCTGATCATCGACACCGCCGAGGCGAAAGCCTGGCTGGAGGCCGACGACAGAGACCTCGTCAGCGTCCGGACCGAGGAGGAGTACGACGGCGACACCAGCGGCTATACCTACATCTCCGAGCGGGGCCACATCCCAGGGGCGGTGTTCGTGCCGTCCGGGAGCGACCTCGACCACGTCGAGCCCTACCGCAACCCGGACGAGACGATGCGCGAGTATCCTGCCGTAGCCGAGATGTGGGAACGCGAAGGTGTCGACCGCGACCGTCACCTGGCGTTCTACTGTGGCACCGGCTGGCGGAGCAGCGAGGCGTTCATGCACGCCTACCTGATGGGCTGGTCCGACATCGCGGTCTACGACGGCGGTTGGCACGTCTGGAGCAGCGATCCCGGCAACCCGACCGGGTGACGGGTCGGCTGGCGGCCTCGGACTCCGGCCGGCGGGACCAGCGCAGATCCGAGCGCAGCGATGTGGTCGTTCCCGGGTTCCGCTGACGGAGTATATTTAATGGCGGATGCACAAGGCGGATCAAATGGCCCAAATCGCCCCCGAGGAGGTCTCGGAACGCCTCTACGGCGACGCAGACGACCTGTTGCTCTTGGATATCCGACACGACGACGATTTCGAGGAGTGGCACATCCCGGGGAGCCACCATATCGATGTCTACGACGAGCTGAAGGAGGACCCCGAACGGGCGGCCGAAGCCCTCAGCTCGCTGCCGCGCGATAAGGAGATCGTCACGGTCTGCACGGTCGGCGAGGTCTCCGATATCGCGACCGACACGCTGACCGACGCGGGCTTCGAGGCGCGGACCCTCGAGGACGGGATGAGCGGCTGGAGCCGGGTCCACCGCACCGCCACGGTGAATGCCGATCTCGACGGCACTTTGCACCAGGTCGCCCGCCCCGGGACCGGCTGTCTGTCGTACGTGCTCGTGTCGGACGGGGAGGCGGCGGTGTTCGAGCCCTCCAGCTATCTGGACCAGTACGCGGAGCTGGTCGAGGAGGCCGGCGCCACGCCGGTGGGCGTCTTCGATACGCACGCCCATGCGGATCACGTCTCCGGCGGCGCCGAGCTCGCGGCCCGGTTCGACGTGCCCTACTATCTCCACCCGGCCGACGCCATCGAACGCTCGGCTGCCGAACTGGCCGACGGGCAGACGCTCCAGGTCGGCGCGGTCGAGATCGAAGTCATTCACACGCCGGGACACAGTCCGGGCAGCGTCTGTTTCGCCCTCGACGACGAGGCCGTCCTGACCGGCGACACGCTGTTCCACGACAGCGTCGGTCGGGTTGAGCTCGGCATCGTCGCCGATCTCGAGGACGCCGACCCCGCCGAGAACGCGGCCACCCTCTACGAGGGCCTCCAGCGGCTGACCGGCCGGGACTGGAACCCGCTGGTCCTGCCGGCCCACGACCCGGGCAGCCCGGATCCGCCCGTGACGGCCCGCCTCGATGAAGTCGAGGAGCGCAACGCGGGCCTCGGTCGGAGCCGCGAGGACTTCATCGAGACCCTCGCTGGCGACGTCCCGGAGCACCCGCCGAACTTCCAGCGGATCAAGCGGGTAAACGCCGGCCTCGAGCACGTGCCGCCGGAGGAGCTGGGCGACCTCGAACTGGGTCCGAACCGCTGTGCGGCCGAGTGATCGATGAGCGGCGCCACCGACCTCCAACAGGGCATCCGGGAGCACCTCCCGCAGTTCTCGCTGCACGTCCTGCTCGTCTTCGCGACCGGCCTCACCATCGGGTCCGAGCGGGCCGTCGTTCCGGTGATCGGCCGGGACCTGCTCGGCGTCGAGTCGCTCTTCGTGATCGGTTCCTTCGTGGTGTCCTTCGGCTTCGTCAAGGCCCTGCTCAACCTGTATGCGGGCAAATGGGGCGAGGAGTACGGCCGGAAGCCGGTCCTGATCATCGGGTGGGCGACCGCGCTCCCGCTGCCGATCATCCTGATCTTCGCGCCGAACTGGGCCTGGGTCACGGTCGGCAACATCCTGCTCGGCATCAACCAGGGCCTGACCTGGAGCATGGCCATCAACGCCAAGATCGACCTCGCCGGTCCGGACCAGCGCGGCCTGGCCGTGGGGATCGACGAGTCCTTCGGCTATACCGGGGTGGCGGTCGGTGCCTGGCTCACCGGCGTCATCGCGGGCCGGACCAGCCTGCGCCCGGAGCCGTTCTACTTCCTCGCCGTGGTCGTCGTCCTGGCCTTCCTGATCTCGATCTTCCTGATCAAGGAGACGCTGCAGTACGCGGAGGCGGAGGGTGACGCGGAGGACCCCGATGCGGATCTGCCCTTCCGGGACGTCCTGAAGCGGGCGACCTACGGGGACCGAACGCTGTTCGCCGCGGCCCAGGCGGGCCACATCGAGAACTTCGTGGACACGCTGTTCTGGATCGCCGTGCCGCTGTACCTTACGGCCCAGGGGCTGGAGATCGCGGCGGTGGGGGTCGTCGTCGGCGTCCACAGCGCCATGTACTTCCTGCAGATCGGCACCGGCGGGTTGGCCGACCGGATCGGCCGGCAACCGCCGGTGGTCGCCGGAATGTTCCTCGCCGGCGCGGGCGTCCTCGGCATGGTGTTCGTGGAGGGGTACCTCCTGTGGGCTGTCATGGCGGCTGTCTCCGGCCTCGGGATGGCGCTGCTCTATCCGAACCTCATGACGGTGCCGAGCGATGCGTGCCACCCCTCCTGGCGGGCGGCCGGGATGGGCGTCTACCGCATGTGGCGTGATGCCGGCTACGGCGTCGGCGCCATCCTGATCGGCCTCGTGATGGAGTTCGTGAGCATGCCAGCGGCGTTCTACATGACCGGGATCCTGATGTTCCTCTCGGGGGCGGTGGTCTACGTCTGGATGGAAGAGACACATCCGGACTTCGGGACCCACACGCCGCCGGCGCCGGCTACGGACGACGAGCTGGCGGTCTCGACGGACTAGTCAGCGCGTGCTGAGAGGGCTCAGTCGCCGGCCGCCGGGGCCGGCACCTCGCCCTGATCCAGTGCGGCTTCGACCTCGCGGACGGCCGTCGCGAGGTTCTGGACCTTGCCCCGGGCGGACTCGCGGGTCAGCGGCTTGAGGCCGCAGTCCGGCGTCAGGGTCAACCGCTCCGGCGGGACGAGTTCGAGGGCCTGCTCGATGTTCGCCCGGATCTCGTCGACCGAATCGATCTCCTTCGAAGCGGAGTTCACGACGCCGAAGCCGACATCGCTCGAGAGGTCTGCGTCGCCGAGGATGTCGGCGGGATCGTCGGCCTCGTCGCTCGCGAACTCGAGGTCGATCTCGTCCACCGGGAAGTCGAACAGCGCGGGGACGAGGTTCTCGTAGTTCCCCGAGCAGATGTGCACTCCCAGGCGGGTTTCCTCCGGCACTCTATCGGAGATCCGCGTGAGACACTCGTGGGCGATCGCTTCGTGTGGCGACATCCCGAGGGCGGGCTCGTCGATCTGGATCCAGGGAGCCCCGGCGGCCGCGAGTCGTTCCGCCTCCGCGGCCACCAGATCAGCGAAGTCGTAGGCGAGAGCTTCGACGTCGTCGTACGCTTCGAGGCTGGCGAACGAGGCGAGGGTGAACGGCCCCGTGATCGTGGTTTTCACGGGGACGGAGGCGATCTCGTCGGCGAATCCGAAATCGTCCACGAGCCACGGTCCGTCCGAGGAGATCGTGTCGACGACCGACGGCATCTCCCGGTTCCACCCGGAGCCCTCGCCGTCCAGGTCGTACCCGTCGATGAAGTGGGTGAAGTACTCCACCATGCCTTCCCGGCGCATCTCGCCATCGGTCACGACGTCCAACCCGGCCCGCTCCTGATCGGAGATACAGGCCTTGCAGGCATCGTCGTGGGCCTGCCCGATATCGATGTCCGCCTCCTCGTCGGCCAGTTCGCGCACTCGTTCGAGCCACGCCGGTTGGGGAAAGCTGCCGACGACGGTCGCGAGGAGGAACGCGTCATGGGGGTGATCAGGGGGGCGGAATTGTTCGTGGGGCATCGTTATCGGCCCCTTCGACTTACTCATCGTAATACTTTACGAATTGGGTATTATTACTAATCATCTTTTCCGGGAGGGACATGTCTCCGGAGGTCTCAGGGTTCGTGGCTCGCACGCCTGGCTGGGGCGTCCATAACACTCGCGGTCAGGAAGGGCGCGCTAAGCCTAGACCCCGGAGCCGCTACCGGACCGCGGGCGGAGCTTTTAGGAGCGACCGCGACCCAACCTCCACTGGACTGCAGATGGCCGACCGAGACGTCCCGCTGGAGCCGATCATCGGTGAGCCCGAGCTGGCGATCGCCTGGCTCGCCGAACGCGAACTCCTGCCGGCGAAGGAGCCGAGCGGCCGGTACAGCCTCCGGCGACCGGACTCGAGCGGCTCGGTCAACCCGGCCGCCGAACAGCTCATCATCGACAACCTCGGGATCGAAACCGAAGCGGACCTCGAGCGGATGCGGGAACGGGTCCAGGAGCATCCCCGGTGGCCGAACGGCGGCGATCCGTGATCCGCGGCCCTGGATCCGCGCGTCGTCGTGATCGGTTCGAGTCGCTGATCCGGGGGCGAGGTTGCGGCCGTCTCCCGGCACGGTATCCTTTTGCCGATCGCTGTCGAACGGCCACGCGATGCGAGATCGGGGGTCGGCATGAGTGACGACACGACGGTCCGCTTTCAGCCGTGGGGCAAGGAGGGCGCCGTCCCACAGGGACAAACGCTGTTGGAAACAGCCCAGGAGAATGGCCTCAGCATCGAGAGCCTGTGCGGCGGAGAGGGCCTCTGTGGCACCTGCAAGGTCATCGTGGACGACGGCGCCGATTGCCTGACGGCCCCCAGTCAGGCGGACGAGCAGCTGTTCAGCGAGTCGGAGCTCGCCGAGGGATACCGGCTGTCCTGTCGGGCGGCCGTGGATCGCCCCAACGGGCACGTCGAGACCACCGTCCCGAGCTCCTCTCAGAAGACCGGCGGCGTCGTCCTCACGGAAGGGATCGAACTCGACGTTACCCTCGATCCGGCGGTCCGACACTACCGGCTCCAGCTCGCCGAACCGTCCCTCGAAGACAACATCGCCGACCGGGAACGGCTGGCTGAAGGCCTGGCGGAGGCCTATGACCTCGCCGTGACAGACGTGGACCGGCTCGTTCAGCAGGAGCTGCCGAACCAGCTTCGCGCCGGGGAGGCCGATAGCGGGTTCGCCGTCACCGCCACTGTATACGGCGGGGACGAGGTGATCGATGTCTCGCCCGGACTCGACGAGTCGGTCTACGGACTCGCGATCGACATCGGGACGACGACCGTGGCGGTGTATCTGTTGGATCTGCGCACCGGCGAGCAGCTGGCCGTCAGCTCGAAACTCAACCCGCAAAGCCGGTACGGCGGGGACATCATGACGCGGGTGCGGCACACGCGGCGCCAGGACGACGGGCGCGAGGAGCTGCAGACCGCGATCCTGGACGGCATCAACGAGTGCATCGCCGAGGTGACCCGTGAGGCTGGCATCGACGCGACCGACATCTATGAGGCGGTGTTCGTCGGCAACACCGCGATGCACCACCTGTTCCTCGGGATCGAGCCCTCCTACGTGGCCGGATCGCCGTACGTCCCCGCCAATCACGCCGCGCTCCAGGTCAAGGCCAGAGAGCTCGGCATCGATATCAACCCGGCCGGCTACCTGACCTGGCTCCCGATCAGCGGGGGCTGGGTGGGCCCGGACAAGGTGTCGGTGCTCCTGGTGTCCGGCCACTACAAGGCCGACGAGCTCACGGTCTGTATCGACATCGGCACGAACGGGGAGATCTCCGTCGGGAACAAGGACGGCATGTGGGTTACCTCGGCGCCGGCCGGACCGGCCCTGGAGGGGGCGGAGATCACTCACGGCATCCGGGCCCAGGACGGGGCGATCGAGGCGGTCGACATCGATCGGGAGACCTTCGCCCCCACGGTGGAAACCATCGGCGGCGGGGCGCCGAACGGGGTCTGCGGCTCGGGGGTGATCGACGCCCTGGCCGAGATGTTCATCGTCGGCCTCGTCGATAGACGCGGCCAGTTCCGGGACGCGGTCGGCGACCACGATCGGATCCGCGAGAACGAGCACGAGGTCTTGGAATACGTCCTGGTGTCTGCCGCGGACGCCGACCTCGGGACGGACATCGTCATCACGCAGAACGACATCCGGGAGATCCAGATGGCCAAGGCCGCGATCCAGGCCGGCACGCTGGTGCTATTAGACGAGCTGGACGTCGAGACCGTCGAACGGGTCGTGCTGGCGGGGGGCTTCGGCAACTACATCGATCCGGAAGCCGCCATGACGATCGGCCTCTATCCCGACGTCGACCTGGAGCTCGTCGACTTCCTCGGGAACGCGGCCGGCATCGGCTCGCAGCTGGCGCTGCTCGACACGGACAACCGGGCGGAGGCCGAGCGGATCCTGGACGAGGTCGATTACTACGAGATCGCCGGGACCGACGTCTTCCGGGACCACTTCCTGGATGCGATGTACCTGCCCCACAAGGACTTCGACCGCTACCCCCACGTCAAGGAGCGGATCGAGGAACTGCGAAACCTCGACGACATCCCGACGTGACCGCAGCCGCGGCTTGATCGGATTGATGGCCTCATGACTCGCGAGGACGACCGATGGCTCCAGTCACCGTAGCCTTATGCGCGCCCCCGAACAACCGGTGGCCGATGCCGGGGATCGTGGCCTGTGAAGCGCTCTACAACCTCGTCGAGCGGTTCGCACCCGACGCCGCGGTCCGGTACGTGCCGGCCGAACTCCACGAGTTCCCCGTCAACGTCCCGCTGTCGGAAGCCATCCGCGATCGGGTGCAGGCCGCCATCGACGAGCTCGACAGGCCGGGCGCCGACCGGATCGTGGTGAGTTATGCGCTGGGCGATGCTGGATCCCAGCTCTCCACCCGCCACGCCGCCCTCGAGGTGTCACCTGCCGCCGATTGTGTCTCCACCGTGTTGGGCGCTGGGGAGAACGAGTTCGGCGAGAACAAGGCGCCCGGGACGCTCTATCTGACACGCGGCTGGATCGACTGCGGCGTGGACAGCTACAAGCTCTATCGGCTGTATCGGGATGACCTGGCCGCGCTACTGGCGCAGTTCGAGGCGGCGGCCGATCGGCACGCCGACTTGCGATACACCTGGCATCGCGGCGAACGCTTCGATGAGGCGCGCCAACGGCCAGCCCCGGCCTCGGCCGAGCTGGCCGACGACTTCTTCCGGTCGATCGTCGACCATTACGAGCGGGTCGTCCTGGTCGATACCGGCGACCTGTATCCCTTCCATCACGAGTACGCCGAGGCGGTCCGGGCCTTCATCGGGCGATTGCGCACGGAGTCTGATCAGGACGAAGTGGCCCTCACGGTCGTGGATGGCGAGACGGCGGCGTTCGAGGACCTCCTGGCCGGGGAAGGACCGAGCGAGCCCTGATCGGTTCCAGGGGTTTCGTCGAGGGGCTGTCCAGGCGTCAGCCCTTCCGGAAAATGCTGTAGAGCGGGTGGTCTTGGGCCGGCCGCCGCTGCTCGCCCATCTGGGCGCCATAGCCGACATACGCGTCGGCGGAGGAGATCACTTCGTACATCTCGTTCGCGCCGTGGACCGGGCCGTAGAGGTTGAAGTCCGCGCCCATGAACACGATGACCGAGTTGGCGACGGCCTGGCGGAGCTGCTTGGAGTCCTCGCTGAGCGGGTCGTTCAGCTCCCAGCGGATGACTTCGTTGTGCGGCGAGCAGCCGGCCGGCAGCCCGTACCGGTCCTTGATCTCGTAGATCGCCTTCGCGACGAAGCCGGAGTCCGGGATGTCGATGACGGCCGGGTCCACGAGGAACTTCTCGACGCCGGCCTCCTTGGCCATCTCGAGGTTCTTCTCGAGGGCGTCGAAGCGGCCCTGCAGCGACAGGTTCCCCGTATCGATACTCAGCATGACGGCGGCCTCGATGCCGGCGTTCGCCATCGCGTCGATCTCCGTCTGCGCCTCCTTGGTGCTCGACTCGATCGAGTTGTAGATGACGCGGTCCTGGATGCCGATCTCGCCGACGTGCTTGGCGGCCTCCGCCCGGATTGAGGGGGTCGGCCCGTCCATGAACATCGGCAGATCGGTGACCTCGGCGACGAAGTCGACGTGCTTGATCAGGGCCTCCGGGCTGTCCCCGATGACGTCCAGGATGGCCGGGTTCCCCGTGCGTTCGGAGACCTCCTCGACCTTCCTGATAGCGGCTTCCGCGGCTTCCTCGTCGAACTCGCCGGTTTCGGGGTCCTCGAGGACTTGATCGCCCTTGTAGAAGATGCTCCCGACCATCACCGTGGGATACTCCCCGGGCTGCCCGCCGATCTTCACCCCGGCAATATCGTAGACTTCCTGCTCGGCGTCGAACGTGAACACGCAGTATTTGATTTGAGTGTGCAGTTAACGCTTTTCATCCGGTCGATCGCTGATCGCTTTCGGATCCGGTTTCGGATCCCGGGCGATCACCCGTCTCGCGCCCGCTCCCAGCGCAGGAACGGTGAAACGCTCGCTTGGAAAACCCGGGCCGGTACGGGTGCAGTAACCTTTATGCGGTCAACGAGGTAACCCGTGTCACGGTGATTGATCGCGATGGCGGATGATGAGAAGGATGACTATCTCGATCAGGCTGAGGACCGATCGGGCGACGTCGAGGACGAGCTCTTGCTCGAGATCCAGCAATCGATCATTGATCTTGACGAGGACCGGACGGAGGACCTCACGCTGCAAGCGATCGACGAGGGGTACAGCCCGCTCCGGATCCTCGAGGACGGCCTGACGCGCGGCGTGAAAACGGTCGGTGACCGCTTCGGCCGGGGCGAGGTCTTCCTGCCGGAACTCGCGATGTCCGCCGACTGCATGCAGGCCGGCGTCCAACACGTCGATCCGCTCCTCTCCGACATGGACCTCGGGGAGGAGGACAAGTCGGGCCTGTTCGTCATCGGGACGGTGGACGAGGACATCCACAACATCGGGAAGAACATCCTCATTACGATGCTGAAGGCGAACGGCTTCGACGTGATCGACCTGGGCGTGGAAGTCCCCAACGAGGAGTTCCTGGAGGCCGTGAAGGAACACGAGCCCGACATCCTGGGGATGTCGGCGCTGATGACGATGACGATGGACCATCAGGAGGAGGTCATCGAGCTCCTCGCGGAGGAAGGCTATCGCGAGGATCTCAAAGTGATGGTCGGCGGCGCGCCGACGTCGCCGGAGTGGCGCGACGAGATCGGCGCGGACGGCTACGGGGACAACGCGAGCAAGGCCGTCGACGTGGCGACCGAACTCCTCGAGGAGCGGCGCCAGGAACGGCAGCGCCAGCGCGCCTGATTCGGCTCGCTCTCGCGATTCCGACTCGGTTTCACTCTGTTCACAGACCTGATACTTCGATGGAGCGGCCGACTCCCGAGGCAGCCTCCCGGCTCTCGGGATCTTATTCGATCTGTTCGCGGATCAGCGTCCCGAAGACGTCGATCGATTGCTCGGCGATCGCCGCCAACGCCGCCGCGTTCAACTGGACGGAGTAGGCCATGTTCTGGGCGTCAAGCTCCAACAGCGGGCCGTCCGGGGTTTCGAGTTCGCGGACGTTCACGTGTCCGAACTCGTTGGTGATCTGGGTGAGAGGGATCGTGGTCGTCGAGTTCTCGTAGGCCGTTACGAGCGTCTCAGCCGACTCGTCATCCTCGCTCAGTAACCGCTCGAAGGACGCGTCGTCCTGCCAGGTGAGCGACTCGAGGGCGACAGCGTCCAACCGGATTCGTGCTCCGCCGTCCTCGGTTTCCAGCTGCAGTCGGACGCCCTTCGGCGTCTCCACCTCGCTGACGACGACCGCGGTCCCCTCGCCGCGAACGATGGTGAGTCTCCGCACGTCGACCCCGATCGGGGCCGCTCCCTCCTCGGTCATAGGAAGAACGAGAGGTTCTTCGACGGGAACACGGTCTGATCGAGATAGACCGTTCTGTCGGCCAGCCGGAGCCCGTCGGCGGTTCGCCGGATCGTGTCCGCCCGTTCGCAGGCGATCAGGTCGTGGTCCTGCTGGTCCTTCTCGTTCCGGAAGAGCAGGAGGTTGTTCCGGAGCGAGTACTCGTCGTCCTCGGTCTCCTGAACCCGGACGTTCGAAACGAGCCGCCGCGTTCTCGATGGCGGGTTCTCGGCCCAGGCGTACTCCTTCTCCAGCCGTTTGATCCGCGTCGAGAGCGTGCCATGGTCCTCCCGGTAAAGGTAGCCCTCCCGGCTGAAATCACTGCCCTCGGCGCCACGCTCCCGCGTGACCCGGCGGGGCACCCGATACTGGATGTCCTCGGTGAGGAGGTCGAGCCACTCGCGATGCTTGCCGTCGTCCAAGAGTTCAGCCTCGTGATAGAGGAACGTCTCGCACTCCAGCCGGAGTTCGGGGGCTTCAGGGACCGTCATTCGTCCCCGATCGATCGTCCGGTCATCGCCCGATGCCAGCTGTCGTAGAACGTGCGGAGCGTCCCGTCCTCGAAGTTGGTGTCGTAGACCGTTCCGGGGCCCGGCCAGTCATCGGAGACGTCCTCGATGTCGGCCATGTCGGGCATGCCCATCTGGTAGTTGCCCCGGGGCTCGGTCATTTTGGTGAAGGTGGAGCCCGCGGCTTCGGCGATGCCGTCCCAGACGGCGAAGTCGTCGACCTCGAAGTTCCCGGAGACGCTGAACGTGGAGATCCCCGTATCGTAGGCCCGCTGCTTGAACGCCGGGGACGCCGAACTCGGGACGAGGATCCAGTTCCAGATCTCGGTCTGCTTGGGGCCGATCGGGCGCCACTTCCGGATGTTCAGGAACGAGGTCAGTTCGCGGTGCTCCGGATCGGGCGTGAAGGGCGCCTGCAGGACCGACATGTTCGGGAACACCGTGCCGACGAAGTCGACCATGCGCGTGACGAGGTCATGCTGTTCCGCCGACAGGTGCTCGTCGGTGAACACCTCCTCCGGATAGCCCGGGTTGACCGCGTCCTCGAGGAAGGCGATCATGCCCGAATGACCGCCACAATCCGTGATGTCGAGGCCGGTCCGGGTGGACCGTTCGCCGGAGAGCTCCTCGGGGAACAGGGAGAGATCGAGGACCGATTGGTGGGTCGCTGGCGTGTGGTACGAGTCCCCGGTGAAGTTGTCGGCGCCGATCTTCCAGTTGGTATCGACCTCCCAGCGGATCGGCTCGCCGACGACCTCCACGCCCCCTTCAGTGGCCTTGAGCAGGAGGTCGAGATACCAGGTGAAGTCCCCGAGGTACTCATCGAGGGGCGGCGCGTCATCGGACAGGGCGGCGAACACGAGCCCGCCGTAGTCGTCCACCCGCGGCGCCGGTTGGAGGCCGTAGTCGTCCGTCTCGAGGCCCTGAAAACACTGGTTCTTTCGGGGGACGCCGACCAGCTCACCGGTGTTCTTGTAGGTCCAGTTGTGGTAGGGACACCGGAAGTGGGTGGTGTTGCCCTGTTCGGCCCGGACGACGGTCGTGCCGCGGTGCCGACAGGAGTCGAACAGCACCCGCACCTCGCCCTCCTCGTCCCGCACGTAGATGAACGGGCTGTCGGCGACGTACCGCTTGGCGTAATCCCCCGGCTCGGGGATTTCGGTTTCGTGCCCGATCAGGATCCAGGACTCCCCGAAGACCCGCTCCAACTCGAGGGCGTGTACCTCCTCGTCGTTGTGGATCCGTTTCGGCAGCTTGCCGGTTTCGGTGATCCGGCCGGTTTCGTCGATGATGTCGCGAACCCGGTCGGAGGGTACCTCCCCCGAGTGATAGCTGCTCATGGCTCTACAGACGATGGATATCCCAAAAAACCCCCACCACGGCCGGTCTGCCCGATCCGCTGTCGGCGCACACCAAACGCCCTGGCGGGGACCGAGTCCGTCAACGTTTAAGCGGGGTTCCCCCGAGCGCTGTACCGTATGGCGGGGCAGGCCAACCGGTCCCGGGTTACCCTGATCCAGGACGACCGCCGGGTCGGGCGCTTCGAGGTCCCCCCGGATCAGAGCGTGCTCGCGGCCACGGACGCGGCGGCCCTCGACATGGAGTACGGCTGTCGGGACGGCTCCTGTGTCCGCTGCATCGCTCGGCTGCTCGACGGCGAGGTCCGGTATCAACTGGAGCCGACCGCCCTCACTGAGGAGCAGCGGGACGCGGGGTTCGTGCTGCTCTGTATCGCCGAGCCGGTGTCGGACTGCCAGTTCGAAATCGGTCGACGCGTGTTGGAGGACGCGTTCCCACAACTCTGGCCGCGGGAGTCCGGGTTCCGGTAGGATCCGGCCGCCGGGTCGTCTGGATCACCATCCGCTACGCCACCGTCAACAACCGGGGGCCCTCCAGCCAGCAGTCCATCGCGAGCGGGTCGGAGATCACCGTCGTCTCGCGGAACACGGTTGAGGTTTTAAGAGGGCCGTCACACTCTGCACTGACATGACGGAGGGCCGTTCCTTACCCGACAGCACGGGCACTCTGGTGATCGGCGCCGGGGTGGTCGGCTGTAGCGCGGCGTACCACCTCACCCAGCACGGGGCGACCGACGTGACCGTGGTGGACATGGGTGACATCGAGATCCCCGGCGGGTCCACGGTGCACGCGCCCGGCGGCCTGGTCGAAACGTCCAGCAGCCGGGTCATGAGCCAGTTCGCGACCTATTCGCGTCGCCTCTATAGCGAGCTCGACGCCTATCGGGCCGAAGGGCTCCTCGAGTTAGCGACCACGGACGCCCGGTGGCAGCAGGCCAAACGGCTCTATGACTACAGCCGTTCCTGGGACATCCCTGAAGGAGAGCTGCTCTCCCCCGCGGAGATGCTCGAGCACGTACCGCTCCTGGACGACGACCCGCTCGTCGGCGGGTTCCTCAGCCCGGAAGCGGGCTTGATCCGCCCGGTCGAACTCCTCCGCGGGCTCCGGGAACGGGCAGGGGCGAACGGTGCCACCTTCCACGGGCAGACCAAGGTCACCGACATCGAAACAGCGGGCGACGGCGTCACGGCCGTCGTCACAGATCGGGGCCGGATTTCGGTCGATCAGGTGCTCGTGGCCGCCAACATCTGGTCGCCGCTGTTCGGCGCGATGGTCGACGTCGACATCCCGCTGATGCCCTGTGAGCACCAGT